>JBEKTC010000272.1:0-10967 GCA_049516475.1 Candidatus Korobacteraceae bacterium | reverse complement strand
CGGCTACTACCCGGTGATTTGGCCCTTGAAACTTATCGGGGATAAGTTACGGACAGGTGGCAGAGATCGTCTTGATCGCCGTCACATTCATATAATTGAAAGCCTTTGGCACGTTCGGATCCGCCTCCGCCTCTTTGGCCGGGACCAGCGTGCCCGTGATCTGAACTCTCTGTCCCAGATGAGCAGCCAGGTCAAGGCCGGCGCTGGAGGAGACAATTGACATTGCCCTCGGAGCACCGTGCTCGCGGTTGCTGATGATATAGGTGTTCGGCGCGCCGCCGTTGCGCAGGCATCCGGTCATGCTGTGTGCCGTCGCTGTATCCTGGGCCCAACTGGCCGGTGCGAACCCGAGTACGCACGCGACGGCGACAATTGCAATGATTGCAAGGCTGGTGAAGCGAGTGAACATGGTATTGATCCTCTCTCGAAGGGCCGCAGAAGTTTATGGAGGCTACTCCTCCAAATACTTCCGGTTGAGATCAGTTAAGGCGACGTAGCTTGATCTTGGTGGAAAACTTCCAGGACGCCGCGTCCGAACCTGCAAGCCGGGGGCGAGTATGTATTGCGCCCGAGACTAAGAATCGAGGCGATTCAGTCGAACCAGAAGATGGGAGCGATGATTGCTAAGTGGTCGCGGCTGACGGGGGCAATTCTACGCCCTTGTCGGCGGATGTCAAGACGGCTTCGTCACTCAACGATGTTTATTAACAGTGGGTCACTACCCGAAGCAGCAGGATGGGCTAAGAAGTTTTGCTGACCGTGCAGCTTTCTTATTGCGAAAGACGACTCATGCTCAGCTCATAACTCTTGCTGGCTGCATCGTAGATCAACCGCCAATAGAGCTTATCTCCCATCGAGGATAGCGTCCGCGAAAGCAGCGATCGCGCCTCCACGCTCGAGCCCCCGACTGCCACCCTCGCGTTCTCATGAAGATTTTCGGCAGGGTTGACAGCGATGGGGACCTTGCTCGCCTGGCTGACCTTCCGAGCACAATTGTGGCTGGGCTTCGCCACTTACGACTCATTGACAACTCTCGCCTCGTTCCTGTTAAACTCCCGCTACTGTCCTCTACGCTCCCTCCGATTCAATTTCGCGAAGAATTTCTCGCGGGACGCAAGGGTTCGGGGAAAAGGTCAGCCCTCTGGCTCTACCACATTTATTCTCGACCGGTCCTTATCTGTAAACAATTCCGGACTCCGGAGAACCCATGAACCTTCGACTTGTCTGTGTTGCACTCGCCCTGCTGTCGACAGTTCCGTCGATGACGGCCCAAACATCAACCAGCAACGCTACAGCAGCAAGCGCTCAGGTGCCGCGACTAGTGAGGTTCAGCGGGACAGTGCAGAACTTGACTACGGACATGGCCGGAGGGGGAGCTGTCGCTCGCGATAGCGCCAGCGCTCCTGCCAATGTTATTGGGATTACCTTCTCTCTTTACTCGGAGCAGACGGGCGGTGTGGCGCTATGGTCCGAGGTGCAAAACGTGCAGGTCGACAAGACGGGCCACTACACGGTACAACTCGGTTCCGCTCAACCCGAGGGATTGCCGGTGGAACTGTTCAACTCAGCCCAGGCACAGTGGTTGGGAGTGCAGCAGGAAGGGCAAGCCGAACAGCCGCGCATCATGCTGCTGAGCGTTCCCTATGCTCTGAAGGCTGCGGACGCGGAAACCTTCGGCGGCAAGCCGCCGTCGGCCTTTCTGCAGGCGCCCGATGCTGCGACGACGGACGGCGGAGCTGCGGCTGCACCCGCGTCTGGCGCGGTCAACGCCGTTGGCAGGTCGGCCCACGGCGTGAAGAACGAGCACTCGTTCATCCTGAGCGGCGGCGGGACGCCGAACTACATCCCGGTCTGGACGTCCGCTTCGAATCTGGCACGTTCGAACTTGTGGCAAGCCTCCAACGGGTGGCTTACTTGGGGCGACCAGGCACCGATCGCGCCGCTGGCGATTGTCTCGAATGCGAGGGGTGCTCTTTCTGTGGAGGGTGCTCAGGGTAACACGTACACGATTGTTTACGCGGATGAGGTGGACACCACATCGCAAAGCCCTGTAATCGAGGCGATTACGCATAGCAGCAGCTCTGGCATGGCGATCTACGGCTCATCTTCGGACCCTGCAGCCTCCAATGTTGCAGTTGAGGGTGCTAACGCAAGTTCCAACGGTACTGCTGTTCTTGGGAGCGCAACCGCGACCAGCGGCTTGACGGTCGGAGTCTCGGGGCAGACGGCCAGTCCCGCTGGAGCTGGTGTGGTGGGCATTAACATGGCCACCACCGGCAATGGGCCCGGCGTAAACGGACAGGCGTTCAGCGCCGCAGCAACCGCCGTGCTCGGGCACAACAAATCGACGACAGGCAGCCCGTCGGTCGCAGCTATGGGCATAACCGACAGCCCCGGAGGTATCGGAACCTACGGGATCGGCGTAAGCCCAAGCACGGAGGGTGCAGGCGTGAGCTTTCGTCCCATCGGCGTCTGGGGCGACACCAACCAGAGTGCCGGTGTTGGTGTCCTGGCGACGGCTGATTTCGGTATTGCCATCGCCGCCTACAACAATGCCGAGAACATTTCGACCGCGAAGTTCCAGAATGACGAGAACACCGATGAAACCGGAAACATCCTGGCAACGCATGGCGGACATTATGGCGGCATTTGCGTGATGGACGTCGGCGGCAACCTAGCCTGCAACGGGAGTAAGTCGGCGGTGGTTCCGGTGGACGGCGGGACGCGCAAGGTCGCGCTCTATGCCGTGGAGGCGCCGGAAAACTGGTTTGAAGACATCGGCTCGGCGCAGCTCGCGAACGGCTCAGCCGTGGTGCAACTCGAATCCACCTTCGCACAAACCATCAACACCGGCATGGAGTATCACGTCTTCCTGACGCCGAAGGGGGACTGCAAAGGACTGTACGTCACCAACGAGACCGCGGACAGCTTCGAGGTTCGCGAACTTGGAGGGGGGACCGCCGGCATCGCCTTCGATTACCGCATCGTTGCTCGCCGCAAGGGCTACGAGAACGTTCGGCTCGCGGATAAAACCAAGCAGTTCGAGAACGCGGCGAACGAGCCCGAACTTCGACCGGGTAAGATGGCGCCGATTAAGCTTCCGGAGGTCAAGCTCCCGGAAACGAAGTTCCCGGAAATAAAGAGCCCGGCTAAACTCGCGCTTGGAACAGAGCACAAGTAGAGACAACGGCGAGAACGCTGATGGCGATTTCTGCATTCATTTCTACCGGGGGAAGCCCATGAAGATTCGACTGAGCTGTGTCGCTGCGGCACTCGTCTGCCTCACGCTTTCGCTTGCCGCCCAGACCCCAAACAGCACCACCGCACCCGTCGCTGCGACGGTGCCCAGACTTATCACCTTCAGCGGAACGTTGAGCCCTGCGGGCACCGAAGCGGGTGAAAACGGGGTCGTTCTCGCGCCCGGGACGGCTCCCACCCACGTGGTGGCGATCACCTTCTCGCTTTATTCCGAGCAGACAGGCGGTGCACCCCTGTGGTCGGAGGTGCAGAACGTGCATGTCGATGGCAGCGGGCGCTACACGGTACAGCTCGGAGCAACCCAGCCGGAAGGACTCCCTATGGACATCTTTACCTCCGCGCAGGCGCAATGGTTGGGGGTGCAGCCGCAGGGCCAGGCGGAACAGCCGAGAGTTATGGTGGTAAGCGTGCCCTACGCCTTGAAGGCGGCCGATGCCGAGACCTTCGGCGGATTGCCGCCCTCGGCGTACGCCCTGGTGCCGCCGTCAGAACTGAACCCGCAAACGGGCAAGGGACCGGGGGGCGTCGGGAATGGTGGCACGGGACACGATGCGCCTCACTCCTTACCAATAACTGGCAGCGGTACCACCAACTACGTTCCCTTGTGGACGAACGCTTCCACCCTGGCAAGCTCAGCCATCTACCAGAACCCTATGAACGGGAACATCGGGATAGGAACCACCGGCCCGGTTGCTGCGTTTGAAGTTGTCAACAATAATTCTGTTCCCATCCAGGGCACTACCAGCAATCAAGCCCCGGCGCTTCGCGGCGTGAATACCGCCGCAAGCGGCAATCCAATTGGGGTATCAGGTACTGTTACTTCTGGTACGGGTGGTGCCGGTGTCTACGGCATAAACAGCGAAACAAGTGGGTTGGGCTTCGGCGTGATCGGCACCAACGCCAGTCCGGTTGGCGTTGGAGTTTACGGCAGCGAAATTGCCACAACGGGAGTTAACTTCGGGGTTTTTGGTAACGTCAACAGCCCATCCGGCGTTGGCGTCGAGGGTCTTCAGTCACTCACGACGGGTCCCGGCTATGGAGTGATCGGGATTACCTATAGTCCTGGCGGTATCGGCACTCTCGGTCATAACATGGCCACAAGCGGGCCGGCTGTCGGCGTGGACGGCCAAAGCGAGAGTCCTGATGGCGCTGGCGTATACGGTGTTGCTAACGCAACCGAGGGCGCTTCCTATGGCGTCGAAGGAGAAAGCCTCAGCGGCAATGGCGCCGGCGTTTACGGCACCAATACGGCAACTTCGGGGAATGCGTTCGGCGTCTTCGGTCAGAGCGCGAGCGGTTACGGCGTGTACGGCAAGTCTGCAACTGGCGTGGCTATCCTGGGAGCGTGTGTCCCAACCGGCTCAAACACCTGCTACAACGGCGTAGCCGGAATCAACAATTCGACCAGCGGAGGTATGAATGGCGTTTACGCGCTGACCGAGAGCCCCGGCGGTTCGGCGGTTTATATGGTGAATACTGGGGGTGGTAGCCTCCTCGTCGGTACGGAGTCGAATGGGGGAAACGCCACATTCTATGTCAATGTGGATGGTAGCGGCTACTTCGGCGGCGCTGTCCAGATCGACGGCAACCTAAACGTAGGTGGCACCCTGACCAAGGGCGGCGGCTCGTTCAAGATCGACGATCCGCTCGATCCCGCCAACAAGTACCTGTCGCACTCCTTCGTCGAATCGCCCGACATGATGAACATCTACAACGGAAATGTCACTACCGACAAACGCGGGCTGGCGACCGTGGTTTTGCCGAACTATTTCGAGACGCTCAATCGTGATTTCCGCTATCAGCTCACCGTGATCGGCCAGTTTGCTCAGGCCATCGTCGCCAAGGAAATCGATCGAGGCCGCTTCACGATTAGAACGAACAAGCCTGGGGTGAAGGTTTCATGGCAGGTGACCGGCATCCGTCAGGACGCTTGGGCCAACGCTAATCGCATTCCGAACGAGGAAGACAAACCTGCGCAGGAGCGCGGCACATACCTGCATCCGGAGCTTTTCGGCGCGCCCCAGTCGCAGCGCATCCACAACGCGGCTGCGCACCGCCCAGCCGACGTCAGTCCAACTGCCGACGCACACGGCGGTAACTAAACGCCGAGAGAGAGATGCGATGAAGCGCTGTCTAGTTCTGTCCATTGTAGCCATTGGCTTCACACTGTCACCGAGGTTTGCCGTCGCGCAGACGCTACTTCAAACCGTGGACGCGGGAACGACACCCATCGCAGCCGCGGCGAACATCGCGACGAACCAGACTTACGTTGCCAACTATGGCAGCAACAACGTGACGGTGATTAACGGGATCACGTTCCAGACGCAGACCGTCGCGGCCGGCCAGTTCCCCTACGATGTCAGGGTCAATCCATTCACCAACAAGATCTACGTCTCCAACTTCTGCGGTAACGATCCCACTTGCCAAAGTCCTGGGACGGTGACGGTGATCAACGGCGCCAACAACACCACCACCCCGGTGAACGTCGGCATGGCGCCCTATCAGGCGGCAGTGAACACCGTCACCAATAAGATTTATGTCGCCAATAGCGGAGGCAACACGGTAACCGTTATCGATGGCGCTACCAACCAGACGACCAGCGTGACCGTTGGCAATGGCCCGTCGGGACTGGCGGTCAATCCGGTCACCAACAAGATTTACGTGCCCAACTTCGCCGACAACACCATCGCCATCATTGATGGCGTGACTTTGTCCGTCACCACGGTAGCCGGCGGAGGCTATCCGCTGGAAGCTGCGGTGAACTACATCACCAATCAGATTTATGTTGTCAACAACACTGGCAACAGCGTTACCGTCATCGACGGCGCCACCAATCACACGAGTACGGTGAATACCGATCTCAATCCGTACTGGGTTGCGGTCAACCAGGTGACCAACCAGATCTATACCGCCAATTTCGGCTCCAACACCGTGACTGACATTGACGGAGCAACCTTGAACCCAACGAACGTCACCGTAGGCAACTCGCCCAGCGAGCTGGTTGTCGATCCGGTGAGTAACAAGATTTACGTCGCAAACTTCGCCGACAACACGATGACGATGATCGATGGCGCAACCAACCAGACGACGACCATCGATGTGGGCATGGTTCCCGGCGCGATTGAAGGCGATATCGTGAATAACCGGTTCTATGTAGCCAATAACGGTGACGACACGGTGTCGGTCATTGGCGGCGCCAGTCCTGCTGCGCTGCAGCTTACGACAGTGACTCCATGCCGTGTAGTGGATACGCGCAACCCGAATGGCCCGTTCGGGGGTCCGCCGATTCAGGGCGAAACGTCGCGCAGCTGGCGAATGTGGAATTCCCGCGAGCGCTGCTGCCTACTCGCTGAATGTCACGGTAGTCCCGATAACTACTTTGAGTTATCTGACGATCTGGCCGACGGGCGAAGACCAGCCCCTGGTCTCCACGTTGAATTCGACCGACGGCCGCACGAAGGCCAACGCCGCCATTGTCCCAGCCGGGTATCAGGGGGCGGTCAGCGTCTATGTTACCGACACCACGGACCTAATCCTCGATATTGACGGCTACTTTCAGCCGCCTGCCTCCGGAACCTATCAGTTCTATCCGCTGACGCCCTGCCGCCTGGTTGACACTCGCGGCACCGACGGCCAACTCGGAGGCCCGCGCCTGGCGGCGCAAACCCCACGCAGCTTTCTTGTGCTGCAAAGCAGCTGCATCCCAGCAGGCCTTAATCCCAAGGCCTACTCCCTCAACTTCACCGTGATACCTAATCCCTCGCGTCAGCCGCTGGGCTATCTGTCAGTCTGGCCCACGGGCGAGTCGCAGCCGGTAGTCTCGACCCTCAACAATCCCACGGCGACGATTGTGGCCAACGCCGCGATTGTGCCTGCCGGAACCGACGGCGCCATCGACGTCTACGCCTACGACACCACCGATCTGTTAATCGATATCAATGGCTACTTCGCGACGCCGGGAACCGGCGGATTGTCGATGTATCCGGCAGCGCCTTGCCGCGTGCTCGACACGCGACAGGTGGGAAATGGACAGCCGTTCAGCGGCACTCTGAGTCCTCCGGTCAATGCGGTGGGCAGCGTGTGCGCGCCTCCCAGTAGTGCGCAGGCGTACGTGTTCAATGCGACAGTAGTGCCGAGTCGGTCACTGGGTTACCTGACGTTGTGGCCGGATGGCGAGCACCAGCCCGTGGTCTCGACGCTGAATGCCGCCGATGGCTTTATCACTTCCAACATGGCCATCGTGCCGACCAATAATGGTTCCATCGATGCTTACGCCCAGGGCCTGACGCAACTGATCCTGGACATCTCCGGCTACTTCGCGCCATAGCGCGCACGTTAAATCAGGCTTATCGGCACGACTGAACAGGCCGCTGAAAAAGTCTTTTTGAGGGCCACTTCGGGCGAAAAAGCGTTTGCAAGTTATTGAATCTTCGTTCGTCGGAATGACCGAAATTACCAAGTTGGTTCCTTTTTCAGCGGCCTGTGAAGTCGTGCCCTGTTACAAAGCGTTCAAAGCGGGATTTTTCCCCGCAGCCTGTGAAGCCGAGCCCTGACACAAACCCAGGAGCTATTTAACGAACTTCTGATTCGGGACGCTAGTCGACTTCATGGGTTTGGCGGATGCTGACTTCCTTCCTTAGACGGCCAAGGCTGCGATTCAAAGGTAATCAGTTGCGATTCCAGTATCCATTGCAGGTTGGCCTTTTCATTGTTGTTGAGGAAGCTCCGGCATGTCGCCGATGGCGGCTGCGGCGTGCGGAAATCTGTCGCACAGTCCTTCACCGGCATGAAGTTTCCGGCATCGCTCCACAAACTCGCTCCGGAAATAAATGCATGTTCCAGACTGGTGCGCGCCATCTTCTTCAATTGCGCGTAACTAAGGTCCTGATCGAGCGCGCCCCGCAGATATTCCTGTGTCATGTCAGACCGCGAGACGCCCTCGTCATCGGTCGCGAGCGCCACCGGAACTCCTGCGCGAATGTACTCGCCCAGCGGATGACGGTTGCCCGTGACGCCGAGGATCGTGGCATTGCTGGTCAGGCAGATCTCAATCATCACATTGCGTTGCGCCAGTTCGCGAAGCAGTTGGTAGGGCCGGTCTTCATACATGACATCCATACCGTGTCCGATGCGCTCGGCACCGCCGGTCTCGACGGATGAGCGCACGTGAAAAGTCAGCTCTTCGGGTGGAACCATGCCCTGCGCCAGTTCACCGGCATGCAATGCGATGTGCACCTTTGGATAAACGCTGTGAAGATATTGCAGCATCTGCATATGCAATGCGAAATCGCGCCGGGAAACATACCACTCCTCGGGCTGAACCAGATTGATTCCCACAAAACGTGGATCGACGCTGGCCACCTCGAAGCCCAGTACCATCTGAGCGAAGACGATCTCCTTAGGCACACCGCGCAATGCCATGTACTGATACCGCTGGATAATCTTGCATCCGGGGTCAGGTTGAGTGGTGGCGCAGCGCAGCGTGGAATTGCGGACAGCCTCGGCATCGTCCATCTCTTTGCGTGCGGCAGCCACTACCTGCGCCATGCCATTGGCCAGGAGTTTGTTGCGCTGACGCGAAAGATCGTCGTCCCAGCCAGCGCTGTTTGCCAGAGCCATAACCTCCGGGAAAGCCGCGGCATGCATCAGTTCCTGGTAAAGCTCGTGCTGCGAGGCCGCGCGAGCAGCCGTTTCCGCCAGCATTTCGCCGGTCTTGCCGTAGCTGGCGACGATGAATTTGTCGAAAGTGTCGAAGAAATGGTCGTGCCCGGATAGCCCAGAGAGCTCCCACTTGCGCATGGAGTAGGCGTCTACCATGTCGCGATATAAGAAACGGTCAGTGAGCGCATTGCGGGCCGGCACTGTACCTTTTTCGCCGCCACAAGGCGGCTGACTGAGATAGAAGCTGGCGGGATCGACGCACAAACCCTTCTCCGACGCCCATCCTATGAACGTCTCCGCGTAAATAGCGCCGACGAGGTGGTTGTGCAGGTCGCCGCCTTTAGGCATCTGGCGGAGAAAAACCAGCACCTGATTGGGATCGTTGCGGATGCTCTGAAAGTAACGCTCGGTACGTACTTCATTGGAGGCGCTCGCCGGGTCGACCGCGATGCAGATGGCCGGGGCCATGAGCGCTGCCAGCAAGAGCACGGTCCTCGCGCGAGTACTCTGCGGCTTCATGGCTTTATCCGTGGGCCAGTTTCAGCCCGATAATGCCGAGCACGATCAGCGATGCGGAGCCGAGCCTCATGGCCGTGCTGGGCTCGCCGTAGAAGAGGATGCCGACGATGAGGGTGCCGACGGCGCCGATGCCGGTCCAGACAGCATAGGCGGTGCCCATGGGAATCTGCCTTTGCGCCAGCCACAACAACGTTCCGCTGGCGCCCATAAACAGCACTGCCGTCACGACACCGCGAATCCGGCTCTCAGGGCTCTCCGCGATCTTGAGGCCGAGCGGCCAGCCGATTTCCAACAGCCCTGCCGCTACAAGGTAAATCCATGCCATAGGTTTCTCTGCCCCCTTGGCTTCAACCGCCCCACACTATATACCCGCATAGCATGGATACAAAATGTTCCATGCAAAAGAAAGGCCGCCCTAATCATTCTGGCCATAGCGGGTGGAGCACGCCTTCAGACGAACATGAAACAAAACCCTTTCTTCCTCGAACCATGCCAACCATAAACTAGACGAGGCTATTATGATCGTTGTAGATGTGCGGCGTGGTTTCGATTGCCCGCGAACAGCCCGGTCGCGAGAGGTGAAGCATTAATGATTAACATTGTCATTATTATCGCCGGTGTCAGCGGAGCTTTGCTCTTTCTGTTCCTGGTGACGCGGACTACGACCGTGCCCTCCCGCAAGGAGTCGAACGACTTCACGGGGGCCGTCGTTGCGGTCATAGGCACCACCTATGCGGTGATCCTGGCCTTTACGCTTGCCGGCGTATGGAACATGTTTCAGGAGGCACAGGCCAACGAAGAACAGGAGGCCAACTCGCTGGTGAACGTTTACCGCATCGCCAGCCAGTTACCGGATGCGAATGCCAGAGCGATCCAGGATCTCTGTGGGCGCTATGCCGAGAACGCACTGGACCGCGAGTGGCCCGCGATGTTAAACCGCAAGATGCCGCCGGAAGGCGGCGAGATGATCAACCAGTTCTGGACGCTTGCCGGACAAGCCCAGGCGCGCGCCCCGTCCGGCGCCATTGCGGCTTACCAACTCATGGAGGAGTTGCGAGGATTAACGCAATACCGTCAAATTCGGGCTATGCAGAACCGCGAAACCCTGCCCTTCATATTGTGGGCCGTACTGATTGCAGGTGGAATCATCACCGTCGTTTCTGCCTGTTTCTTTGGGGTGGCGAATTTCCGCATTCACGTGCTGCAGGTTCTTATGCTGAGCTTCCTCATCTCGTTAGTGCTGGTTGCCATCGCGAACGTTGACCGTCCCTACCAGGGATCGGTAAGAGTGACACCTGAGGGCTTTCGCTACGCGCTTAATACCCTGCACCAGCAGCCGAGTCCGTAAGGATGACGAGTGTGGTTGGTCCTCCGTTGAGCAACGGCTTGCAACTCGCGGATCACCCAGAACAGCCGGCTGGCAGATACAGCCCGGGGCTGGGTATGCGGTGACATTCCAGGATGACCGGATAGGGCTACTGCTGATCTCATTGTGTGGACGGGTAGGGGTTAGCTGCCTTGAACGACGG
>JBEKTC010000271.1:0-6759 GCA_049516475.1 Candidatus Korobacteraceae bacterium | reverse complement strand
GGGTCGCAACGCCAATGTCGTGGCGGAGTGCGGCTCTGGCAAGACGCTCATCGCGCTGGGAAGCATGTTGGTGCATAGCGCCGGCAGGCCATTCTCTGGCCTGGTGATGGCGCCACCGCACTTGGTCGAGAAGTGGGCTCGGGAGACCTTCTTAACGCTGGCTCAGGTCCGAGTGTTCCTGATCGACGACATGCGTAACGGTGGTGATCCGAAAGAACCGCATGGCATTAACGAAGTTCGGTTGCGGCGCGGCGAAATCGTGCGCGAGGGATTGCACACTTCGTTGGCCGAATTGCGGCGTCTGGGACGTGGAGGCTGGCGCAAGCTTTGTCCAGGAACGACGATCTTCTGCATTGGCCGAGAGAAGGCAAAGCTGTCGTATTTCTGGAAACACTGTTACGGCAAGAGCCGTTCCGGAAGATACCTCGGGTCCCTCACCAACCCAGACACCGGTTGTCCGGTCGAGACGGATGGGGTACGACTAAGCGCACTCGATTTCGAGAAGAAACGACTGCACGAGATTCTGGAAGATGCGAAAAACGGAACGACCAAATACAGCGCGCTCTGGCAGGCAGACGGGGACAAGATCGTGCGTATGGCACCGGCGGAATACATGGGACGCTTCATGCCGGAATGGTGGGATTACGCGATTGCGGATGAGATTCACCAACTGGCTGGCGACACGGCCCAGGGCAATGCTCTCGGCGTGCTCAACAAAACGGCAAGACGGTTCCTCGGACTAACGGGAACCCTACTTTCTGGCTATGCGGATGATCTGTTCAACACCCTGTTCCGCACCGATGCCAAGCGCATGACCGAGGACGGCTACGAATGGGGCTCCGCCGGCCGGGAGCGCTTTACGCGCGACTTCGGCGTGATCGAGACCATCGAGCGCATCACGGTCGAGGACAATGCCTGCTCCAGGAAAACCAAGAAGACAGTCACGATC
The DNA here is from genome assembly GCA_049516475.1 of Candidatus Korobacteraceae bacterium. Classification (GTDB taxonomy): domain Bacteria; phylum Acidobacteriota; class Terriglobia; order Terriglobales; family Acidobacteriaceae; genus Bog-257. The sequence continues at coordinate 5,810 of JBEKTC010000271.1, read as the reverse complement.
AAACGCAAGCCCGGCGCCTCGCCGTTACTGTTCGGCAAGTATCTGATGGATCATTGCGCGTTCATTGGCCTGGAGGACATCTCGGACGGGTTGCCAAGCTATCGGGAAGAAGTCGTGTCGGTGGCGATGGAGGAGCCGCTGAAGACTGCTTATGAGGAACTCGAAGAGGAGATCACCGCCTGCCTGAAAGAGCATCGGGGAAACAGCAGCGTGGCGAGCACGATGTTGAACGCTCTGCTGGCCTGGCCGGACCATCCGTATGGTTTTGGCACTCTGTATGGGTCTGAATTCGACCCAGAAACCAAATGCCGCGAATCGTTTGTCATTGCCGAAACAGTCGATCTGGACAAGAACGGAACCTATGCTAAAGAGCGGGCGTTGATCCAAGAAGTAAAAGCCCAGCTCGCACGCGGCCGCAAGTGCCAGGTATTTGCCGTCTACACTAACAAGCACGACGTAACGGCGCGTCTGGAACAGCTATTTCGCGCTGAGGGAATACGGGCTGCGATCCTGCGGGCCAGCGTCCCAACGCACAGGCGGGAAGCCTGGTACCGTGAACAGCTGCGTCGTGGAATCGATGTCGCAATATGCCATCCCAAAATCGTTGAGACCGGGCTGGATCTTCTGGACTTTCCCACCATTCTGTTTCACGAGACAGGCTATTCTCTGCACACCCTGCGCCAGGCAAGCCGTCGCTCATGGCGTATCGGACAGAGACGTCCAGTGGAGGTCAAGTTCTTTGCCTACAAGGGAACGATGCAGGAAGTCTGTCTTCGCTTGATGGGCAAGAAACTCCTCGTAGCATTGGCCATGGAGGGGAAGTTTACTTCCGAGGGTCTCCAGGCAATCGACGGAGACGACGATATGCTCACGGCGATGGCGCGCGAGCTGGTGGAGAACAAAGGGATCGGGGAAACTGCCGACTCAATCTGGCGAAACGTCCAGCAGCTGCGGCCGTCGACTTCGGCAGTGGCAGAGGAGGAAGCGGAGGACAAGGCAACTGAGCAGGCGGAAATTGAAGTCCCGGCGATACTGCCGATGCCGACCGAGTCGATTCCGGGCGCAGCCCTCTTGGAAGCTGCCAGTTTATCGCGCCGTTCTACGCGCAGAGATACATCCATCGGCCAACTGTCGCTCTTCTGACAGGCCAACCGAAGATCGCTGAGATTCCTCCCGAGCGAAGGACAATGCAGGAGTTCGCTCCGCTTTCGGGATTCGTATCGACAAGCGCCGGCGGCGACTTCTATCCGGGAGTGCATCGTGAACCCAGATTTCTGACGCCTGGCCGACTTGAACGAAGCCGCTGGCGCGGCGGACGCATCCGCGTGTTCCCACAGCGACATTTGACATTGCCGGGGTAGTTTGGTGCGCAGAGAAGGAGGATTCTCTGTGACCCATCTACGTCAGCTCATGCTTGAGGAGTTGCGGCGCCGCAACTTCGCCGATACAACCATCCGCTCGTACCTCCACGGGGTGGAGCATTTCAGCCGGTACTTCCGTCGCCGGCCCGATCAACTTGGCCCTGAGGACATTCGCAAGTACCAGGCGATGCTCTTCACCCAGTTGAAGTTCAGTCCCAACACTGTGATTCTGCGCTTGGCTTCGTTGCGCTTCTTCTATATTCACGTGTTGAAGCGCGGCTGGAGCATCGCTGAGACGCCCTATCCGAAGAAGGTTCGTCATCTTCCGCAGGTGCTCAGCCAGGAGGAGGTTGCGCGTCTGATTGATGCCGCGGAAAGCCCCTTCCACCGCATCCTGCTAATGACGATGTATGCCACCGGGGCACGTCGCGCGGAAGCAGCACATTTGAAGATCGGCGATATTGACAGTCAGCGCATGGTGGTCCATATCCGGGGAGGCAAGGGAGGCTTGGATCGAGACGTCATGCTGAGCCCGAAGCTTCTCGCAGCGCTGCGCACTTACTGGCGCGGGCTCAGACGCAAGCCGACAGAGTGGCTGTTTCCCGGCAACCGCTGGCATACCGCAAGTTATCCCGTCACCACCAAGGTCCTCTGGACTGCCTGTCAGAATGCCGCTGAGCGCGCCGGCTTGGCGCACAAGCACATCCATCCGCACACGCTACGCCACTGCTTCGCCACCCACCTGCTGGAAGCCGGAGCCGACCTGCGCACTATCCAGATACTGCTCGGTCATCGCGACCTCGAAGTAACTACCGTCTATCTGCATCTCTCCCAACGGCATCTCAGCGCAACTGCAAGCCCGCTCGATGCCCTCACCTTCTCGGCACCAGGAGGACACAAGCACAGTTCATGAGCCGGTCACCGCTGGAGGTGGCTGACATCGTTCGCTGTGCTGGACAGGCATTTCTTGAACACAGTCGCAAGTGGATCAACTGGCAACACCAAAAAGTGTTGCTGGCCATCACGCGCTGCCGTACTGCCGCGCTGGGCGGACATCGCGATCAGTGCTCGGACTGCGGACATACTGCCATCTCGTACAACTCGTGCAGAAACCGCCATTGCCCGCGCTGCCAGGGCAACGCGCGCCGGAGCTGGCTCCAAGCGCGGGAACAGGAACTGCTGCCCACGCGCTATATACACGCCGTCTTCACCTTGCCGCGGGAACTGGCCCCGCTCGCATTGCAGAACAAGCGGCTGATTTATAACTTGCTGTTTCATGCCAGCGCCGAGACCTTGCTGGAGATTGCTCGCGATCCTCGGCATCTTGGGGCCGAGATAGGCTTCTTCAGCGTGCTCCACAGCTGGAACCAGCGCTTGCAGTTTCATCCCCATGTCCACTGCGTACTGCCCGCCGGTGGTCTGGCGCCGGATCACTCCCGCTGGATCTCCGCCCGGCGCTCCTTCTTTCTGCCTATCGGCGTGCTCAGCCGTGTCTTCCGCGGCAAGTTCGTCGCCGGACTTCGCAGCGCCTTCCATCGAGGCATGCTCCAGTTCCACGGCAACCTCCTGCCCATGGCCGAGCCGCGTGCCTTCGCTGCATGGCTGCGGGTACTGTTCCGGCATGACTGGGTCGTCTACTCCAAGCGTCCCTTCGGAGGGCCGAAACATGTGCTGCGCTATCTCGGCGCCTACACCCATCGCGTTGCCATCTCCAACTGCAGGCTGGTCGGTCTCTCCGCGGGCAACATCACCTTCCAATGGCGAGACTCCGCCCACGGCAACAAGAAGCGGCTCATGACTCTGGATGTCGAGGAGTTCCTGCGCCGATTCCTGCTCCATCTGCTGCCCCGCGGCTTCGTGCGCATCCGCAACTTCGGATTTCTTGCCAATCGGCAACGCGCCATCCTTCTGCCGCTCTGCTTCCAACTGCTCCACGGCTCAGAGAACATAACGGCTTCACCGGCATCGCCGCCCGCCCATCAGCCTCAGTCGCTATGGAACTGTCCAGTCTGCGGTGGCACCATGCACGCCGTTGAACGGCTCACCGCGGCTCAACTCCTGCTTCGCTCTCCACCTCAACCTGGCCAGTGCGCAGCATGAACCTCTATCCGCCTCCTCGCCCTCTACTCGTGCCCCGGCACGCACGGAGATCTCTTGTCTCCTCGGGCCCGGAGTGCACTGTCACCTATTTTTTCCGCGTATATCGAACGCTTCTGTGCGACACTTCGCCACTCCAACAGGACCTCAAAGCGCCAGATCATACCGATCGCAGCGGCCTGCTTAAACCTTTGCACCCGCTCAGCCCCATTCAAAGTACATAGCCTTCCTCGGGGCGGCTTCCTTCAAGTCGCTGTATCCGAAGCGCCCGCCAAGGATCATGCGACTGCCGACTGTTTCGCCGTGGGCGCTTCAGATACAGCACTAAGACTTATCATTACGGACCCACGCTCATAACCACAAACACGATGCGCCGTTGATATTCTGGTAGCGAGTACTCCGGTGATTTCATGCGTGACCCTGGCGAAGTTTTTATCAGCTATAGTTGGGACAGCGAAGAGCATATAGCTTCTGTCCTTGCGCTTTCCGATCGGCTCCGTTCTGACGGCATCGACTGCGTAATCGATCAGTACGAAGTCTCGCCGCCTGAGGGCTGGCCGCGATGGATGGATCGCAAAATCGCATCCGCAAACTTCGTGCTGGTGGTCTGCACAGAGACGTATTTTGCTCGTGTCATGGGATATGAAGAGGCGGGCAAGGGGCTGGGCGTGAAGTGGGAAGGCAACGCCATTTATCAGCATCTCTATAACGCAGGCGCGAATAACGTGAAGTTCATTCCGGTCCTAATGAAGGACGAGGATAAGGGATTCATCCCAACTCCTTTGCAAGGCGCAAGCCACTTCACCGTGGATACGGAAGTGGGGTACGATCGGCTGTATAACCGTTTACTCGGAAGGCCACCCGCAGAAAAACCGCCACTCGGCCAGAGAAAGCCTCTGCCAAAGAAAGAGGCCAAGACAGACCTCACTGCCTATATCGTTGCGCCCATCGATACTTCGTTGTGGGATCAAGCGAAGTGGCGCGCTACGGCATTCTGGCAGAAAGAGAAGGAAAGCATTCCGATCTTGGGCCTGGGCTTTTTGAATAAAGAGCCAGCCATAGAGATATTTGAAGGGTGGTACCGTCGATACCGGGGTTGGGATCGATACGACGAACTACGCATTGCGATCATTGAAGGCGACATCCCCCATGAGGAGCCGGGATATTCCGTTCACATCGGAGTCGAGTATGAGCGTGTGATCGAAAGATACAAAAGGGCGGGGCTTGAGGTTGCAGACGATCACCTTTTTGCTACGATCAGCAGGGTCAACCGTATGAACGCTCCAGATTCTCTGCATCTGAAGTTCTTCAAGGAATCTTACGGGAGAGCAGGCGAATACCTGTTGGTCCCAGCGTCATGCAAGCCGGACGGCTCTGGTTTGAGCTTCGCTACCTCGCTCGGCATCAAAAAGCAGGTAATACATTTTCGTAGTGTAGCCGACATCGGCCCTAACGATGAGGACGCGGCTATCTTCTTGAAGAAGTGAAACGGGGGGCACCGCACATCGGTAGCGGGAAACGAGCTTCCCTAAAGTAGTTCGAGTTTATCGTCGGCAATCACGGTCATACTCGCTTCGCCGCGTTTGACATAACCACCGTTGGCATATCTCTCTGCACGCCTGGGCACCAATATTTCGTCGAAAAGTCATGCTCCACGATTGGTTCGAGGCCAGTCGATCCGCCAACGCTCGCCAGGCGCTCGGACCCAGAACAGGCGTTTCACCGGAGTGCCGCGTGCGTGGTGATAGAGCGCAGCAGTGCGCTGGTAAAAGCCGCGTGTATGCCACGACTCGCGCCACCCGAAACGCTGACAGTCGAGGTGATGGCAGAACTCATGACAAAGGGTGCTGAGGAACGTGCCGAAGGAGGTGACTTGTTTCCGGATGGCGGTCCGCATCCATAGACGGATGAGCATCGTCTCGGGATCGTAGTCCCCGAACAATTCAATAGCCGAACCGCCCTCGCGAACTCGCAGCGGGCGGGCTGCAAGCACTCGGATCCCTGGGGGGCGAACTTGGCAGAAACCAGCGCCTTGCATGGCGGAAGCGATGGAACTTGCCGACGCTTGCAACCGGTCGTCCTCGGGGACTTCCAAAGTTTGAGAGCGATCGGCTCGCGCCCCAGGTTTCGCGGATTCAGCTTTGTCCCTGACCAGGAATATCTCCGAACGGCGAACTAAACGTCGTCACTATGCAGTTGGCTGTTGGCTATCACGTTCCGCTATGCGGGCTGGCAGCCAATCTCGCAACGTGGGGGTCAGATAGAAACGCGGAAACAAGAGATCGTCATCAGGACTGATTACCCCATCGGCGACCGCCATACGCGCAAGCGGCGTCTGCGGGTAGATCCGCA
>JBEKTC010000270.1:0-6781 GCA_049516475.1 Candidatus Korobacteraceae bacterium | reverse complement strand
GGTCGAGAGTCCGCTCAACCCGATATAGGCGAGCATAGGCAGGGCCAACGGCTGCTCGAACATTCGCTTGCGCTCGATGGCCAGACTGATGAGCCACGCGCAGAAGGCGATCATCCATGCGTGCCGCGCTCCTTTAATGGAGTGCGGCAACAGGATTACGAACAAGGCCAGGAAAAGGAAGATCGTGTGGTGTACAACAGTCGCCCGTGCGCCGGACGCGCCTTGCCTGCAATTCGCCTGGGAAATGGGCACGGCTTGAAGCGGCGGCTCGGGTTGCATCACTCAGGAGGATACGCGTGGGCGGCGGGCTCACTCAAGGAGGCTGCCGCGCGGAGTTACGAACTCGCTCGGCGGCCACGGGCCGCTCAGGCGCAAGCGAACTCCTTGCGATGCCCCTGCGCCTCGCAGCGATGCGATGAAGCGCTCGCGATCATCGCGCGGCACCAGCGCGAACCAGCGATGCGTCTTGCGTTCCCGACGCGCCCGCCACTCGCGCACGGAATCCGCGGTCACGCTCTTGAGCTTGCTCTCGACGGCGGCGACGCGGCCCAGCGCCTCCTCCCGTCGCTTCAGATATTCGCGGCCACTTACCGGAGTGGCCAGGTCGGCCTGCTGCTCGTCGGCCCACGTTCCCACGATCTCGTATTGCACCGCGTTGCCGATGCGCTCCAATGCCTCGCGATACGACTCCTGCTCGGGCGCGAGATGCTGCTCGAAAACTTCGGCGCTTTCCAGCAAGGTGGGAAAGCGAAAAGGAATGGGCGTAGTCACCGCCAGAATCTCGCGCAGCACCTGCTGAAATTCCAGTGCCGCTTTTTTCAGAGACTCGGGCTCTCCCCAGGCCGCTTCGGGATTGTCGATATCACTCCAGTACACACGGACGCCCAGCATCTCCCGCGAGGAGACAGCAGCATCGGAAACTCCCGCGGCAACGCTGACGGTGGGACTCGGCTGAGTAACGCAATAGAGCAGGCTGGGCATTAATATCTTGTTCCCGTGGATTACTTTCCAATTCCGTGCGGGTGGAGCACCGCTTCAGCGGTGCAGGAAGACCCGCGAAACGACCGGCTTTAGCCGCGGAGGTAAGTCAAGCATTACCTCAGGCGCTAAAGCGCACACCGATCAGACAGTCATACATGCACGCCTGAAAGGCGTGCTTCACCCTCGGGCACAGCAACCGCTTTTCTATTATGACCTTTTGCCGTTGCTAGAAACAGGCTGGGGGAAATGTCCAAGAGGTCATCTGGCCGGTTTGGAGTTACCCGCGTGACTCGCGTACCATGGACATTCAACCAGCCTAAACCATGAAATCAGTTCTCGCCGTAGTTTTCCTTCTGCTGTTATCGTTCGGAACGGCTTTGGCGCAAGCAGCGCCCGGCCAGAACCCCGCTCCGTCATCGCCTGCCAAGGACGCCGCACCAGCGCCGAGCCAGAGCGCTGCGACACCACCGTCTCCCGCCGCGCCCCAGAGCTCCGGAAAAGAGGCAGGGCCGGCGGCAACGCAGCAGTCTGGAACAGTGCAGACTGGCCCGCCGCCTGACTACTCGCAGGAAGCTTATGTGGTCGAGCGCTCCAGCAAAACGATGCGCTTTGAAAACGACGGCACCGGCGTGGAGCAGACCGACGCGCAGATCAAGATCATCAGCGAGAGCGGCGTGCAGGCGTTCGGACAAATCAAAGTTGGTTACAGCGCGCTGAGCGAGAAGCTTGAGATCGCCTACGTCCGCGTGCGCAAGCCCGATGGCACTGTGGTTACGGCGCAGGAGTCGGCGGTGCAGGACCTGACCTTTGCCGACGCGCCGGTTTATACCGACTATCACATCAAAGACATCAGTGTGCCGTCGTTGCGCCCGGGCGATGTGCTGGAATACCGCTTCATCAAGACCATCGCCAGCCCGCTGGCCCCGGGACAATTCTGGACCAGCTACAACTTCGCGGAGCAGGGAGTCGTTCTCGACGAGGATCTGGAGATCAATGTCCCCAAGGACCGGCAGATCAAGCTGAAGTCGAAGCCGGGCTACGAGGCAAAGATCATCGAAGATGGCGACCGCCGCATCTATCGCTGGACCCACTCGCGGCTCAAAAACGATTACGACAACGACAAGAAGAAAAAGAAGAAGAAGGCCGACGACGAGGTCCCGTCCGTGCAGTTGACCACCTTCAAGAGTTGGGAGGAACTGGGTGCCTGGTATGCCGGTCTGGAGCGCGAGCGGCGCATCCCGGACGACAGCGTCAAGAAGGAAGCTGCGGCGCTGGTCAAAGGCAAGACCGACAACATGGCGAAGGTGAAGGCGCTCTACGAGTATGTGTCGCGCAACATCCGCTATGTAAGCTTGTCATTCGGCTTGGGACGGATTCAGCCACATGCGGCCAGCGAGGCGCTGGCCAATGGCTATGGCGATTGCAAGGACAAGAACACGCTGCTGGCGGCCTTACTCGACGCAGAGGGATTCCACTCGACGTCGGTGTTGATCGGCTCCAAGACCAAGCTCGATCCCGACATTCCAGCACCGTCGCAATTCGATCACGTCATAACCCGTGTCCCGGTCGACGGCAAGGAAATCTGGCTGGACAGCACCCCCGGCGTGGCGCCGTTCCGCATGTTGTCGGCGAACCTGCGCAACAAGCAAGCATTGGCCATTCCGCCCGAGGGCCCCGCCGTCCTGGTGTGGACGCCGGCGGACATTCCCTTTGCCACTTTCGATAGAACCGGCCTGGTGGGCAGCGTCAGCGACACCGGCGAGCTGAAGGCGCATGTGAGCACCGCGTCGCGCGGCGATACTGAGATGATTCTGCGTTATGCCATGCGCCGCATGCCCAGCAGCCACTGGAAAGACATCTTTGACTACATGCTCCAGCACGCCAACATGCGCGGCGCGGAGATTACCAACCTAAAGGCCAGCGATCCCAGCGCCACCGAAGAACCGTTGAGCGTCGAGTTCGACGTTACTGTGAACAACTATTTCGACTGGTCGGCCGCGGAATCGAAATTCGCCCTGCCGTTGGCGTCGATTCATCTGCCCAACGAGGACGATAGCGATGACGACAGCGCCAAGCCCGAACCCATCAAGCTGGGGGCCGTGCGGGACGACCAGGCGGATGTGAAGATCAGCTTTCCGGCAAAGTACAAGCTGCATGCGCCGCTGAATGTGGACGTGAAGCGCGATTACGCCGAATACCACGCGGTCTACAAGGACGAGGCCGGACAGTTCACCAGCCATCGCACGCTGAAGGTGCTGCTGGCGGAAATCTCCCAGAGCCGCAGCGAGGACTTTGCCGCGTTCCGGCGCGTAGTGAGAGCCGATGAGGCCCAGGAGGTCTCGCTGACCAATGATTCGCCGGGCGCAGGAGGCGTGTCTGCCGGTAACCAATCCGCCGGCGATCTCTTCGACGCTGCGGTTGAGGCCTTGAAGAACGAGCACTACGAGGCCGCCATCGACTTATTGCAACGCGTGGTCAAGCTGGAACCCAAGCACAAGGACGCGTGGAACGACCTGGGCAGAGCATACATGCAACTGGGCCAGACCGATCAGGCGATCGCGGCCTTCAAGAAGCAGATCGAGAACAATGCCTACGATCCGTTTGCCTACAACGCCCTGGGCCTGGCATACGAACATCAGGGCAAGTATGACGATGCCATTCAGGCGTTTCAAAAGCAGATTGAGATTAATCCGCTTGACCCGTATGCGCATGGCAATCTGGGCCGGCTTTACGTGGGCCAGAAGAAGTTTACCGAGGCCGTTCCTGAACTCGAGAAAGCGGTCGACATCCAGCCAAAGAACCCGCTGTTGGAGATTTGGTTAGGGCAGGCATACATCGCGACTAACCAGACAGACAAGGGAATGGCGGCGTTCGAGAAAGCGATCAGCCTAGCGCCCGCGCCGCTCACCTGGAACAACATCGCGTACTCGCTTACCGAGCAAGACGTGCAACTGGACCGCGCCAGTAATTATGCGGACTCGGCAATCAACGCCCTGGAAACCCAGCTCCGCGATGTGAATCTGGATAATTTGCGCATGTCGGACCTGGGCACGACGCAGTTGATGTTCTCGGTATGGGACACACGCGGCTGGGTCGATTTCAAACGCGGCAATCTGGACAGCGCGGAGAAATACATTTTGCCGGCGTGGCAGGCCGGTGGCACCGGCGATGAAGCCGAACATCTGGCGGAGATCTACGAGAAGCGAGGCAAGCGCGACCAGGCCATTCAGTACTACATGATGTCTCTGGTGGCGGAAGACGCCAGCCCGGTGGCGCGTGCGAAGCTGACAGCGTTGGGCGTGAAGGACATCGACAACCGGATGGCAGACGCCCGCGCGGAACTAGCTCGGCGCGACACGGTAGCGCTCAACAAGTCCGACAAGGGTTCGGCGGAGTTCTACCTGCTGGTCTCGCCCGCCAAGGTCGAGCAGGTGAAGTTCATCAAGGGCGACGACAACCTGAAGAGCTTTGCCGCCATTTTGCAGAAGACCGACGTGGGGATGAAGTTCCCGCCGCAATCGCAGGCTCGTGTGGTGCGCCGCGCCGTGGTTCGCTGCGGCAGCGCCACGACCGGGCCGTGCACCCTGGAGTTGGTGCCATCGTCGAAGGTGCGGTCGCTGGAGTAGTGGCTAGTGGCTAGTGATCAGTGGCTAGTCAGTGGATGGCTCCCCACCCGTCACAACACTTCGGGTCGTATCAGGCACGACTTCACAGGCCGCTGAAAAAGTCGATCTGATGCCTGGCTCGGGTAGTGCGGGCCTTTAGGCCCGCGGTAACGCCGGTCAAGACGATTTGGCCGCTGAGGTACTTCGCTCGAACCGGCTAGAACAGCGTGGTTTCACCATTTCCCGGTATGTACCTGAGAGCCTAAAGGCTCCTTGAATGGTTAACACCGGACGCGGCGCTGAAGCGCCGCACTACCCGAACCGGCCCTTTCCTCGACTTTTTCAGCAGCCTGCTCAGCCGTGCCGAACGGTACATCTTTCATTTGTCATCTCGAGCGACGACCTTCGTGCGAGTTGAGGGACCTGCGCGCTAGTTCCACTGCATACGCTCGCGCAAAGACGTAATGTGCGCCAGGTGATGCGCGCAATGCCAGGCATACAGCGCCAGCATATTGTCGAGCGTCATCACGCCGCGTTCGGGATGGTTAAATGTTAGCCCGAAATCAGATGGCTGCATTGCCTGCAGAGTATCAACCCAGCGCGAATGCAACGCCGCCAGCAATTGCAGCGATACTTCGATGGGAGTGATGTTGTTGTCCGGAAGCCTGGCCCACGCGGCTTCGTCGTAAGGCTTGATTAGCGGCTGTTCTTCCGTCAGCGCCAGCTTGGTCCGGATGTAGGCGTTCATGTGACTCTCAGGCACATGGTGCACCACCTGCCGAACCGTCCAGCCCTCGGGACGATACGGCGTGTCCAGTTGCTCCGGGCTTAGGCCTTGCACGGCGGTTCGCATCTGCGTCGGCAACTTGGACAGCGTTTCGATGTAGCGCTCACGGTCCCTGGCGCTTTGCTCTTCACTGGCTGGCTCAACCCACTGAAACTTTCCGATCGGATATCGCAAGTCCGTCATCGCAATCTCCCGTCAGAGATTTTATCGCAGAATCGGACGCCGCTGGTTGCAGCCGACGCGGCAGTAGTGGGTCCAGTCTGAAATCGTGATCGAATGATTTTGGGTGGAGCACGCCTTGAGGCGTGCAGTTGAGATCCTCCAAATGTCTCGGCTTTAAGCCGCTGAGGTAAGTAGTAGATTTACCTCAGGCGCTAAAGCGCGTGTCGAATTGGGGCCGCAATATGCACGCCTGAAGGCATGCTCCACCAACAAGGTGTTAGTGCGTGAATTTCAAACTGACCCACTACCGACGTGGCGCATACGAGCGGACGGTGCGACGATCGCGTGAAGTTTTATTTGACCGGGCAGGGAAGTCCATGCTGCGGGACTTCCACCGCGACACACAAGTAATGAGTTGAGGTTATTACTGCTGCGGATTTGTTGGCGGACTCTGCGATGAATCCGGCGCGGATTGTTGAACCGTAATCGAGTTTCGCAGTTTGAAGGTGACCACGGATTCGGCAGGCACAGTCAGCTCTTTATTGCCGGTGAAGGCTGCGCCCGCAGTACCAGCGCCTGCGCCGACCAAGCCGCCGATCAGCGCGCCCTTGCCGCCGCCGGCGAGCCCGCCAATCAGAGCTCCACCGCCCGCTCCCCCGCCCACGAAGGCTCCCGTCCGCTTACCCTTGCCTTTCAAGGTCTGGGCGTAAGCGGAGGTTTGGATCCTGGTCGGCACGCCCTTCACGTTGATGGAGGTCAACGCGATCGACAAATAGCCTTCGCCCTTGAAGCGGCCGGGCGATTTGGCATCGACCACTGTGCCGGCCACTCCCGCACCCGTGCGAATTGCTACCACGCCCTTGACCGCAATCGAGTGGGCCAGCGTTCCAGTAAACGCGTCCCCAGCATTCGCTGTCTTGGTGTCGATGGTGTTGCCCATGCGGACAATTATGCTGGTTCCTGCCGGAATCACCAGCGGCGGGGGTGGTGGCGGCGGTGGGGGCGGAGTCGGTGCCGCGGCCGGCTCCGGCGCCTGTGCCGTCTGCTGCGGCTGCTGCGCGGGGGCGTTGCCTGGCGGCTGAGACTGGCTCATGTTGCCGTTAGGCTGAGCTTGACTCATGTTGTTCGCGGGCTGGCTGCCTTGTGGTGACGAGGTGTCGCTGGCCGTCGTTGCCGGCGGTTGGTTTTGACTTTGATCTTTCTTGCTGCAGGCCATGAAACTCGCAGCCAGAACCAGACTGAGTAC
>JBEKTC010000269.1:0-7430 GCA_049516475.1 Candidatus Korobacteraceae bacterium | reverse complement strand
AAGCGGGCCTTCGAAGCCCTCCATCTCCAGGAAGGAGATTTTGTCGAGGTGACGGTTGAGCATGGCCGTCTCGCGCTGCAGCCCAAGCGGTTGGTGGATGTGGGCGATATTCTCACGGAGAGCGAGGCGGCAACCGTGCGGGAAGGCGAAACGCAGTTGAAGTCTGGCCGTTCAAAGCCGTGGCGCACGGTAAGACATGAACTGGACCGTTGAGCTTTCCGCAGCTGCCGAAAAGGACCTGAAGCGACTTTCCAGAGACCGGCTGGCGAGCTTAATGCGAGCGATCGACGAAATGGAAAGCGATCCCTTTGCTGGCGACGTGAAGCCATTGAGGGGCCCGGAGTGGAAAGGCCGCTTCCGCAAGCGGGTGGGCCGCTATCGGATTATCTTTACTGCCGATCGCAAAATCGGCAAAGTGGCAATCTCCGCCATTCTGATTCGTTCAGAGAAGACGTACAGATGACGCAAGTGCCGGCAACGGTATGTCTCAAATAGCCGGATTGATGTCATTTCAGGCCCTTCAGCAGCTGGTATAGCATTGCTAACGCTAGGAGCTTGATATGTCGGCGGCCCTCGTACAGCAAGAGCCTTACAACGCCACACTACGGATATTTTCGCGACGAACTCTACTATCTCGACATGGCGCGGCATCTCGACTGGGGCTATGTCGATGCCGCGCCGCTGATCGCCGTCTACGCGAAGGTTGCGCTGCTGATGGGCGGCTCGCTGGCTGCTATACGTATCCTTCCCGCGCTGGCAGGTGCGGCCCTCATCGCGCTGACCATACTCATCACCCGCGAGCTGGGCGGCAATCGCTATGCGCAGTTCCTCGCCGGACTCTGCATCCTGTTATGTCCTTCCGTGCTGGTCACCGACAGTCTTCTGACGATGAACGCTTTCGAGCCGCTGTACTGGATGGGCTGCATTCTGGTGATCGCCCGAATCCTGCGCACTGGGAATTCGCGGCTCTGGCTGTGGTTCGGTGTGTTGGCCGGTCTCGGGCTCGAAAACAAGCATTCCACGCTCTTCTTCGGTTTCGCGGTGACGGTGGCTTTGCTACTCACTCCCAATCGCCGCGAGTTCGCCAAGCAGTGGATATGGATCGCCGGCGCCATCGCGATCGCGCTTTTTCTGCCCAACCTCATCTGGCAGGTACACCATCATTTCCCCACCATCGAAGACCTGGAAAACGTGCGGCGTGAGGGAAAGAACGTCGTGCTCGGCCCGCTGGCGTTCGTCAAGCAGCAAGTCATTGTCATGGATCCGATCCTGCTCCTGGTGTGGTTCCCCGGACTGCTCTGGCTGCTGCGCGACCGCAGGTGGCGCGTTCTCGGCCTGATCTTTGTTGTGTTCTTTATCGCGATGGAGGTCTCTCACGGCAAGGACTATTATGTCTTCCCGATCTATCCCATGTTGTTTGCCGCCGGCGCCGTGGCCATCGCGCAGCGGCTGGAGAATCGTGCTGCCTGGACGCGAGCTGTGGTTGTAGGGGTCATCGTTCTTGCGACTGCTCCCCTCATCCCGATGGCTACCTGGATGCTGCCGCCGGATCGTCTGCTCGCTTATCAGAATGCCATCGGCTTCAAGCCGGCCAAGCAGGAGGTCCACATGGAGTCGCTGCTAATGCAGCCCATCGCAGACCAGTTCAGCTGGCCGGAGTTGGTGCGGCAAGTTGCGGACATCTACAATTCCCTGCCACCGGACGAGCGCTCCGAAACCGGCATTTGGGCCGGAAATTACGGAGAAGCCGGCGCCATCAATCAGTTTGGCCCGCAGTACGGATTGCCGACGGCCTACTCGCGCCATCAAAACCATTGGTACTGGGGACCGCCGCCGCAGGTCTACAAGGACCTCATCGTGATTGAGTGGGGCCTCGACGACGTTAAGGACAACTGCACGTCGTACCAGGAGTTCGATCGTTACAATCGTTTCGCCATGGGCGAGGAGAATAGTCCGATTTACCTATGCCGTGGCGTGAAGTTCGATATCCAGAAGATCTGGTGGCACTCCCACCACTGGAACTGAGGAAGTAATTAGTAGCTAGTAATTAGTAACTAGCTTGGCTCTGTCGACTTCCTGGCTGCAACCAGCGACCACAGGGTCGGCGGATAAGTGCGGAGGGCCGGCAATCGAGTCCCGCAAAGCGGGACGGCGACAGGATAGCCAGCACGCAGCGGGGTCCCCGGTTCGCCGCCCTCGGCGAACTGGGGAGGCGGAGTGCTGGGTAGAGCGGGAAAATTCGTCGAGTCCCGTAGGGACGGCACAGTTTCGTAGCCCCTTCAGGGGGTAAGCTGACCGCGAAAAATGAGAGTGCCTCGGGACGGTATACTCTGCTTTATTTGGCGTAACGGCGACGCCTATCAAGTAGAAATCGTGGATTACCACTAGGAGGGCACGTGAAGAAGTCCGCCAAACTCGCACCCATTCATCCTGGAGAAATTCTGCGCGAAGATTTCATGAAGCCGCTGCGGCTCAGCATGAACCGGCTGGCGCTTGATCTCCATGTTCCGGTAACACGCATTGCGGAAATTGTGCATGAGCGGCGAGGAATCACCCCCGACACCGCGCTGAGGCTTGGACGTTACTTCAATACCAGCGCGCGCTTCTGGCTAAACGCTCAGTCCAGCTATGACCTTGAAGTGGCACAGGATGCCCTGCAGAGAACCATTGAACGCGACGTCCGCCCCCTCGTGGCCTAACGTGGGCTAATTACTAGTTACTTCTTCAAATCCCCAGCTTCTTCACTTCCTCGTTGTAGTACTTGCGGTAGAGGATGTCCCATTCCTGCGAGCCTTCCAGGATGGTGCGACGCTGGCTTTCGATCTTCTGCCGGGCGGCAGCGTCGATCTTCGCCTCCTGCGCCATCAGATTTTCCAGCAGGCGGCGCGCTTCCGTGCGGATGCTGTTGCGGTCCTCCAGGAAGTCGACATTCTCGATCTCGGCCAGAGTATCGGCCACGGCGTGCGCCAGCTTGTTGATCTTTTCGCGGCTGATTCTCATAATTTTGCAGTTAGCATTTAGCACTTGGCACTTGGCGAAAGCCGATCGTCCAGGCGCTTTTGCTAAGTGCCAAATGCCAAGTGCTAAGTGCCACCTGTTTCCTCACAATACAGCTTTGTACTTCCTCACCAGTTCGTTCTTGATCTTCTTGAACATCTCCTGGTAGTTGGCGCCGCTGCGCTGCATCTCGTCGGCGTAGGTGTCCAAGATGATGCGGACTTCGTCGTTAATGCGGTCTTCCAGGGTGAGCTCTTCCAGCAGCGCCGCATTGACGCGCTGGGTCACGGCCGCCTTATCGGCGGTCTCGATGAACTCGCCCTCAACCAGCTTATTGGTGACTTCGCGGGCGAGATAGCCCACATATTCTTTGGAGAAATGCATTGCTTGTCTGCGAATCGGCTAGGGAAACACCTAGTCTAACACAGCGATTTGATGTTGCTGCCGCACGGCCCGGATGATCGGGACTTGCCTGAAATCCACCTCGCAGTTTTTGCCGCCCTGCGCAATGCCAGCCGCCGCACTTCGGAGTATGATGATTTTCGCTGCGCCCGAACGCTCCCCGGCGCACCAGAGACTCCTATGCCCGACGATCTATCCAGCCTGAAAGACGACATGAACGCCTTCATTCTGGGCCACGGCCTCAGCCGCTTCCAGGGTTACGTGACCGAAGAAGTCCATAGCGTCATGTGGGACCCGCGGGACAATCCTGAGAGCTGGAAGGATTTCGTCGAGCTGGCCAAGAAGGCGGGCGCGCAGTTCCTCTCCATGGACGAGGAAGTGCTCCAGCGCGACGAGCTGGACTACCTCATCCAGCGCCTGCAACACACGGCCTTTCCCAGCGACGACGACATGGAAGAAGCGCGCTGGCTGCGCAATTACCTGGGCAAGACCGGCTTCATCCAGTTGGGCTGGCCGCATCAGGGCATCATGTTCCTGTTCGAGGCGACCACCGAGTGGTACGAGCGCTATCAGCACCTGCTCGACATGGTGGAGGACTTCGGGACCATGGCCATCGACGACACCGACCAGGACGACGAACGGTAGTGTCGCAGTTGAATAGGGATGCGTGCTTTCGCGCGCTTCGTGTCAGGGCAAGTCTTGTGTCAGGGCACGTCTTTAGACGTGCCGCACCGGTGAACCGTTAAGTTTGGGGCTTCAGCCCCTGCCGGGAGTCGATCTTGCAGGGGCTAAAGCCCGCAGCTTTACAAGGCCTTTTTCGGCACGGCTGAAAGTCGTGCCCTGACACAACCCGGAAAATTCCTCAGATAAATTCATTGTTGTGATGCCGCAAGTGAAACCAATACATTCCCGGGACGAACGCTGACGTGCGCTGGGTTCTTCGTAATGCCGAGCCCGACCAGGTGCAACGCCTGGCACTGGAGATGGACTTGCCGCTCTGGCTGGCTCGTCTGCTGGTGGCGCGTGGCATCCAGACCGCCGAGCAGGCGCATAAGTTTCTTTCCCCGTCGCTGCAGGACCTGCACTCTCCCTACCTGATGACCGGACTTCGCGCCGCCGTTGAGCGCTTGCGCACCGCGATTGAGCGTGGCGAGACTGTGCTCATCTACGGCGACTACGATGTTGACGGCACAACGGCCATCGTCATCCTCAAGACCGCGCTGGAGCTGTGCGGCGGCAAGGTGGAGTACAAAGTACCGCACCGCATTCGCGAAGGCTACGGCATGCGCGACGAGGTCATCGAGCAGGCCGCTGAGCGCGGCATCCGCCTCATCATCAGTGTGGACACCGGCATTCGCGCCTTTGCCGCAGCCGACACGGCGGCGCGATGCGGGGTCGATCTCATCGTCACCGATCACCACTTGCCGCAGTCCGAAGGTGTGCCCAAAGCGCTGGCCGTAGTGAATCCCAACCAGCAGGGCTGCGAATATCCCAGCAAGTCGCTGTGCGGCGCGGGCGTCGCATTCAAGATTGCGCAAGCACTGCTGGTGGAGAGTGGCCGGGAACGGCTGCTGCCGTCATTCCTGAAGATGGTGGCCATCGCGACCATTGCCGACGCTGTGCCGCTGATCGGCGAGAGCCGCGTCTTCGCCAAGCTTGGACTGGAAGGATTGCGCAAGCCGGCCAACGCCGGGCTGCGAGCGCTGCTGGCCAACTGCCAACTGGATGGCTCGCGTCCGCTGAGCGCCGGGGACATTGCCTTTCGCGTCGCGCCGCGCCTGAACGCCGCCGGCCGCATGGACATCGCCGAACGCGTCATTGAGTTGTTTACCGAGAAGGACGCGGGCAAAGCGGCGGAGATGG
This sequence comes from Candidatus Korobacteraceae bacterium, assembly GCA_049516475.1. Taxonomy (GTDB): domain Bacteria; phylum Acidobacteriota; class Terriglobia; order Terriglobales; family Acidobacteriaceae; genus Bog-257. The sequence goes on along the minus strand of JBEKTC010000269.1, from coordinate 2,168 downwards.
CGATGCAACTCGACCAACTGAACGGCGATCGTCAGCAGGAAGAGCAGCGCACGCTGGACGAGATCCAGCAGAAGATCGAATCGTCGCCCGGAATGAAGGAGGCTTACTGCTTGGTGGTCGACGGCGAGGGCTGGCATCGCGGAGTAATTGGCATCTGCGCCACGCGGGTCGTTGAGCGCTATCATCGGCCGGCGCTGGTTTTCTCCAGCGCGGACGGCGAGGCGCACGGATCGGGACGCTCGATCGGCCCGTTTCATCTGCTGGAGGCGCTGGAGTCGTGTCCGGAGCTGTTTACCCGCTTCGGCGGGCACTCCCACGCTGTGGGATGCGCGCTTCCGGTGGAGCGTCTTCCCGAACTGCGATCGCGGTTGGACAGCTATGCGCGGCAGCGACTGACGCCGGAAGACTTCATTCCAGTGCTGGAATACGATGCTGAGATTTCGCTGGAGGACGTCAAGCACGACTTCTGGCAATCGCTGCAACGGTTGGAGCCGTTCGGCTCCGGCAATCCTGTGCCGGTGTTCGTGGTGCGCAATGCGAAGCTGGTGCAGCCGGCTCGGGTGCTGAAGGAAAAGCACTTGAAGCTGCGCGCCGTTCCGGGCGAACCAGTAGCGAGAGAGCGCCGCTTTCAGCGGGCGCAGGATGTTCTAGGTTGGCGCATGGCCGAGCGCGTGGCGCAGGATCCGTTGCTGGCCGGCGATGTGCTCGACCTGGCATTTACCGTAGACTACAACGAGCATCCCGATTTTGGCGGAGTACAGCTCAACCTGGTGGATTTTGCGCGCGTGGCTGCGGCTGCAAGCGGGGCGGAAAGCCCTTAGGAATTCGTAACGGTGACGTTTGTAGCAAGGCAAAAGCCGGAGTCAAATGACTCCGGCTTTTTTTCTCCGAAAGGAGGGCCCTACCGTTACATCTTGCGACGAAGAATTGCCGAACAAAAGAAATGCCGATCCGGAAAACATTTCCGGTGACAATGTCACGGAGGCACGTTGATGACCATATCTTATGGACGTAAGTGTTTGAAATATTACAGAACTGTCGGCAACGCTCGTGATGGTAGTGCAAATTTTTTCACTTACGTTGCAACACCTTCCCCCAAAGCAGCGATGCGGCCATCGGCCGAGGCGACGAGCAGAAATCTGCCGCACTTTACAGGGCTGCGGCGCGGGCGTACTATTCGCAACCAATGGAGATGGTGCTGGAACAGGTATGCGCGAGCTGCGGCAACCGCCGCTTGCCCGATGGAAGGTTCTGTCTCTTCTGTGGAGACTTGCTCGCCGAGCCTGCCTCGCCAGCCGTAGTCGCCAAGCCGCCATCCAACACCGTGACCAGCCCGCCTGACACCATCGAATACGCCGGGTTTTGGCTCCGAGTGTGGGCGGGGGCGGTTGATGTCTGTATCGAAGCGCTGGGAGCGTTGCTGCTGACCCTGGCAATCGACATTGTGCTGCGTCGATTCGGACGGGGGTTCGGCATTGACCCATGGGACTCGAAGGTCTTCACCGGCGTCAGCTTCATCCTCATTCTGGCGGTGGGCTCGTGGCTGTATTGTGCGTTCTTCGAAAGCTCCTCGTGGCGCGCGACCCCCGGCAAGCGCCTGCTTGGCCTGCAAGTCATTACCTCTGACGGCGGCCGCGCTTCCTTCGGCAAGGCCACGGAGCGGCATCTCATGAAGTTTCTGTCCTTGTTCTGCCTGACCATCGGATTCATGATGTCCGGTTGGACCAAGCGCCGCCAGGCGCTGCACGATATGCCCTGCGATTGCCTCGTCATCCGCGTACCCGTCAAGGCCTTCACGCTTCTCAGGCGGTGACAGAATCTCTGCCCGCCGAGCGTGCCCACCCCGGTTGGGCCGTGTCCCAGCTTGGCGTAATATCGAATTAGATGTTCCAATCGTTAGCTCAGGTACGCAAGTGGCTGGTGGTAAGCGTCTGTCTGCTGGTAGCCGCCGTCACGCTGTCGTACTGGGTCGCCCGCTCTCGCGTTCAGCCCCTCCTGCACAACGTTCCCAAAGCTCTGGGCTTTGACATCCAGCAGACCAGCGATGGCTTTTCGCTCTCCAAGTCGGAGGCCGGCCGCACCCTGTACACCATTCGAGCGTCCAGGGCTGTGCAGTTCAAAGCCGGAGGTAACGCCGACCTGCGCAATGTGCACATCGTGGTCTATGG
>JBEKTC010000268.1:0-6841 GCA_049516475.1 Candidatus Korobacteraceae bacterium | reverse complement strand
TTGAGTTATCTGACCATCTGGCCGACGGGCGAAGACCAGCCCCTAGTCTCCACGATGAATTCGACAGATGGTCGCGTCAAAGCCAACGCTGCCATCTTGCCGGCGGGTTATCAGGGCGCGGTCAGTGTCTATGTAACCAACACCACCAACGTCATCCTCGACATCGATGGCTATTTCGAGCCTGCCCCCTCCGGAACGTATCAGTTCTATCCGCTGCCCCCTTGCCGCCTGGTTGACACTCGCGGCGCCGACGGCGAACTCGGAGGCCCGCGCCTGCAGGCGCAAACGCCGCGCAGATTTCTCCTGCTGCAAAGCAGCTGCCTAGCAGGTCTTACTCCGCTGGCCTATTCGCTCAACTTCACCGTGATACCTAACCCCGCGGGTCAGCCGCTGGGTTATCTGTCAGTCTGGCCCACGGGCGAGTCGCAGCCGGTAGTCTCGACCCTCAACAATCCCACGGCGACGATTGTGGCCAACGCCGCGATTGTGCCTGCCGGGACCGGCGGCGCTATCGACGTCTACGCCTACGACACGACTGACCTGCTAATCGACATCGATGGCTATTTCGCCGCGCCCGGAACCGGCGGATTGTCGATGTATCCGGTTGCGCCGTGCCGCGTACTGGATACACGCCAGGTGGGCAATGGGCAGCCCTTCAGTGGCACACTGAGTCCTCCCGTGAACGTGGTGGGCAGCGTGTGCGCGCCTCCCAGCACCGCCCTGGCCTATGTGTTCAATGCGACAGTGGTGCCGAGTCGGTCACTGGGTTATCTGACCTTGTGGCCTGACGGCCAGCAACAGCCCGTGGTCTCGACGCTAAATGCCGCCGATGGCTTTATCACTTCCAACATGGCCATCGTACCGTCAACGAATGGGTCGATCGATGCTTACGCCCAGGGTCTAACGCAACTGATCCTGGACATCTCCGGCTACTTCGCGCCATAGCGCAAGTCAAATCAGACGGAAACGGTCCGCCGTATCGATGATCTTTATCGGGATCGGGGTTTTCCTGGTCGCGATTGGTACTTTTGCGCGCTGGCATTTTCTAGACTGAAAATGCAGACGTCTCAATACGCCGCCGCACCTCACATGGGATTGAGTCGGATGGGAGCGCCACGGGCACATTCCTACCGCGACGGGCTCTGGATGCTTAGCACATAATTCTTGCCGCCTGCATCGTAGATCAAGCGCCAATACAGCTTCTCTCCCCTCGACAACAATGCACGCGAGAGCAGCGTTCGCGCCGGCACACTCGAGCCGCCGACAACCACGCCCGCGTTCCCATCAAGATTTTCGGCCGGGTTGACAGAGATGGGGACCCTGCTCGCCTGGCTGACCTTCCGGCAGATCAGCGCGATAGTCTCCCCTGCACTTCTGCGCTCTGACGCCAGACTGATTGGCGAGTCGAGCACAGGCTGCTGGCTTGCAATTTCATTATTATTGACGTCGCGAACTCCTATGCCAACCACTGCGAACCCAGCGCCATGCTCACTCAGCAGCTTGAATTCCGCGACGCCGCCGCTCTGGTTATAGGCATCGATCACGGTCGTCAACACTGTTGCTTCATCGGGACGGCTGTCCGGCGTGGGGCCAACATTGAACTGGACGCTGAAGGCGTTTTCGCTGTTGCCAACCATGTTGGCGCGGCGACGGTTCGGAGGCGACGGCCGGTTTGCCGCACCCGCTACAGCAGCAGGATATTGAGGATCTTCGTAATCCACCACCCAACCGTACTTCTGCTGCAACGCGTCGATAGCCTGAAGCAATGGCCGCGGCCCGCCCGCATTGAGGTGAACCACCTGGCCAATCTGGTAGATCAACGGCTTCTTCAAGGCAGGATTGGTTTGCTGAGGCGCCTGGGCAAAACTGTTCGAGGTCAACAAGAGGATGCTCAGGATTTTTCGCTCAATGTTCACGCGGGGACTCCAGAGGTCGGCTGTCAGAGCTGCGAAACGTCAACCGGCAACGGGTGCCCACCGATTTGTACCCACCCAGGTCTCGAAAAGCGCGAGACCTGGGGCACCCGCGGGTGATTTATTTTCGCATCGCCAAGCAAAAAAGGGCACGGACCGAAGTCCGTGCCCTGTATCGCTGTCTCTGGGGTCCTCAAAAATGTTCCACGTGGAACATTTTCACGAACCCCGTTCCCATTTTGGGCGTTCGTTCCCAAAACGGGACTCGCCGCGCCCCTTAGCGCTTCATCACCTGCTTCTGCACTTCGTGATGACCGGCCTTCCTTGCCACACCCGGCCCCGACTGCCACTGGTAAGTGTTGTAGTACCACTGGCCGCCGATCAACGTCCACATTGTTCCGTAGACCGTCGAGCCATCGTTCGGCATGTCAGTCACCGTCGTGGTATAGACCAGACCCAGGTTGCCCGACTGGTAGATGGTATGGCCACCGGGGTAGGTCCCGAGGTCCAGCCAGTAGCCCGACTCTCCGCCGCTTCCGGCGGTCCAGTTGAAGGTCACCTGCGTGCCGTCGACCTCTCCTGGTGGGGGCGACGTGATCTGAGCCAACTGGCTCAACCCGCCGGCCGCCGTGTAGGTGTACTGGTTGTACAGCCACTCACCGGCCGTGAAGGTGAACAGGGTTACGTAGACCTGGCTGCCATCGGTAGGCAGGTTGGTCGCGGTAACGCTAAGCACGTTGCCCAAATTCCCCGAGCTGTAATAGTTGTTGCCGCCCGGAGCGCCGCCGGCGGTTAGCCAGTAGGCAGTCGCTTCCGCGCCCGCACTCCACTGAAAGAGCTGGCTGCTACCCGCGAGGGTCGCGCCATTTGCAGGCGAGTAGATAACGCCCAGGCCGCCATACGCCGTGTAGGAATACTCGATGTATGCCCACGTACCGCCTATGTCGTACCACCAGGTTACATAGATGGTGCTGCCGTCCTCGGGAAGGTTCTTCACCGTCAGCCCGCATCCGTTACCGGAGAGTGGACCGGACTGCTCGTAATTGTTCCCGCCATAGGTAGAACCTACGTCTACCCAGTAGTTGGAAGCGCTGGCGTTGGGATACCACAGGAAGGCTGCGGTTGAGCCCGTCAGTATCGACCCATTAACTGGGGCGAAGATTCCCGGATTTGCAGACGGTAACCACGCGCAAGCACTCACTAAGACCGTGGCGTTGGGGCTGCCGAGTCCCGTCGCCAGGTCATAGCCAGGTGCTGCGCCGTATGACGGTTCGTAGGCTGATGCGGCGGTGCTAACGCTGGTGTTGGCTACGGCAACTGCGCCGGTGCCTGGACCACCGAACGTGATCGGAGTCTCCGGCTGGTAGCCCGTGCCAGCGGTGTTTATGGTGATGCCGCTGACGTAATTCGGACCCTGGCCTTTGACAGTGTTGGTGATGTAGACGTAGAAGGCGTTGAACTCATCTGCCGGGCCGAACTCCGTGATGAAGTTGCCTGCCGCGCCTGCGGTAACCGCCGTAATCGTAACCGTGCTGCCCGACCGGGTTGGGGTTGTAATCAGTGCTGAGCACGTCCCGGTGAGAGACGTTACCAGGGCCGTTGCTATTGCTGTCGTGGACGCCCCAGCCAACGTGTAAGGCCCACAGGTGGTCGACCCGCCAACGGGAACATTCGTCAGAATGATGGTGTCCCCCGCTGCGCTGGTGCTTTCGATCGCAACCGTCCATTTGGCGGTGGTTGTGGTGGTAAGGACCGCTGCCGTGCAAGTCGCCTGAGTACCGCCCGCATAGACTTGGGTACGGCCGGACGGTAACGTCGGCGTCAGGTAGGGCGAATTGTTGGTCGGTCCCGCAATGGTGCAGGTAGGCGCGGTAAGATAACCCGAGCCTCCCCAGAAAACGGTGGCGGCGGTAACAATGTCAGTGCTGTCGACGCCGTAGGTGCCGGTTGGTTTGTAGCAGTGGGATTCCGACAGCGTGCCGTTGTCCTCGCACGCCAGGTCGATGTCGCCCTCGGTTACGTCGTTGAAGGCACATCCTGCGGCCGGCCCTCCGCTACCGCTGGAGTTGCAGGACGTTCCCTGGAAGGTTCCGCCCTGCGTGCCGTACTCGTTTTGCGCGATCTGGTAGTAGACCTTATTGGGATTGCCCCAAGTAGTGTTGGTCTCCTGATTGATGATCGCCTGGATTCCCGCCATGGTAGGCGAAGCAATCGAAGTTCCGCCAAACCCTGACCAGGTGCTGGGTAAGCCGGTGCAGGATGCCGCACCACCCGAGGTCTGGGTCGGGTCAGACCAGCAAACGGTTTCAAAGTGTCCCCAAACTCCGTTGGCGGCAAACATGGAAACATCGGGAATATCGCGTACGCCGTCGGTGGGCTGGCCATAGACAGCCAGACCGCCGACCAGGTCCGAGCCCGATTGGAAGGGGGGTTTGGGCAATCCCTGACACTCAGGGGCGGAATCGCCCGCGGAGCCCTGCGTTGAGCCGCCATTTCCCGAGAAGCAATTGCTCGCGCCTCCGCTGCCGGCGCCGGCAATCAGGTAGCCACTGGTGGTGTTCCAGGGACTGGTGTTGCACGTGCCCGAGCTTCCATAGGTCGTGAAGCTGCCCTTTGCAACCCGGGAGATCTGAAGGTTGGCGCAGGCATCGTCCCAGGGCATCTCCGGAATATACGACTTGGCAGAACCGTAGTTGCTGGGGTTGTTGCTCGCATTCCAGTAGTTGCTGATCGGCGCTCCACCCTCCTTGGAGTTATAGACATCCTCGAAATCAGTTCCACCTACGGACACGTTGTAGGCCGTGCTGGTCCATCCGCTGATTCCAAGGCTGGCAACATCATACGGCTCTCCGAAGGCAGAGGAGCAACTGGACGGGCCTTCGTCGCCGGATGCGCCGAAGACCGAGATGCCCTCTGCCGCCGCCGTTTGATAGGTGGTGGAGAACGCCTGGTTACCTCCGTTGCCGTTTAAGGCTTCGCACACGCCGTAGCTGATGCTCATCACGCCGGGATACGGGCCGGGTCCGTCAACCAGGTTCTGCATGGCGATGAGGCCGCCGAAGGTGGTTGCGCCGCCCGCGCAGGAGATCAGCTCGATGGCTGCGCTAGGCGCGACCGAGGTGGCCACTTCCACGTCGATGGCAGCTTCGCCGTCATCCGCGTTGGTGCCGGGATCGGTACAGCCGCCGGGATGCGTCTGGGCGTAGGTGGCTAGAGGAAAGGCGCTAGCCAGGCCGAAGGTCGAGCGGTAGGTGTTCCAGTCAGCGGCGCCGCCATAGGTGTCGGTGTCCTCAACCAAGACGATGGTCTGGCCCTGTCCCGAGAAACCGTTGTTGTACAGCGGAGTCAGGTTGTAGACGGTCTGGGTGTCCTGCGGCGTCATCGCGTAGCAGACACCCGGTTCGGTTGGGGAGGCCGCGCCAGGGGTGCAGCCGGCAAAGGTGTACTTGGATATCGGCTTGTTCATGGCGTGGGGCTTGAAGTCGTTCAGGGAGAAGATTCCCTGAATCACGGGCGCCAGCGCCGCCGGAATCATCGGATCGCTCATGTTGGCGATATGCTGCTCGCCGCCGACCTCAAGCTGCCCGATCTCCGTGTGGAAAGCCTCGCCAACCTGGGCCGCCGTACCCGAGAAGTCGATCAGCATCCCGGTGGTGTAGACCTTGTTGATGCGCAGGCCATGCGACTGGAGCCAGTTGGTGACGGCTTGAATATCTTCCTGCGCTACTCCGTACCGCTGTCCAATTTCCTCGGCGGTAAGCCATTTGTGGAACTGGGGCGACTTCCTGTCGTTGAGTTCCTCGATCAACTTATTCAGCGCCTGTTCCTGCTGAGGAGAGCGCTGGAGAAAAAGCAATATGTGGTCGATGTCCAGGTTGGCCGCGGCCGGGCCGCGATAATTGACGGCGTTCTTCGCCTCCGGGCGAGTGTTGCCGCTCAACGCCACATACACGCGTTCGTCAATATTCTGCGTAATCCGCTGGGTGGGCTGCACCTGCGATGTAATTCTTGGTGAGTTGAGATTGGTTGCTCCCAGAGCGAAGGAGCAGAGACTGGACGCTGTGATGAGTGCCAGCAATAGCACACACGACAAGACAAGCAGGGACTTTTTTGTCATTGAACTCCACCTTCCGCACCTCTTCGAGGTGAGAATTGATCGTGATTAAAGTCGGACAAATGCAAGCTACTGCAAAGGCGTAGCGGAACCTGGACTCTCAAACTTTCAGGACTGCAGTGGTTGACCGGCGGGGACGAAGTGACGCCAATCAGATCGCGCAATCTAAACAGATGTTGCTACGCGTGCAACTTACGGCCACCAAATCGCACAAACCTTGCTACCGCGAAACTTGTAGGGCGCGAATCCTCGGAGGTACGCGAAACGACAGGCAGGAATCTGGCTGAGGAGACGTGGCGGGGAATCTCAAGAGAGAAATACTCCGTCCCTCTTCAATCATGAGACCTTGACGGCCCGGATCGCATTCATTCAGGAATCCCGCTAAAAATACTCCTTCTTAGTAGGCGGCGCAAGACATTTCACACCTGGAGGAGAACAATACGTCTTTAGTCGCAGGCATTTGAGTTGGGCAGTAACCAAGGCCGCTACTCAATAAGGTCAGCTTGCTGCCCGCAACCCAGTGAGCAGCTCCTGGCGATGAACGGGCAATCCGCCGAGGATGCTCCTGAGCATTCCAGCCTGCATGGAGGCCATAGGTGGTCTGACGGGCTGCGATGTCCCATGGCTCAGCCGCACCACTTCCCTTCCCTCGGCATGCTTTATTTCACTCATCTCTGATAACAAAAGACTTATTGGCTTCGTTTCGTAATTGTTTCCCTTGGCCGGAAATGCCGTAGTTAACGATGAACACGAGGATCAGCCTGGTGGCGCGGCGATGCAGTCAGAGTTGCCCTTAACTGGCACCTCACATCCG
>JBEKTC010000267.1:0-6849 GCA_049516475.1 Candidatus Korobacteraceae bacterium | reverse complement strand
CGAGAAATCTGCTTTTCGTTGTACCCGCAAGAAGCAGATCCCTCGCGGGCTGAAGCCCACTCGTGATTACAAAAATAAAGGGACGTTGACGCCGGGCTAAAGCCCGGCACTTCCGTAAGACCGCGCCTCTTTAGCCCTGCTTCACAAACGTCAGCGACGCCGAATTCATGCAGTAGCGCAGGCCGGTCGGCCTTGGGCCGTCGTCGAAGACGTGACCCAGATGGGCGTCGCACTCGGTGCATCGCACTTCGTCGCGCGTCATGCCCAGGCTGGTGTCGCTGTCAGTCTTGACGTTCTGTTTGGCGATCGGCTCCCAGAAGCTAGGCCAGCCGGTACCGGAGTCGAACTTGGTTGCCGAGCTGAACAACGCATTCTGGCAACACACGCAGCGGAAGATTCCTTTCGCATGCAAATCCCAGTACTGGCCGGTGAAGGCGCGCTCGGTGCCTGCCTGGCGCGTGACGTTGAACTGCTCGGGCGTCAACTGCGCACGCCATTGGGCCTCGGTCTTGACCACCTTGGGCACGCGCTTGGGGCCAATCTTTTGGCCGTCATCCTTGAACTCGACCACTTCGACGTAGTCGGTCGAGGCCGGCGCGGCCTCGGCTTCAGTGCGGTTAAACAGACTCATAAACGCGACTCCTGAGAGAGATAAGAAACTGGTTTTCAGAAAATTTCTTCGGTTGGTCATAGTGTACTCAGCGTTTGTCAATTTGCGGGCTAAGGAGTTTGAGCGAGAACTGTGCCGTCCCTACGGGACTCAGTTATTTTTTCCACTCTACCCAGGACTCCGCTTCGCTCCGTCCTGGGCTAACTGCGCTTCCACCCCTTCGGGGTTCTTTTTTCGTGAGTCATACTCCACCGTCAAAGATCAGACTTAGTTCTCACGCAGACTCTTTAGCCCTTGGAGCTATTGTTGCAGGGGCTGAAGCCCCAGTCTGTTCCTACGCCGTCTTCGGCACGACTAAAGTAGTGCCCTGACACAGTACTCATGATTCGCAGCAACCGCTATGTACGCGGCGCTAGAGTTTGCACTTTCGCTACCTACTGGTTCCGATAGAGCTGCGGATACATCTGCTGCAAGTTGGCCACTTTCGGCAGGTCGAAGCGCGCGATGTACGGATTATCCGGATGCAGCGCCGCATAATTCTGGTGATAGCCTTCCGCGGGATAGAAGCCCTTCAGCGGCACCACCTGGGTCACAATCTTGTGCGAAAAGACTTTCGCCTGCTCCAACTGCGCGATGTAGTCGTCGGCAATCTTCTTCTGCTCGTCGTTGCCGTAGAAGATGACGGAGCGATACTGCGTGCCCTCATCCGGATCTTGCCGGTTTAACTGCGTGGGATCGTGCGCGACCGACAAGAAAACCTGCAGCAACTGGCCGTAGGTAATCTTCGACGGGTCATAGACGATCTTTACCGACTCGGCATGGTTGGTCGTGCCCGTACTGACAATTTCGTATTCCGCCGTCTTGGCTGAGCCTCCGGAATATCCCGACGTGGCCGAGACCACGCCTTTGACGTGCTGGAAAACAGCCTGGATGCCCCAGAAACAGCCCCCCGCGACCACGGCCGTCTCCTGGCCGGAAGAGGCCGCCAGAGGCTCATCCACGGCAGGTTTCGGCAGCGCCGTTACCTTCTCGCTCGCGACCACAGAGCCGCGAGAGCCGTGCATCACGACCCCCGCCAGGACAGCGACCATTAACGCCGCAAAAGCAAAACGCAACAGTAGCTTTGACATAGACTTTCCTTCACCTGACTGATGGCCCCGCCACCCGCACCCAATTAGAGTCGCAATCTGACAGAAGGTTACAAGGCAATCTGGCGGCGATTATGGGCCGCCATAGCATTGGAACCATCATGTAGGGTACGCAAGCGAGGGGTAATCGGATTGGAAGCGGACACTCCCAAAATGTCCGCCTGCTGCAACGCAGCATAAATCGCGTCACTTCAATGGCGGCTTGAATTGGTCGTCAACTTCGATCTGGTAGCCATTGGCGAGGCGGTTGCTCTCGTTGGCCATGCCGACAACCGACATCAGCTCGTGAAACATCTCCGGTGTCATGCCCTTGTTGCGCGCCGAAGCGGTGTGCGAGGCGATGCAGTACGGGCAGCCGTTGGTCACGCTGACGGCGACGTAAATCATCTCCTTCATGAGCGGATCGAGCGCGCCCGGCGCCATGATTTGCTTGATGTCCTGCCAGGTTCGCTGCAACAGCGCCGGATCGTTCGCCAGGGCCTTCCAGAAATTGTTGATCCAGTCGGTCTTGCGCGTGGCCATGATGTCGTCATACACCGCCCGGACTTCGGGGCTGGCGTCCGCGTATTCGATGAGTCCAAATGTCGCCATAAGAGAGTCCTTTCACCACAGAGACACAGAGGCACAGAGGCACAGAGATTTTTGTCTTTTTTGATTTTTGTCTTTTTTTCTTAATTCTTATTTCTTAATTCTTATTTCTTCTCTGTGTCTCTGTGTCTCTGTGGTGAAAAGAATTACTCCACCGGCACCTTCTCCCGGTATACGGCCACCTGCACATTCCATCCCAGAGCCTGGGTCATGGCGTCGCGCAGTTGCGTAGCTGCGGCCGGCTCGCCGTGCACCAGATATGTCACACTCGGCGCGCGCCGAAAGGTGTGCAGCCACTCCAGCAGTTCGGGAGTGTCGGCGTGGTCGCTGAACTGTTCCAGGCTGGCCACCTGCGCGCGAATGGGAATCTGCTGCCCGAACATCTTCACCTGAGGCGCGCCGTGTTGGATGGTGAAGCCGCGCGTGCCCGGCGCCTGGAACCCGATAAACAGCACAAGATTCTTGGGATCGGGCAGGCGCAGCATCAGGTGATGCAGGATGCGTCCGCCGGCAACCATGCCGCTGGAGGAGATGATGATCACCGGAGACTTTATGTTATTGATCTTCTTGGAGTCGTCCTGGCTGACATCGAAGTGAAAGCCGGGCCAGTCGAGAGGCGAGCCGTACTTGCCAATCATCGCCTTGGTCTCAGGCGTGAATTCCTCGGAGTGCTGCATGAAGATCTGGACAGCTTTGATCGCCATCGGGCTGTCGGCGTAGACCGGCACGCGCGGAACCTGCCCAGACTCCATCAACTCTTTCAGCATGAACAGAAATTTCTGGGTACGCTCGACGGCAAACGATGGCACTACGACGCTGCCGCCGCGCTGTAGGGCGGTGCGGATGAGCGCGGCCATTTCCGGGCGGGGATCGTTGTGAGGGTGCAGGCGATTGCCGTAGGTGCTCTCCATCACAAGCAGATCGCAGTCCTCGCCCTCGGTGGGACCGGTGTATAGGGCCTTGCCGGGTGCGACCTCGCTGTCGCGCACGCGGCCGATGTCGCCGGTGAAGAGCAGCTTCTTCGCCGCCGTTCCGGAATTCAATGTGATCTCCGCCATCGACGATCCGAGGATGTGAGCGGCGTGCACGAAGCGGAACGACAGTTGGCTGCTGAGCTGTTTGATTTCGCTGAAGTTGACCGGACGGAACAGCGTCATGCATTGCTGCGCTTCTTCCATGGTATAGAGCGGCAATGCAGGATGGTGCTTCGAGGCATTTGTCTTGTTGTAGAACGCCGCGTCTTCTTCCTGCAGATGCCCGGAGTCAGGCAGCAAAATGCTGCACAGCTCGATGGTGGGCGCGGTTGCGTAAATCGGCCCGTGGAAGCCTTGCTTCACCAGCCGCGGAATCCAGCCTGAGTGGTCCAGATGCGCGTGAGTCAGGATTACGGCATCGATGGTGTTCGCGGGCACCGGCAAGTCTTGCCAGTTGCGCTCGCGCCATTCCTTTTGGCCTTGAAAGAGACCACAATCGACCAGCACCTGCAACGGGCGCGCGCCATCGCCGTCCACGTGGATGAGATGCTTCGATCCGGTAACAACTCCTGCGGCGCCGAGAAACTGGACATAGCTCATATTTTTTGTTTACCACGGAGAACACGGAGATCACGGAAAACCAAGAATCAAAATCAAGAGTCACAATCGAGAATCATAAAAACTCCGTGAACTCCGTGGCCTCCGTGGTTAGATCTCCCTCTTCGCTATTTCGCTGCACTCTCTACCATCGAGGAAACAACCGTCACATACGTTCAATTCTCTTTGTTCTTGTCTTTGTCGTCGTCTTCCGGCTTCGGAATTGGAATCTCGTCCCGCGGCGGCGGGACATTGAACACATTGCTGCCGACGTTGGCCTCCGGCACACTACCGTCGTTGACCGTGATTTTGTCGGGAGCGACAGGAACTGGAAGGCGACCGGTGCCTTTTTGTCCCGCCTTCACCAGCACGCGCATGATCTTTTCGCCCGAGGGAGTCTGCACCAGCACGGGGACTTCAGCTCCTGCGCGCCCACGATTCTCGATGGTAGCCGTTACCAGGAAGCTCTTGTAAGTCTCGCTCAACAACGGCCGCGTGTAGGCCGAGTCAACGTGAAAGTCGGGCAGGCCGCGGTCGCGATAGACCCAGTCGTCGAAGAACCACTCCAGATCGCGCTTGGAACTGGTCTGCAAGAGCTTCTGCAGGTAGGCAGGGTCCTTGTCGGCACCGGGACGATAGGCGGCCAGCGCCGACTGCATTGCGGAATCGCCGACCATGTCGCGCAGCATCCACAACACGAAGCTGCCTTTGCCGCGCAGATAGAGCTCGTCGTTGGTGTTGAGCAGCGTGTTGTCGGCGGAGCTGGAATCCGGCGCGGTCTTCGAGGCGGCATCCGCTTTCGGATTTGCCGCTTCTTCCGCTCGTACTAGCGGCTCGCGATACTCATCCAGAAAGTCCAACGCAGCTTTGCGTCCGGAACGATTGTCCACCAAAACGGTTTGCAGGAAGCGCTCGGTGCCCTCCTGTATCCACGGATGCGGAGAGTGGAGGCGGGCCGCGACCTGGGAGGGCAATAACAAGAGCTGCAAGGTCGGAGTCGGCGCCGGGCGCAGCGGCGTAAACAGGATGGCTCCGCTCTGGTAGGGATTGGCATCGGGATCGGTCAGCTCCACCACCCGCGCGGGCTGGCCAGGTTCGCCAAGCCAGTCGTGCAGCAGCGGATCGCTGGCTTCAGCCGCCAGCGCGTAGTCGCGGGCCAGCGAAGTGTCCTCGGGAAGATGCAACAGCGAAATTGTTGGGCGATCCAGCGACTCGTAGTTGGCGATGGCGAAGGCTGGAACGGTGTCCTTCATGCCAGTCAAGGTCAACGTGTTGCTGAACTCCTTAAGCTTGCCGGCGCCGTTCTCGCCACCCGCGACTTCGCGACTCTCGCCGCAACTGGAGACCGCGGCATTCACGGCGATGCAGAGCGACTCCGTGTTTCCGCCCAGCACAATCATGCGAGCATTGAACTCACTGCGGGCATGACGCTCCTTCCACACGGCAATGGCATCGAAGACCGCGTTGCCGTCGCTCATATTCACGGCTTCGATGGCGACGGGATACCAGGTGACATATCCCAGCCCGCGCACGGCCGTGAACGCGTCGCCGATCTGGTCCCAATCGTTGCGCGCGGCGACATCAGCAGGAGCGCCCATGCGAGTGAAACGAGTCGCGTCGGACGTGATGGTGCCACCATATTGCACATCCAGGGTGATGGAGGCGGCAGACGGTACCGCTCTTGGGAGCGTAACAATCGCTTCCGACAAACTGCCGGTGTGATCGATGTCCGAGGTGTAATTGTCGCCCAGCCACTGCACCGGCTTATCGTCGAGGGTGATGCTGTTCCATGCCAGCGATGACGAGACCTGCAATGCAATGTTCTTCTCGGGAGTCTTCGAGTCATTGCGCAGCGTGAGCTTGCCGGTAACGGCCATGACGTGGGTGGTGCGGTCAATCTGGACTTCGAGCTGATAACGGGTGATGGTGAAAGCGTCGCGGTCGATCGCGTGCGCAAGCGAGCAAAGGGACAGAACGACAATTAGTGTCAAGGACCGCATTGCTAGTTTCGCGTTTCGTTCAGGAGGGCGGACGATTGCATATTTATGCTTCAACCTTCGAGGATCTGGGTTAGAACCGTACCGTCCCTGCGATGTCTGTGTCATAGCTGTGCCGCCGCTCCGCGGCTCAGTTGTTTTTCCCACTTCACCGCGGGCTCACGCCCGCGGCTAACACAAATGTCGCCGCTTCGCGGCTGGTTCGATCCCAAATGCATTGGTTTGTTCCACCGCTCATCGCGAATTGCAGCTACGACACAGACACCTGCGGGACTCGGCGATTTTTCCCCACTCTACCCAGCACTGCGCCTCCGGCTCCGTGCTGATTTCATGACAACGTCGGCTCCCTCGCAGCGAGTACATTGGTTGTGCGAACGACCAGGCTCGGAAGGAAGGAGTCGACACGATGTTGATTATAGGCTGTGATTATCATCCGAGCTTCCAGCAAATCGCATGGTTGAACCCAGAAACCGGGCCGGCGGGTTCCGCCAGTTGCTGAGCGCATGCGGCCATGGCTTGCAGGCCGATGCCGCCCGGGCGACGCGCCGGCAGAAGACCGATGCACGCGATGCCGAGCTGTTGTTTCAGCTGACTATTCTGGATCCGGCAGGCTTCGCCGGCAGCCGCCAGCTGACGCCTGCGCCTCATAAGACCTCTGCCTTCAGGCGGTTGCGCCGTAATGTGAAATTAAGTTGACCTCTCCGCGGGGCAGTGCAACAGTGGGTTCGCGTAAGGAGGATCTTGATGGCAAGCCAAAGGCAAGGTGCAGCTTCGCTTCTCGACATTAACTTGACAGCATGGTCGGTTGCGCTGGTCTTGCTGGTTCTGATTGCGACCACATTCGTAGCCGCCCCAGCAGCCCAGGCGCAAACCGGGACCGTGCTGCATAACTTCACAGACGGTGCCGACGGCGGAGGCCCTACTGCCGGCATCAC
>JBEKTC010000266.1:0-10467 GCA_049516475.1 Candidatus Korobacteraceae bacterium | reverse complement strand
TGGCCCTTCTTGTCGCGCACCGTGGCCAGCACGTTCACCACTTTGACGTCGGAGGAAAAAGTGGGCGTCTGCGGCTGTTGGTCGGGTGTGGTCTGCTGACTTTGTGTCTTATCGTTTAGCGTCGGCTTTGTCGTCTGCTGGCTGGGCAGCGAGCGGATCGCCAGGAAGAGGAAAATCGCGGATATGAGCCAGCGTTGGTAGGATGCGGCGGACACGGGTCTCCTTGTCAGGATTACTAGAAGAAATGGTGCTCGTTTGAGGCGAAGATTACAAGCAACAAGAACCCTGTGGGACCAGGGAAGTTGTCGCACTCAAGCGCATGCGGAATTTTGGAACTTTCAGCGGCGAATTTGTGAATCGCCGCACTCAGATTGCGTATTTCACTCCTGCCAAACAAAAGCAGGTCCCTCGCTTCGCTCGTGATGACAATTCACAATGCTTTCGTCCGAGAATATTTCGGGAATCGGAGGACGAAAGGCTCTCTTCTCCATCTCTGACTTCTATAATCTTAGTTTCCCATGTCCCTGACTGCTGCTCCTGTACGCCCGCCAAAATCCAAATTCATCTTTCGCGCGGTAATCGCCGTTCTCGTACTGTTGTTGCTGGCGTTTCTCGGCTTTGACCTCTGGTTCTATCGCGCGGTGCGGGCGGGGCTGCCACTGCGGGATGGAACCGTCCGGCTCGCCGGGCTCACGGCCCCCGTGATCATTACTTACGATACTCTCGCCGTGCCCACCATCTCCGCTTCGAACCTGCCTGACCTCTTCTTTGCGCAGGGATACATCACAGCGCAAGACCGCCTGTGGCAGATGGACATGACACGGCGCTTCGCATCTGGCGACCTGGCGGTGGCTCTCGGGCCGAAATACCTGAAGTACGACCGCGAGCAGCGCATCCTGGGCATGAGGCAGGTTGCCGCCCGGGCCGCGGCTAACATGGAGCCCCAACAACGCGCCCAATTCGAGGCCTACGCCGCCGGCGTCAACGCCTACATCGAACAGCACCGCAAGACCTTGCCGCTGGAATTCCGCTTCCTTGGCTATGCCCCGCACGTCTGGACGGTGGAGGATTCTTTGCTGGTCGGGCTGTCGATGACTGAATTTCTTAATCACGGCCTGTACAAGGACAAGCTGGAGAAGGAAAAGATTCTGGCGAAGCTCGGCCCGGAGCTGACGGCGGACCTGTTCGTCGACACGTCGTGGCGCGATCATCCGCCCGGCGCCGATAGCAGTCCGATTGAGCTTGAGACTCCGCAGGAGAGCACGCCGGACGAGGAAGAGCAGTCGCCGCAAGGACCTAATCAGAAGAGTGGAAGCGAAAAGCAGATCCCTCGCGGGCAAAGTAGTTTTCCGCAGAACCCGGAGAAGCAGATCCCTCGCTTCGCTCGTGATGATAAACCCTTTGGAGATCCGCAACACGCAGACGATCAGCACCTGCGTCCCGGTTCCAACAACTGGGTTATCTCCGGCGCTCATACGGCGTCGGGCAAGCCGCTGCTGTCGAACGATATGCATTTGGACCTCGAGATCCCGAACGTCTGGTATGAAGCCCATCTGACGGCCGGCGATTTCGATGTGGTGGGTGTGACCCTGCCCGGCATGCCCTACGTCATCGTTGGGCACAACCTGCGCATCGCGTGGGGTTTTACCAATCTCGGTCCCAATGTTGAAGATCTCTACGTCGAGAAGTTCAACGACCAGGGCGAGTACCTGACGCCACAGGGTTGGGTGAAACCCGAGCATCGCGAGGAAATCATCCGCGTCAAAGGCAAGCCTGAGGTCACGCTTGACGTGCTGATCACGCGCCATGGGCCTATCATCACTGACCTCATTCCCGGCGAGACACGCAAGCTCGCGCTGAAGTGGACTGTCTACGACCTGCAGGCCACGCGCATTCCTTTTTTCGCGATTGATTCGGCACAGAACTGGCAGGAATTCGAGACGGCATTTTCGCAGTTCGGTGCGCCCGGGCAAAACGTGGTTTACGCCGATGTGGATGGGCACATTGGCTATCAGGCGACCGGACTGATACCGATCCGTTCCACTGGCGATGGGTCGCTGCCCGTACCGGGCGATGACGATGCTCACGAGTGGACCGGCTATGTCCCGTACGACAAGCTGCCGAGCGTCTACGATCCGCCGTCGGGCATCATCGCCACAGCCAATGGCCGTGTTACATCAGACGGATATCCCTACGAACTCAGCATTCAGTGGATGTCTCCCTACCGCACGCAGCGCCTCTACAAGCTGCTGAACGCGCCGAAGAAGTTCACGCCGGCGGACATGCTGGCCATCCAGACCGATGTGGTATCGTCCTTCGATCGCTTCTGCGCGGAACGCTTTGTTTACGCCGTCGACCATACCGCGCACGCATCTGCCCGCGCGAAGTCGGCCGCCGAACTGATGCGCAACTGGGACGGCACGATGGACGTTGATTCGCCCGCGGCCACCATCGCGGTCTTCTCGCGCGAGAAGTTGAAGGAGCTACTGCTCCAGCCTCGGCTGGGCGCAGAATGGCAGGACTACAAGTGGTTCATGAGCTCGGTATGGCTGGAGAATGTTCTGGACCATCAACCGCCGCGCTGGCTGCCGCCGGGCTATTCCGGGTACGACGAGCTGCTGACCCGAGCCGTCGAAGAGGCCGTCGACGATGCCAGCGCAACTCGCGCACTCTCGCTGTGGAAGTGGGGACGGGTTCATCGCGTGGACATCCAGCATCCCTTCTGGAGCCACTTCCCGATTCTAAAAAAGGGCGCGGGAACCGGAAGCCTGCCGCTCTCGGGAGATGAGGAGACAATCAAGCTGGTGGCGCCGCACTTTGGACCGTCCGAGCGCCTGACCGTCGATTTTTCTAATCTTGATGGAACGACGCTCGACATCGTGAATGGCGAGTCAGGCAACATCTTCGACGAACACTACAACGACCAGTGGGATGCCTATTATCACGGACGGACGTTCGTGCTGCCGTTCTCGCAGGACGCGGTGCAGCGCGCCGGAGCGCATCATCTGCGGCTGGAACCACAATAATGGCGAGTCAGAGACCAATTCCTAATCCGTTTGCACGATCCCGTAAAGCGCGCCAATAAAGGTGATTTGAGTCGGCCCCAGGGTATCGGTGTCTGTGTCATAGATGTGCAGATACCCGCCTTCAATTGCGTAAACGACGTCGCGGCCGGAGATTGCCATCAGGGAGGTGATAGCTCCTCGCGGCGGCAAGGCGGGATCTGCTGTGTTGCTGCTTACATTAACCACGGAGAGGCAGCCCACACTGGTGTTGCTGCATGAGCTCGCGCCGATGTAAAGCTTGTTGTTCTGCGCCAGCGCCATCGTGGTGTGAAAGCCGTCGGAAATTGGTACCGAGTTGGCAGTCAGGCGGGTCATGCTGGCGATGTTCACTGCGTCATATGTGGAAGTCTTTCCAGTAGGTACCGGACTTCCCGCAACGTAGAGAGTTGTACCATTCAGCAAACCTACGCTTGCGCCGCCAACCGGCACCGTGGCCACAATCGTCTGCGAAGAAATGTTCAATTCTGCCACCGACGCCGGCCCACTCGAATTGCATTCCGGACCGCAATTCAGGACATACGCAGTATTGCTGTCGGCGGTGAAAAACGCATTGACCGGCCTGGCGAACCCGGGAATGTTCACATAGGTTGTTGTGCTGGCGGTCGTGTCGATGACGGTAACGGAATCGGAGTTGTTCGAGAACACAAGCAGGTATTGTCCATTGGGACTGATCGCGACGGAGTTGGCGGCGGCCACCGTATAATTCTTCGTATTCGTGGCGCCCGCCAGAGTCCATACCTGCACCAGCCCGGCGCGAGTGCCGCTCACCGCCGCGCTCGGTACCGGTGCGTACACGGTACTGCTGTCCGGCGAAAACACTGCCATCGAAGCCGGGCCAGCCAGCGGCAGCTCGCCGGATGTCGCGTCTGTCGAATTGGTCACTATCCACAACGCAAAACCGTTGGGATCGTAGACCAGCGTTGTGCTCTTGTCAGGGCTCTCCACCTCGAAGGTCACCGAGGTGGAGACGGTAACAGTCACCGGCGCTCCCGCCACAACCTGCCCGGCCGAGTTCGTAGTTGATTGCGTATAGGCAGTGGTATCGTTCTGCGTATCGACGATTTGCAGATTGCCCGAGTAGGTGTTGCTGATGAAGGCGGCATTCTGGACGCCGCTGGCCGTGGTGGGAGTGCCGCTACCGCCGCACCCCGCGATCACGAGGACAGTTAACAATGCGGGAACGAGGACGGCAACCCGCTTTAAGCGCTTGCCTGATAACACATTATGATTCGACATGAGCTGCTTTGAACGGTTGGATTATAACAGAGCCCAGCATGAACTTCGGTTGCGGTTGAATAGCACTTTCCCTCGATTTGCGATAAAGTTCCAACAAGCTTTCCGCTCTGACAATTTCGAGACACCATGTCATCAGGATTCCTCTCCCGGTTGCAGAAGGGCGCTGTTTTATGCGATGGCGCCATGGGTACCCTGCTGTACGCCAAGGGTATCTTCATCAACCGCTGCTACGACGAGCTGAACCTCTCGGCCCCAGACCTGATCCGCGGCATTCATCAGGACTACCTGAAGGCGGGAGCTGAGGTCATTGAAACAAACACCTTCGGCGCCAATTCGTTTCGTTTGTCGAAGCACGGCTGTGTGGACAAAATTGTCGAGATCAACCGTCAAGGCGCGCGGCTGGCCCGCGAGGCAACCAAAAATTTCGATGCCTTGGTCGCCGGCGCAGTGGGACCACTAGGCGTGCGCATCGAGCCGCTGGGCAAGGTTTCCCTCGCCGAAGCCCGCGACGCCTTCCGCCAGCAAATCGCTGCCCTCAACGAAGAAGGCGTCGACTTGTTGATTCTGGAAACGTTTGGCTATCTGGAGGAATTGCATCAGGCTATTCTCGCCGCGCGTGAGGTAAATCCGGAACTGCCCATCGTGGCGCAAGTGACCATCGACGAAGACGGAAACTGCCTGGACGGATCCAGCCCTGAGCACTACGGACCACAGATGGAAGCCTGGGGAGCCGACGTCATCGGCTGTAATTGCAGCGTGGGTCCGGTCGCCATGCTCGACGCGCTGGAGCGGGTACGCGCCGTCACCACCGCGCCGCTTTCCGCCCAGCCCAACGCCGGAATTCCGCGCTCCGTCGAAGGCCGCAATATCTATCTCTGCTCGCCGGAGTACATGGCGAACTACATGGAGCCGTTTGTCAATGTGGGAGTTCGCCTGATTGGCGGCTGCTGTGGCACTACGCCGGAGCACATCCACACCATGAAGCTGTTCCTGAAGGTGGGTGCGGCGCGGGCATCTTCGTACAAAGTAGCCAAGACCACTGAAACGAAGCCCGTGGATCCGCCGCCGTTACGCGAACGCTCGGCCCTCGGTCGCAAGGTTGCCGACGGCGAGTTTGTAACCATGGTGGAAATCGTTCCGCCGCGCGGCATCGACGCCAAGCGCGAGTTGGAAGGCGCGAAGTTCCTGAAGTCCGTGGGCGTGGATGCGATCAATATCCCCGACAGTCCGCGCGCCTCGGCCCGCCTCAGTAACCAGGCGCTCTGTCTGCTGGTCAAGCAGGAGGTGGGTATCGAGCCCGTCCTGCATTACACCTGCCGCGATCGCAACGTCCTGGGCATCCAGTCGGATCTGCTGGGCGCCAGCGCCATCGGCATCCGCAATTTGATTTGCATCACCGGTGATCCGCCGAAGATGGGCGACTATCCCGACGCTACAGCAGTCTTCGACGTGGACGCAATCGGCCTCGTAAACATCGTCCGCAATTTGAACCGCGGTCTCGACATTGGCGGCAATCCTACAGGAAACTCGACCGGCTTTGTGATCGCAGTTGGCGCCAATCCGGGCGCCCCCAATATCGACGAGGAGGTCCGCCGCTTTGAATACAAAGTCGAGGCGGGCGCGGAGTTGGCTGTCACTCAGCCGGTCTTCGATATTCACTTGCTGGAGGAGTTCCTGCGGAGGATTGAGCACTGCCGCGTTCCGGTGGTCGCCGGGATCTGGCCGCTCACTAGCACCCGCAATGCCGAGTTCATGAAGAACGAGCTGCGGGTTTCGATCCCTGACGAGATCTTCGCCCGCATGGCGAAGGCGACCACTGCCGACGCCGCGCGCGCCGAGGGTGTGGCCATTGCGCGCGACATGCTATTCGCCGTTAAAGACATGGTGCAGGGTGCGCAAATCAGCGCTCCCTTCGGGCGATATTCGTGTGCGGTGGATGTGCTGGAAGCGCTGGGAACAAGCAAACGCGCGGCGGTGTAGGAAACCCAAAAGATTGTGTCATCCCGACCGAGGGCTTCAGCCCGAGTGGAGGGACCTGCTGTTCCCGACTTGTTCCGCGACCTGCCTAGTCGTGCCCTGATACAAACCTGGAGCTAGCAAATTTCGCAGATGCAATCACAATTTGCAATACAATTGTTATCGGAGTTTGACCTTGCCTAAGTTTGAAGAGTGCCTGGAACGGCTGGAGAAGATCGTCGCGGAATTGGAGAAGGGCGAGGTGTCGCTCGACCGCGCGCTGGAACTCTTTGACGAGGGGATGAAGCTCTCAGGTTCCTGCCGAAAAGAGCTGGAAGAAGCCGAAGGCAAGGTGGAAGTGCTGCTCAAACGCAACGGCAAACTTCAGCCGGAAGCCTTCGAATCCGCGACCCAAAGCGGAGATGAGCGCGGGTAGGGTCGGCTCAGCTGCCCGATTTGAAGGGGCGCGTAAACAGGCCCTGATGTCGCCGGCTAAAGCCGGCTCAGGATGAGAAACAAAGGGCTTAGACGCTGGCCTGAAGGCCAGCTCTACCTGAATTCTCCTTCGCCACGAGTTTTTCCGCAGCCTGTTTAGCCGCGCCGATCAACGCCATCTTAATGGCGGGCTTTTAGCCCCTGAGGAAACTCGAATCCATCTGCCCCAGAAAAAGAGTGTCCTCGGCGGCTAAAGCCGGCGGGTTTCGGCAGCTTTACGGCGCGCCTAAAGGCGCGCCCCTTCAAAACCGCCAGCCGCAGGGTTTTTCTCAACCGCCCGATAAAATTGTCCGGAAAAATCTTCAGCCCAAATTCTTCCGCCAGTCAGTCTCCTCGATGAACTGCCTGGAATCGCGCCAGCCAGCTTGCACTTTCACGAAAAGCTCGAGAAATACTTTAGTGTTCAGTAATTTTTCAATCTGCAATCGCGCGGCGGTACCGATCTTTTTCAGCGTAGCTCCCTGCTTGCCGATCAGGATTGCCTTCTGGCCCTCGCGCTCGCAATAGATCACCGCTGCGATACGGGTGAGCCTTTCGCCCTCCTCGTACTGCTCGATCAGTACGGTCGTCGCGTAGGGGACTTCCTGGTCGGTGGTTAGCAGCACCTGCTCGCGAATCAGTTCCGCCACCAGGAAGCGTTCCGGCTGGTCGGTGAGCTGATCTTTGGGGAAATATCGCGGGCCTTCGGGCAGCGCCCTCACCACCGTATCCAGCAGCATGTCGAGCCCGTCGCGCTTGAGCGCCGAGATTGGAATGACTTCGGCAAAGTCGTGCAGCGACTTGTACTCCGCGATCAACGGCAGCAGCTTTTGCTTGTCCAGGGCGTCAATCTTGTTCAGTAGAAGGATGCAGGGCTGTCCGCTTTTCTTGACAATGTCGAGCGCAAACTGGTCGCCGGTACCGAACTTCGCGGTCGCATCCACGATGAGCAGCAGAAGATCGCAGCCTTCCAGCGCGTCGTAGACTTCCTTCATCATGCGCCGGTTGAGCGAGTTGATCGGCTTGTGAATGCCGGGCGTGTCGACCAAGACGATCTGTCCCGCTGGGCGTGGGTGCCCCACCCAAGCTTCTTTTGCTTGGGTGGGTTTCTTGCGCTCGACATTGATGATTCCCTGGATGCGATTGCGCGTGGTCTGGGGCTTGCGCGTGACGATGGCCAGCTTCTCGCCGACCAGCGCGTTCAGCAGCGTAGACTTGCCTGCGTTGGGACGTCCGATGATGGAGACGAAACCGGAGCGGAATGCCATGGTCACTCTTTCAGGGATCAATAGTTGAAGAGCAGAACCCAGTCTGCCGCGAGCTGAACAGTTTGAAAAGCAGATCCCTCGCGGGCTGAAGCCCGCTCGTGATGACAAGAGTAAGGGACCCCTCAACGGCGCAGCTAACGCTGCGCCCCTTCAAAACAAATCGAAATCGAGTTCCTCAGCAGGATACGCACTATCCAAACTGCGGCTTACGCCCCGACCTGTCTGGGCTGGAGGCTGACGCGGACGCGGTTGACGCGGCGCTCGGTGGACTCCAGCACCTCGAAGCGCAGGCCGTTCCTTTCAAACACCTCGCCAGCTTTCGGGATGTGTCCTGCAAGCTCGCTGACCAGGCCTGCGATGGTGGTTGCTTCCTTCTCGTCCGGCCGCACGCCCAGCAGTTTGTCCAGCAGATCGACGTCGGTATTCCCGTTGAAGATATAGGAGGTTTCGCTCTCCTTCACAACTTCTGCCTTCTCGTGTTCATCGCGGATTTCGCCGACGATCTCCTCCACCAGATCTTCAATGGTCACCAGTCCGGCAACCCCGCCATACTCGTCGATCACGATCGCCAAGCGTGCGTTGTCGCGCTGCATCTCGCGCAGAAGCTCGCTGCCCAGCTTGGTTTCGGGAACGAAGTACACCTCGGGTTTCATCAGGTCGCCGACTGTCCGGGTGTGCGCCTCGACATCGGAAACCTGCAACACGTCCTTGGCGTAGACAATTCCCTTGATGTGGTCGATGTCACCTTCGTACACCGGAATGCGCGAATAGGGATATTTCTTCAGCAGCTCGGTAAACATCTCGACGGTGGTTGTGGCCGGGACGGCGACGATTTCCGGCCGCGGCGTCATCACCTCGCGCACCGTCTTGTCTCCGAACTCCACCACCGACTGGATGAGGTCGCGATCGCTCTCCTCCAGAATTCCCTCTTCCTGTCCAGCCTCGATCAACGCGTCCACAGCTTCCGACGGGTGCTCTGGGTGTTGTTCGGCGTGCTCCTTGCTCAACGAGGCTACCGAGAGTCCAAAGCCAAGAATCAGGGTCGCCGGCAGCGCGAGATAGATGAGCCCTCGCAGCACAGGCGCCCACCCCGCGAGCCACTCGCCCTTGGTGCGCACAAAGAAGAGGTAAGGCAGCAACTGATGGAAGATGACGATGATGAAGATCAGGCTGACCGCAGCCTGCACCAGGTCCAGCACCACCCAGCGCTTCTCCATGAACAGCACGTAACCGATGAGTACGCCGATGCCGGCCATGCACAACTGCGTCAACACCGCCATGGAGAGCGCGGCGCGCTCGCGGCTCACATGCAGACGGGGCTCGACGTGTTCTTCGTAGACGTCGATGTTTTCCTGGAATTCGCGCGACAGGAACTTGCCCATCTCGGCATGAAGGCGATCCACGTAGGAGACGAGGGTGAGCAACCCCATCAGCACCAGCAGCAGGATGGATAACGGAAGGGTCATCTCCGGCGTCCTGTATGGGAAACAGAGGGGGAATTACGGGACAAAGGCCGCGAGCGCTTGTCACCGTTCTCATGCGCTCGTTCGATGAGCCCTACCGGCAGTTTCAGCAATGCGCGCAGTTTGGCTTCCCGCACTCGCATCTCGCCGTCGTCGGTCTCATGATCGTAGCCTGCGAGATGCAGCAGTCCGTGCAGGACGAGTACCTTCAATTCGGTTTCGGTCGAGTGTCCGAGTCCAGCAGCATTGGCGGCCGCAATTTCTGCCGAGACCGCAATATCGCCGGCCAGCTTCGGGATGCTTGACGGGAAAGAAAGAACATCGGTAGGCGCGTTTTTCTTACGGAAGCGCCGGTTGAGCTCCCGCATCTCACGGCTGGACATGATGCGAATATTCACTTCGCCGCGCAATTTCATCGCGCGCCGTGCTCTTGCCGCGAACAGCGCCAAGCTGCGTTCGCGAATACCGTCTTCGTCGTGCTCCAGGATAACCACTTTCGTCTTAAACAAATGGGAGGGCAAGGAGCCCTCCCACAATATGGTACCAAATTTCTTACTCTGAAATGCGATCGGGCGCCGGCGGAGACGCCTCGGCAGGAAGCGGTTCCGCCAGAGGAGCTTCGGGCTCGACGCCGGTGGTGTATACCCGGCCGTCGCTGCTGCGCGAGGTCGCGTAACCGTTGCCATTCTTAAGTTCCAGCGAAAGCGAGAGCTGCTCGTTGCGGCCTTTGTGGTCCTCGTAGGCGCGAATGATGCGCTGCACCAGATGATGGCGCACCACATCGCCTTCGTCGAAATAGCAGAAGTGGATGCCCTCAACCTTGCCAAGGATCTCCACCGCCTCAACCAATCCACTACGGTTCGCATTAGGCAAGTCAATCTGTGTGACATCGCCGGTGATCGCCGCCTTGGAGTTGAAGCCCAGGCGGGTGACGAACATCTTCATCTGCTCGGAGGTCGTGTTCTGCGCCTCATCCAGAATGACGAAGGCGTCGTTCAGCGTGCG
>JBEKTC010000265.1:0-12503 GCA_049516475.1 Candidatus Korobacteraceae bacterium | reverse complement strand
GCCAGCAGCAGGCAAGTGACGGCGAACGGCAACAGGACCCCGCAGGCGTATAAGCCGGCTTTCCTCCAGAATTCACGCCGCTGGTGCAGCCATGTTTGCCACTCGGCCTTGACCAGATACAGGCCGCCGAAAACGGCGAACATAATTCCCGGCTGCTTCATCAGAAACGCGAAGCCGAGAAACAAGCCGCTCCAAAAATAGAGCCATGTTCGCCGGCCCTCGGCCGCGTTTAACAGGAGCAGAACGCCGCTCACGGCGGCCAATACTACAAAGTGGGTTGCGTGTCCCGCCAGGCCTATGACTGACGGACTGGTTGAAAGCAGGGTGTAGCTGGAGCCGGCAACCAGCCCTGCCAGAGGTCCAAAGAGCCGCTTGCCCAGCAGGAAGATGAGAAAGGTGGTTATGGCGTTTACCACTAACAGTCCAAGATGGACGCCTCGCGCAGTTTGCCCGAACACCAGAAGGATGGCAGCATACGCCGCGAACGTGCCGGGAAGTTTCATGCTGTAGACGAGAGTGTACGGCGGTATGCCGTGCAGCAAGAGCTGTCCGGCATACGCATATTCGCCTTCATCCCGCTCGAGAGGAATGTAGCGGAGATGCCAGCGAATCAGACTGAAGAAGACAATCACCAGAAGCAATGGCAGGTAGTACCGTAAGGAGCTCCGCATCGTGGGGATTCCGGGAGAATCAATCATGTTACGACATTGGGGGACACAAGTGCGAAGAGGGACAAGGAACTGACTAGCGTACAGCAGATTTTTTCCGCTGCCTGTAACGGTCGAGCCCCGACAGCACTGCGAAAATGATTTATAAGATGAGTTCCAGACTACTCCGGCGACCGGTTGGCTCTGAGGCCGCGGTGCTGCGGAATATAATCACGGTGATTATGACGTACATAGCGCACGCTTTCCCACGATGGATACGTCTCAGCACAATGGCAGCACTTTTTCTCTGCTTCGGAATGTGTTGTGCGGCCCAACGGACCGAAGCGCCGCCGTCCGTCCTTCAACCCCAGCAACACGTCGAGGACACGCCGTGGCAAGTGCAGCAGAGAAAGGAACTGGAAAGAAAGCGCAATCTTCAGCGCCAGGAAGAACTCAAGAAAGACACTGAAAAGCTGCTAGAGTTAGCTACGGAGCTGAAGCAGTCGGTGGACAAGACCGACGAGAACACGCTGTCCCTGGAAGTGATCAAGAAGGCCGACCAGATTGAGAAGCTGGCCAAGAGCGTGAAAGACAAGATGAAAGGGCCGTAAAAAAAGGGGCTAGGGGCCTAGAACAGATCTCAAGGAGTAATTATGGCTTTCAAGAAGTACGTAGAAGTTGCGGGCAGTGAACGCAAGCCGATGCAAGGAGCGGTACGGACGGGACATTCGGATCCTAACGAAGTGATGCAGGTAACGCTGGTGCTGCGCCAGCGTACTACAGGCGGGAAACAAGCGCCGCTGGCCGATCTCATCGCGCGCGGGCAGCGGGTGTCGCGTGAGGAGTATGAGGCGCGCTACGGCGCCGATCCGGCTGATGTCCATAAGGTGTTGGCCTTCGCCACGCAATTCGGCCTGGCGCTCGCCAATGTCAATATCCCCGCGAGGACCGTGGCTCTTAGCGGCACATGCGCCGCATTCTCCCAGGCCTTTCAAGTGCAGCTGGCAAGCTACAAATATAAGGGCGGCTCATACCGTGGACGCTCCGGCGCGGTGAAGGTGCCGCAAGAGCTGAGTAGCATCATTCGCAGCGTCCACGGACTCGACAACCGGCCGCAGGCGGAAACCCATTTTCGCATTGCGAGCAAGCCATCGGGTAAGGCTAAGCCGGCAGCGGCGGCGGTTTCCTACACGGCCTTGCAAGTCGCCCAGGCCTACAGTTACCCAACCAGCCTGAACGGAACGGGCGAGACGATCGGAATCATCGAACTGGGAGGCGGCTTCAACCAATCCGACCTCGACACGTACTTCAGCGGTCTCAACATCTCGCCCGCGCCGACTGTCGTGGCAGTTTCTGTCGATGGCGGGCAGAACCAGCCCACCGGCGATACCAATGGCCCCGACACGGAAGTCGGTTTGGATATTGAAGTGTCAGGGGCGATCGCACCGGGCGCCAACATTGCGGTTTACTTCGCGCCCAACACCGATGCGGGATTTCTTGATGCCATCAATCAGGCGGTTACAGACACAGTGAATAAGCCCTCGGTGCTCTCGATCAGTTGGGGTGGGGCTGAGTCGACCTGGACGGCGCAGTCACTGCAATCGTTCAACAGCGCGCTACAGGCAGCCGCGGCTGTGGGCGTAACGGTGTGTGTCGCCGCGGGAGATAACGGATCGACCGACGGCGTGACCGACGGGCTCGATCATGTGGACTTCCCTGCGTCGAGTCCGTACGCGCTGGCATGCGGCGGAACCACGCTGGAGCTTAGCGGCAGTTCGATTTCGAGCGAGGTCGTGTGGAACGAGCTTTCGAGCGGCGAGGGCGCCACCGGCGGCGGCATCAGCGCAACCTTTCCACTTCCTTCCTATCAGGCGAGTGCGAACGTGCCACCCTCCGACAACCCCGGCAACTTCGTGGGCCGTGGAGTCCCTGACGTCGCCGGCGATGCCGATCCCAATACTGGATACGATGTGCAAGTAGACGGCTCCGGCTTCGTCGTGGGGGGCACCAGCGCGGTAGCGCCGCTGTGGGCGGGACTGATCGCACTCTTCAATCAGTCGCTGGGCAAGTCAGTGGGATATCTGAACCCAACTCTGTACCAGAATGTTGGAGAAAACGGATCTTTCCACGACATCACTTCCGGCAACAATGGCGACTACAGCGCCGGTCCGGGATGGGATCCCTGCAGTGGGTGGGGTAGTCCCGATGGGGCCATTCTGTTGCAGACCTTGTCGGGAGGCACGCCGACTCCAACGCCTACCCCGACGCCTACTCCGACCCCAACGCCGACTCCGACACCGACACCAACCCCAACACCGACTCCCACTCCGCCTCCAAAGCACAAACATAAGCCAAAGCCCAAGCCAAAGCCCAAGCCGAAGAGCGGCCGCAGGTAGGACCTAAAGATCAGCAAGCGCAATCAGAAACGCCATCCCGAGCGGGATGGCGTCTTCTGCCCGGCAACAGTGCTGAATCAGGCTTTCGCTTTGACGATCCGCATGCCGTAGAACGACCGGTACACGAACACAAACGATACTGCGAAGAACAGCAGTGCCAGTATGTGGCTGAAAGCCTCGCCCTTGCTCGCGGTCAAACTGACAGCTAGTTCTACGGCCAGCAATCCAAACAGCGTGGTGAACTTGATGATTGGGTTCATGGCAACTGAGGACGTGTCCTTGAAAGGATCGCCCACTGTGTCGCCGACAACCGTCGCATCGTGCAGCGCCGTCCCCTTCTGCTTGAGCTCAACTTCGACAATCTTCTTGGCGTTGTCCCAGGCGCCGCCTGCATTAGCCATGAACATCGCCTGATACAGGCCGGAGATGGCGATCGCGATCAGGTAGCCGATGAAGAAGAACGGCTCGACGAAAGCGAAGGACAGGGTCACGAAGAAGACCGCGAGGAAGATGTTGAACATGCCCTTCTGCGCGTACTTCGTGCAGATTTCCACGACCTTCTTGCTGTCCTCGACTGAAGCCTTCTCCACACCTTCCAACTTGATGTTGGCCTTGATGAATTCCACCGCGCGGTAAGCTCCGGTAGTGACGGCCTGCATGGAAGCGCCGGTGAACCAGTAGATGATGGCGCCGCCGCTGATGAGGCCGAGCACGAAGGGAGCGTGCAGCAGCGACAGCTTGCCGACGTTTTCCGTCAGCCCATGCGTGAGCGCCATGATGATGGAGAAGATCATGGTGGTGGCGCCAACGACGGCAGTGCCGATGAGCACTGGTTTGGCGGTAGCCTTGAAGGTGTTGCCCGCGCCATCGTTTTCTTCCAGCATGTGCTTGGCGCGTTCGAAGTTGACGTCGATGTTGTAATCGCGCTTCAACTCGCTCTCGATGTTCGGTATCTGCTCAATCAGCGACAGCTCATACACCGATTGCGCATTGTCCGTGACCGGGCCGTAGGAGTCGACGGCGATGGTCACCGGGCCCATGCCCAGAAATCCAAACGCCACCAGGCCGAAGGCGAAGACAGCGGGCGCCAGCATCATCTCGCCGAGTCCATAGGTACTGACGTAGTAGCCGATGCTCATCAGCAGCACCATGGTGAAGCCCAGGTAGTAGCAGGAGAAATTGCCGGCAACCAGTCCTGACAGAATGTCGAGCGATGCGCCACCTTCTTCCGCCGAGGTCACCACTTCTTTCACGTGTGCCGAGTTGGTGGAGGTGAAGACCTTGACCAGTTCAGGGATGATCGCTCCCGCCAGAGTTCCGCAGGAGATGATGGTGGCCAGCTTCCACCATTGCGTGCTGTCGCCGCCGAGCACGGGGATGATGAGAGCCGAGACAACATAGGTCAGCACGATGGAGATGATTGACGTGAGCCACACCAGCGAAGTGAGTGGGCTTTCGTAGTTCATCTCGGCGGCATTGCCGAAGCGCGCCTTGGCTACCGTTTCGTTCAGGAAGTACGCAACTGTGCTGGAGACCAGCATCATGATGCGCATGACGAAGATCCACACCAGCAGTTGCACCTGCACTGTGTGGTTGTGAACGCCCAGCAAAATGAAGGTGATGAGTGCCACGCCGGTGACGCCGTAGGTCTCGAATCCGTCGGCGCTGGGGCCAACCGAGTCGCCGGCATTGTCGCCGGTGCAGTCGGCAATTACGCCGGGGTTGCGCGCGTCGTCTTCCTTGATCTTGAAGACGATCTTCATCAGGTCGGAGCCGATGTCGGCAATCTTGGTGAAGATACCGCCGGCAATACGCAGTGCGGCCGCGCCCAGCGACTCGCCGATGGCGAAGCCGATGAAGCACTGCCCGGCGTAATCAGCGGGGACAAACAGCAGAATGCAAAGCATGATGAGCAGCTCGACAGAAATCAGCATCATGCCGATGCTCATGCCGGCCTTCAGCGGAATGGCGTAAATGGGATAGGGCTTGCCACGCAGTCCGGCGAAGGCGGTGCGTGAGTTGGCGAAAGTGTTTACCCGGATGCCGAACCATGCGACCCCGTAGCTGCCGCAAATTCCGACGATGCTGAACAGAAGAATGACGGGCAGAGTTACGGACACGGGCTTGCCGGGAACCGGAGCCAGCCATCCGAAGTACGCCACGATAACGACCGCGATGAATGCCCACAGCACCATCAGGAATTTGCCCTGCGTGACCACATAGGTTTTGCAGGTCTCGTAGATCAGCTCCGAGATCTCGCGCATGGAGCGGTGAACGGGCAGGTTCTTCAATTGCATGTAGATCGCCAACCCGAACAGCAGGCCGAAGGCGCAGAAGAGCAGTCCGATCAGCAGCAGGTTGTGGCCCGTCATGCCCAGGAAACTAACAGAGGACAGATCGGGGAGTTGGAGGTTGGCCTCGCCAGCAGGCTCGTTCGGCTGAGCGAAAGCACTGGAAGCGTGCAACAACAGAATGGTGAATGCAGGAATAACGAATTTGGCCGGATTGCTGCGGGCTACCGACGACATCCGCCGCAATGCGGCGAGCCAGGTATGCATATAATTTCCTCCGATGAGCCAGCCGCTTACAGGCGGACAGCGCCTTCCTCCGATGAGCCAGCCGCTTACAGGCGGACAGCGCCCATGATAATGACGTTACGGTTCAATCTGCCGCGACGATTCGCGGAC
This sequence comes from Candidatus Korobacteraceae bacterium, assembly GCA_049516475.1. Taxonomy (GTDB): domain Bacteria; phylum Acidobacteriota; class Terriglobia; order Terriglobales; family Acidobacteriaceae; genus Bog-257. The sequence continues at coordinate 6,773 of JBEKTC010000265.1, read as the reverse complement.
AGCGTTTCCTAAGATCGTTGACCACCCAGCCGGCGGGGCGCGCACAACTCGTCAACGCAAACCGCCAACGAGACCATGCATGGACCTGCTGGAATCCCGGAAACGCGCTTCCACTTCAAGACAGAAGTGTTGAGGCTTGGCCGCGTCGGGAGCACTCGTGCACCGTTTTGTGTGCAACCTGGAGCACACTCCAAGCCGAACACAAAGGCGAGTTTTTATAACATTTTCAGAGAGGCGGGGTCAATGACATGAAACGGGTAGGGCTCCCGAACGGGTTCGGGCATCTGGCGAAAAGACGAGCGCCGGGTATCCCATCCTTGCCCGCAGCTTTTGCGGACAGGATGGGAACAAGCGCAGCACCGACCGCCGCAACCAACTACTTCGGATTGGGCATGCTCGATCCAGCGGGGCAGTAAGTCACCACATAGCCACGAGCCGAACTGACCGGGCAGGCAACCTGCTTGTCGTCAGTCGGATGCTGATAGGCGTCCGGGCAGCTTGCCGCGAGGCACTTTCCGCTCTTCACCTGCGTGCCTTTCTTCGTGAAGGAACAGTTTTCATTGGTGGTCCATTCAATGGGCACGTTGTAAAAGATGACGGCCGCATTGTCCACGCAATCGTCGGGTCCTCCCTTGGGACAGAGATTCGGCGGCGAGTGCGGAGCCGAGCCATAGTTGGTGCTCAGGTTGACGAAGTCGTTGCCTCCCGCGTTGGGCGTGAACTCGAAGTGCGTGCCGAAGGTTCCGTCCTGCACCATGCCGGTCCCGCAGCAATTGTGCTGTAGCGCGCAGATGCCGCGTCCGCTCAGACTGGGATTGCAATAGGCGGCGTATTTCGCGTCGTTGCCTTCCCACATCCAGCCTTCGCGTTGCGTCGTGCCCGGAGGTCCGCCAAGATCGGTCCACTTGTCGCAGTCGGGACACTGGTTGTCCGGCAGGTTAGGGTAGGGGATGAAGCGATTCTGGCCGCCTTGATTGAACGAGGAAATGGGAATTGATTTATCTCCGCCGGGCGACAACGTGCCGATTCGCGGACCGGTGGAATCAAAGGTCAGGGGGTACTTGCAGGAGTTCACAAACTTGACTTGGCCAGCGGTTTGGCCGGCGCACGTGAAAGAAAGGGAAAGAACAACCAGGCCCACTACCAGGAGCGCGATCGCAATTCTCGCACCTGGAACACGGTACTGCAGACCAGAGGCTTTGTGCATAGGCTCCTTTCGTATCCAGCCGTTTTCTTCTCCATTTCTAAAGCAATGGCATTGTAGTGCTCGCATGGGCTTTTGCAAGAACAAAACGGAAGACGCTCGAAGCGCCGTCGCCGCCTACACGTAGCGATCTATTCAATGCCGTAACTCTCCAATCGCCTGCAAGGATTGCAGTTAGCTGGCGGCAACTTTCCGAAAGCCGCGGGAACTGCGATACTTGATCATTGAGCTGCGAGTTTTCACCTCTCCTGTTGCTAGCGACGAAAAGCAAGTCCCTCCGCTCCGGCTGAAGCCGTCGGTCGGGATGACACATTTACAAAGGAGTTTCGAACGCTCGCGCTGAGTGCCAATGAGCGACTATCTTAAAGCCGTGCAGGAACGCGTCGTTATCTTTGACGGCGCGATGGGCACCTGTGTCCAGAGCTACAACCTGCCGCTCGACGATTTCTGGGGCAAGGACGGCTACAACGACATTCTCGTGCTGAGCCGTCCCGATGTCGTCAAAGAGATCCATGCCGCGTACTTCAACGTCGGAGCCGACGTAGTTGAGACCAACACCTTCAGCTCCACGCGGATCGTGATGGCCGAGTACGACATGCAGGACCAGGTGCATGAAGTCAACCTGGCGGCGGCGAAGCTGGCGCGAGAAGTCGCCTCGAGCTTCTCGTCGAACAGACGCAAGCGCTTTGTCGCGGGATCGATGGGGCCGACCACCAAGCTGCCTTCGCTGGGACACATAGGATTTGACGCCATGGCTGCCGCTTACACCGAGCAGGCCGTCGCACTGATCGAAGGCGGCGTCGATGTTCTGCTGCTCGAAACCTGCCAGGACATTCTGCAAGCGAAGGCCGGACTGGTCGGCATCTTCGACGCGCTGAAAAAGACCGGGAAGAACGTTCCGGTGCAGGTGCAGGTCACGCTGGAGGCCACTGGCTTGATGCTGCTGGGCACTGAGATCGGCGCCGCGCTCACGACGCTGGAGATGTTCGATGTCGCCGTCATCGGCATGAACTGCGCCACCGGCCCCAAAGAGATGAACGACGGCGTGCGCTATCTGGGAGCGAATTCGCCGCGGCCTGTCTCCGTGCTGCCCAATGCCGGGCTCCCGCAGAATGTTGGCGGCCGCGCGGTCTACGCTTTGCAACCGCAGGAACTGGCCGACTATCACAAACAGTTCATCACCGAATACGGCGTGCGCATTGTGGGCGGATGCTGCGGCACCACGTACGAACATATCAAGGCCGTCGTCGCGACCTGCGCCAATCTTGAGCCGGCTAAACGCGACGTCAAAGTCACAGCCGCCGCGGCGAGCGCGTACTCCATGGTGCCGCTTGATCTCGATCCCAAGCCGCTGGTCGTGGCCGAAGAGATGAACACTACCACGCGCGTGGAGCATTTCAAAAACATGGTCCGCACGCAGGACTATGACGGCATCCTCACGCTGGCGAAGAAGCTGGTGAACGAAGGCTCGCACATGCTCGACTTGTGCTGCGCCATCGTGGGCGAGGACGAGAAGGCCTACATCAGCAACATCCTGGAAAAGATTGCCACGCGCGTGCCCGCGCCCATCACCATCGACTCGACCGAGGCCGACGTGATCGAAGAGGCGCTGAAGCGGATTCCCGGCAAAGCGATCATCAACTCCATCAATTTGGAGGATGGCGAGAAGCGCACCGCGAAAGTTCTGCCGATGGCGAAGCGCTACGGCGCGGCGGTGATTGCGCTGACCATCGACGAAGACGGCATGGCGCTGACCTGGCAGAAGAAGCTGGCCATCGCCAAGCGCATCTTCGATCTGGCGGTGAACAAGTACGGCATTCGTCCGTGCGATCTCATCTTTGACGCGCTCACACTGCCGATCTCGACCGGCCAGGAGGATTACCGCACGGCCGGCATCGAGACGCTGAAGGCTGTGAAGGCGATCAAGACCGAGCTGCCCGAAGTGAAGACCATCCTCGGCGTCAGCAACATTTCGTTTGGACTGAATGTTTATTCGCGGCGCGTCCTGAATAGCGTCTTCATGCACGAGGCAGTCGATCACGGCCTCGACATGGCCATCGTGAACTACAGCAAGATTTATCCGCTGTACAAAATTCCCGAGGCGGAAGTTGCTCTCGCGCGCAAGCTGATTTTCTACGACCAGTCCAATGGCGATCCGTTGCAGGTCTACATGAATCACTTCGCCGGGACCAAGGGGAAAGAAGAGACGACGACGGCGCACGTCGATACGCTGTCGGTCGAGGACAAGCTGAAGTGGGCGATCATCAACGGCGAAAAGAGTGTTGGTGACGGCGCGAACAAGAAGTCGCTGCACGAGATTTTGGAAGAAGCGCTGGTCAACTACACGCCGCTCGACTTGATCAACAACATCCTGCTTGACGGCATGAGGACGGTCGGCGACCTGTTCGGCGCGCGCAAGATGCAGCTTCCGTCGGTGCTCGACTCGGCCGGCGTGATGAAGGCTGCGGTCGCGTACCTCGAGCCGAAGATGGAGAAAAAAGAAGGCAGCCAGAAGGGAACCATCGTGCTGGCCACGGTGAAGGGCGACGTCCACGACATCGGCAAGAACCTGGTGGACATCATCCTCACCAACAATGGCTATCGCGTCGTGAACCTCGGCATCAAGCAGCCGTCGGACGTGATCATTAATGCGGCGCTCGCGGAGAAAGCCGATGCCATTGGGCTCAGCGGCCTATTGGTGAAGTCGACGCTGGAGATGAAGTACGTGGTGCAGGACTTACACCATCAGAAGCTGGAGTTTCCAGTGATCTGCGGCGGGGCTGCGCTGACGCGCAAGTACGTGGAAGACGATCTGCGCCGCGAGTACAACGGCGGCATCTTCTACGCGGACGATGCATTCGCCGGCCTGCACCTGATGGAAGATCTTTCGTCGCCCAACGGCGCGCGCGAGAAGCGCATTGCCGAAGGCAAGGTGGTAAAGGAGTTTGTACGCCCGGCACACACCCTTGGAGGCATCGAGGGCGCGACCTCGCCCAATGTCGAGATTCCTGCGGCTCCTAACGTTCCCCGGCCACCGTTTTGGGGCGTGCGCGTGCTGAAGCCGAAAGATTTCGATTTGCGCGAGATCTTCCAGTACATCAACGAGACCGCGCTGTTCAAGAACCAGTGGCAGCTCAAGACCGCGTCGCAGGAAGATTACGGACGGCTGGTCGAGACGAAATATCGTCCGATCCTGAAGGACCTGGAAGAAGAGGTGATCTCGGCGGGGTGGTTTGAGCCTAAGGTCGTCTACGGGTATTTTGGAGCCCAAGGCGACGGCAACGACGTTATCGTCTACGATTTGCCCCAAGCTTGGAAACAAGGCGACCCGATTCCGGCAGAGGCGTTGCGCTTCACCTTTCCGCGACAGCGAGAAGGTCGTGGATTGTGCATTTCGGACTTCTTTCTTTCAAAGAGTAGCGGGAAGATGGACGTGCTCGCCATGTCGTGCGTGACCATCGGCGACATCGCCTCGCATGAGACGCAGAAGCTATTCGAAGGCGGAGAGTACACCAAGTATCTGTATCTCCACGGGCTGAGTGTGGAGTCGGCCGAGGCGCTGGCCGAGCTGTCGCACAAGATCATTCGTCAAGAGCTTGGAATTGCCGGCGAGGACTCGCCGCACATCCGCGATTTATTCCATCAGAAATATCGCGGGTCGCGATATTCGTTCGGCTATCCGGCGTGTCCGAATCTGGAAGATCAGACTAAGCTGTTTGCGCTGCTGCATCCGGACGAGACCATCGGAGTGAAGCTGACCACAGGCTTCCTGCTGGACCCGGAGCAGAGCACCTCGGCGATCATCGTGCACCATCCCGCGGCCAAGTACTTCGTGGCGTAGATTCAGGCGGGACCACCAATCATTGCCGTTTGAAATACTGCACCGCGCGCTCGTGGGCTTCGGCCTTGTCGCGGGTGGCGAAGGTTCCCAGGTTGCGGCGCTTGCCGGTCTTGGGATTTTTCTTGCGCGAATAGAGGCGGTAATGTCCGGACGGTAACTTGCGAATCATATTGGGCTCGAAAGCCATTGACATAATATCTCAGCGGCAGTTAGGATTTAGCATGTCCTTTCTGCTTTCGAGGCAATGACTCAGCGGAGAACACGACGACGAAGTGAACGGAGCCGTGGCCGGGGAAAAACGGTTGACGAAACCATCTATCTATCTGGCAGGCGTCGTGGAGCCATTCTGAAGCAAGAGGTTTGGTCCGAAGCAGGTGAAGTTGTGAAATACAGCCTGGCGTATATCGATTTAAGACTTACCACGGTGGACAATGGCCGTGTGCTGGGGTATGACAGCAGTCACGGTCAGCATCACCGCCATTTCATGGGCCGGATCGAGGAGATTGAGTATGCTGGCTATGAGGCCGTGTTGCTCCGGTTCCGGCGAGAAGTAGAGGAATTGTGGAGACAAGAATGAAACGCGCTAAGGTAAAGATTGGCGTTGATACGGTGGATGGCTTCTTTGCCCGCGCCCGCGAGCGAGCGCGCAAGCTCGATCGGGGCGATAAATTGGCGCCGGAAGTCATTATCTCTTTCGAGGATCCGGCAGACATGTTGCGAGTCCTCTCAGCCGAACGGATCCGACTGCTGCGTCTCGCCAGGCAGAAGCCAATGGCCGTCTCGGAGCTCGCAGGAGGATTGAAGCGCGACGCGCGGGCCGTGAGTCGAGACGTGGATTTGCTGGAAGAATTCGGGCTCTTGCGAAGCCGGTATGAGAAAAATCCAGGGCACGGTAAGCGGCGCATTGTTGAGTCCCGCGCCAACCGGTATCAGCTAGAGGCCGCGATCTAGGTAGAAGGCCCTCGACGGGCGCATCTGCCGCGCTTGCTCGCTCGGATGAAACAAAGCAGCAAAAGGGGAGCGTTTCTGCTCCCCTTTGTTGTTCGGAGCCGAAGCCCCTTGGCTTTTATACGGTTCTTTGCGGCACGACTGAAGTCGTGCCCTATTACAAAGCACTCCAAAGCGACTTCTTCAGCGGCCTGTAAAGTCGTGCCCTGATACAACCCCCGCCTAGCTGCTGTACAGCAGCACGCCCTCGGTCTTCTCTTCGCCGACGGGGCGATAGAAGAGTTGGTCCTTGTCGAGGTAGACCTCGATGAAGGCTGGCCGCTGCTGGAATGTGCCCTGGATGAGCGCCTCCGACAGCGGATCTTCGATGTACTTCTGCAACGCGCGCCGCAGCGGGCGAGCGCCGTACGTACGATCGACGACGGTCTTGTCGAGGATCCACTTGCGCGCCTCTTCCGTCACCGTGACCGTAATGGAGCGCTGAGCCAGATTGGTGTTCAGATGTTGCACCATCAATTCCACGATCTGGATCAGATCAACTTCGGTGAGCGCGTTGAAGATGATGACCTCGTCGAGGCGGTTGAGGAACTCGGGATTGAAGGTGCGCTTCACTTCGTTGCGCACCATGTCCTCGACCTTGGTGGAGGTGTTCTCGTCCAGCTCGGACTGGAAGCCCAGGCCGGTGCGCTTCTGCAGATGGCGCGCGCCGATGTTGGAGGTCATGATGATGATGGCGTTCTTGAAGTCCACCGTGTTGCCCAGACCATCGGTGAGCTGACC
>JBEKTC010000264.1:0-6871 GCA_049516475.1 Candidatus Korobacteraceae bacterium | reverse complement strand
GACGCTCCGCGTATGATCAGCGCTTGCTCCGGCATCGCTTCAAGAGCTGGCGAAGACGTTACCCAACCGGGTCCTTCGGATCCCGTCGACTTGGGATTTGCCTATGTTCTCGCTTTTCGTAGCGTGTAATGGCTGTATTCATCCAGAGAAGAGAACCCATGAGCCGTCCACGCATTTTGCTGGCCGATGATCATCATCTTGTACTAGAGCGGGTGACAGCACTTCTGCAGTCAACCTTCGAAGTGGTGGGAGTGGCTCATGACGGGCTCGAAATGGTCGACGAGGCGATACGGCTGAGCCCGGACATCATCGTTGCCGACATATCGATGCCGGAGTTGGACGGAATCGAAGCGGCTCGTCGACTTCGTGAAATGGGAGCTAACGCTCCCATAGTGTTTCTGACAATACATGAGAGTCCTGAGTTTGTAGAGGCGTGTCAGGCCGAAGGGGCACTTGGATTTGTGCTGAAGGCTCAGATGAAGGTTGATCTGATACCCGCCATTAACGCCGCGTTAGCGGGCCAGTGCTTTGTGTCTCCCCTCCGCCGCAACTAGGGATTTCCCTAGTTGTCGTGTGTTCTGCGCCGCAGTACAAAAGACACTGAACACTACGGGCCTACGTACCAGTGGAGGCACGCCCGCTCCACGTACCGAGTGGCACGGCAAATAAGCAACTGGAGCAGCCATGACTGAAAAGCACGGAGACTGTGGCTATGAATTCTAAGCAGAGGTTCAGGAGCGCGATTATCGGCGCGATTCGAGAGCTTACAGCGATTCTTTGTATTGGGGCGCTGCCCGGAAGCGCCGTGGCAGTCCAGACACCACAAGCTGCGCCTCCAGCCGGGCAAACTGCAGCCCTACTCCCTGCCGATCAGCTGGATTCGCTCGTGGCTCCGATCGCGCTCTATCCTGATCCCCTTCTCAGCCAGACACTGGTGGCTTCTACCTATCCCTTGGAAGTCATTCAACTCCAGCAGTGGTTGGCTCAGCACAAAGACCTCAAAGGCAAAGCACTTGCCGAGGCGGTGGAGAAGCAGGACTGGGATCCAAGCATCCAGGGACTGGCTGCCTTGCCCGATGTGGTCAAGCTTTTGTCCGAGAACATCAAGTGGACCACGGACCTGGGGAATGCCTTTCTCGCACAGCAGAGCGATGTGATGGATGCCGTGCAGCGTATGCGGAAGAAGGCACAGGACGCGGGCACTCTAAAGTCTTCGGAACAGCAGAAAGTCGAAGTCAAGACGGTCGAGAGCAAACAGGTGATCGTGGTTGAGCAGGCAAATCCGGAGGTTGTGTACGTGCCGAGCTACAACCCAACCGTGGTGTACGGAGCGCCCGTTTATGCCTATCCCCCAATCGCCTATCCTCCGGTGGGCTATTACGCGGCGGGCATGGCGCTTTCCTTCGGTGTTGGCGTCGCAATGGGAGCCTTTTGGGGCGGCGGCGGCTGGGGTTACAACAGCGGATGGGGTGGCGGGAATAACAACATCAACATCAACAACAACAACAACTTCGTCAACAATTCCAACCGCCAGAACTACAACCGACAGAATGTCAGCGGGAATCGGCCTTCGCAGCAGCCCGCCCGCGGCAATAGCACCTGGCAGCACAACCCGCAGCATCGCGGCGGGGCGCCTTATGGCGACAGAAGCACGGCCAATAAGTTTGGTGGCACCACACGTGGCGACTCCATGGCTAATCGACAGAACCAAGCTCGGCAGAACCAGGCGCGACAGCAGCCTGCAGGCGGGCGCGATATGTCCAATCGCGGTACGGGTCCGGGCGCGGGTACTCGGGACACGGCCAACCGCGGAACTGGTCCCGGTGCCGGTAACCGGGACATGGGCAACCGGGGAGCAGGGGCAGGCGATATGAGCGCCAACCGTGGAGGCGGAGGCGACCGGGTGGGTAACCAGCAAGTCCGGAATACCCCGAGTTCTACGAACCGAAACGCTTTCGGCGGTGCCGGCAGCGGCACGAGCGGAAGCGGAGCTCGGGCCAGCAGCTCGCGAGGTGCGTCCAGCATGGGCGGCTCCCGCGGCGGCGGCGGCCGTGGCGGCGGTGGTGGCGGGAGGCGGAGGTAGGCCATGCGAATTATGACGAGTGAGGAGAACATGAAATCGAAACTGTTTCGCTCTAGCGTAGTGACTGCCTTCATGTTCCTGCTGATCGCGTATGCGTTGCCCGTAAGCGTGGCGGCTCAGGCGAAGTCGGCGACGCCAGCCGCAGCACAGGGGCCGAAAGCATTCGACACTCCCCAGCAAGCCGCAGAAGCTCTGATCAAGGCGGCGGGCGACTATGACGTGCCGGAATTGATGGCAATCTTCGGACCCGACGGTGAAGATTTTATCGAATCAGCAGATCCTGTTCGGGACAAGAACAACGGCGTTGCTTTTGCCAAGGAAGCCGCTGCCAAGAACTCGATAGAAGTCGCAAAGTCCAATCCGAACCGGGCAACCATCATTGTTGGCGATGAAGAGTGGCCGTTTCCGGTTCCCCTCGTGAAGAAAAACGGCAAGTGGTATTTCAACGCCAAGGAAGGGCGCCAGGAAATCCTCTACCGGCGCATCGGCGCCAACGAGTTGGACGCCATTACTGTGTGTCGTGGCTATGTCGAGGCGCAGAAAGAATATGCATCCGAAATCCACGACGACTCGGGAGTAAATCAGTACGCGCAGAAGATTTTCAGCACCCCTGGAAAGCAGGATGGGCTGTATTGGAAGAATGCTGACGGTGTCTCCAGTGGACCCATTGGCGATGCCGTGGCCAAGGCATTGGAGGAAGGCTATAGCACACCTAAAGGCGGATTTCACGGCTACTACTTCAAAATCCTGAAGGGACAGGGCCCAGCGGCCCCGATGGGGAAGTTGGATTATGTCATCGAAGGAATCATGATTGGTGGCTTCGCGCTGGCTGCTGTGCCCGCTGAATACCGCGTGACAGGCGTGAAGACTTTCATCGTCAACAACAACGGAATTGTCTATCAGAAAGATCTAGGTCCGGATTCCCTCAACATCGTGAAGAACATGGAGCTATATAACCCCGATTCCACCTGGCAAGCGACGGATGCCCAATGGCCGGCGAGCACCGCCGATGCTTCCACCAGCGAAGGCAAGCCATAGAAAACGACTCAGCACTGATGGTTGAGCGTCACCCTCTCGCAGGACGGAACATTATGGGCAAGAACAAAAAGAAAAAGAAGAGTAATCCCACCGGAGACGTCGGGGCAAAAGATACGCAAGACAAAAATCCAGCCGAAAAGATCAAACTGAAGAATAAGGAGTACGAGGCCGAACTCTTCACTCTTCAGGTCGAACTCGTGAAGCTTCAGGAATGGGTGAAGGAGACGGGAGCACGAATCGTCATCATTTTTGAAGGCCGAGATGCGGCGGGCAAGGGCGGCATCATCAAGCGCATTCTGGAACGCGTGAGTCCCCGTGTTTTCCGGTTGGTGGCCTTACCGGCACCCACCGAACGCCAGAAGACGCAGATTTATGCTCAGCGCTACTTCGAACATCTGCCCTCGGGCGGAGAAATCGTCATCTTTGACCGTAGTTGGTACAACCGCGCCGGGGTCGAGCATGTAATGGGGTTCTGCACCGAAGAGGAATATAAGAAATTTCTTAAGGGCTGTCCCGCCTTCGAAAACGTGCTCATCGGCAATGGGATCATCCTGCTGAAGTACTGGCTCGATGTTTCGGAAAAAGAGCAGCACAAGCGTTTTCTCGCGCGCATCCAGGATCCATCGAAGCGATGGAAGCTTAGCCCAATGGACTTGGAGTCCCATCGCCGCTGGTACGACTATTCGCGGGCGCGTGACGCCATGCTAAGCGCCACCGACACCGCTACCTGTCCCTGGTACGTCGTGCCTTCGGACGACAAGAAGCAGGCCCGCCTCAACTGCATTGCCGACATTCTTAGCCGCATCCCGTACGAAGAGGTTCCGTATACGCCACCAAAGCTGCCTGGACGTCAGAAGGCCAGGGGCTATCAGGAGCCGAAGCAGAAGCATCAGGTGATAGCGCAGCGTTGGTGAGAACCACTGAAGGGACGAGCCGGGGCCGCCTCGCATAGCCTGCAGGTCCCCCGACCTTAAACCCCGAGGATCTCGTTTGGCGCGCCGCCTGCATCGTCTCCGCAGTACTGTCAGTGAGCCCTCAGAGCCACATTTCTTAATTCTTGCTCGCGGGCGGAAGTGCCGTCCAATCTGCATCACTCAACTTCCACCCTCCGCCCAGAGCCTTATAAAGATTTACGAGCGCAACTTTCCTTTCCAGATCGTAGACAACCGAGGCAGTCTGCGCTGGGTATAACTGCAGTTGTGCGTCGATGACTTCAAGATAGCTGGAAAGCCCGTTTTCATACCGCAGGTCAGCCAATCGCACAGATTCCTGATAAGCCGACACCGATCGGGTCTGCTCTCTGATTGATCCTGCGAGCTGCTGGTGGGCCGCCAATGCTGTAGAGACTTCGCCGAAGGCTTGGGTAACCGCCTTCTCGTAGGAGAACTGCGCTTCGTCACGTAGCGCAAGCTGGCCGCGGTATTGGCTCTTCAAACGACCGCCTGTGAAGAGAGGCCCTGCCAATCCGCCCCCGACACTCCATTGAGTCCCCGAGCTGACCAAGCCCGAGAGCTGTGGACTTATGGCACCCAACAGGCTTGTCAGGCTAATCACCGGGAAGAAATCGGCCTTGGCTACACCGACAGCGGCGTTGGCTGCAATGAGCTGTTGTTCGGCGTCGCGGAGATCGGGCCGTCTCTCTAAGAGCGTAGATGGCAAGCCCGCCGGGACCACGTCAAGGTCGTTCTGGTCGACCAGCGACTTGCCGCGTGGGATCGGACCGGGGTTTTGACCCAGCAGCAAGCTGATCTGATTTTCCTTTGCAGTGATCTGTTGCTCCAGGTCAGGTATCTGTGCCACTACATTCGCCAAGGCGGCTTCGGCACGCGAAGTTTCTAAACCGGATGCCGCTCCACCCTTTTCTTTCTTGTTGAAAAGATCGTAGGTCTGCTGGAATCCTGCGCCGGTCTGGCGCACGATCTCAAGCTGTGCGTCCAAAGCGCGCAGTTCAAAATAGGCTTGTGCTAGATCCGATACCAGGCTAAGCCACACCCCGCGCTGCACATCTTCGGATGAAAAAAACAGTGCTTGTTGCTGCTGGTTCAGCCGGCGAATCCTGCCCCATAGATCCAGTTCCCAGGCGAGATTGACGTTGTAGGAGTAATACGTGTGATTTGCGAAGAAGGTGGAACGCTGTCCCGCGATCTCAGCTCCATACCCAATCTGCGGGAAGTACAGTGAACGCGCAATCCCAGCTTGTGCCCGTGCCTGCTCAACCCGGGCTGCAGCGACCGCTACGTCGTAGTTGTTTTTCAGACCTTGTTGGATCAACTGCTGCAGCACGGGGTCCTTAAATAACTCCCACCAAGGCAGATCAGCTATCGACTCCGGCTGCGGAACCGCTTCCGTGTAGAACTTGTCCGGAGGGTGCATGGCAGGCCGTTTGTAATTGGGGCCGACCGTGCAACCTGTCAGGCTGAGAAGCAGTACGAAGGAGCACGTGATCTTAAGCATTAGTCCCCTGCTCCTTCTGACGCCGCCGGCTGAGTGCTATGGGCCTTCTTATTTTTCTTGCCGAGGCCCTCAACAAGGACGAAGAGCACCGGAACAAGGAAAACTCCTATAAGAGTGGCCGCGGACATGCCGACGATTACGGCGGTGCCCAGCACCTGGCGCCCGATCGCGCCGGCTCCCTTGGCAGTCCACAGCGGCACACAACCAAGAATGAAGGCAAAAGAGGTCATGAGGATAGGTCGCAATCGCAGTCGAGCCCCCTCCAAAGCCGCCTCGATCAACCCCTTGCCCCTCTGGTCGTGTTCGAGCTTCGCGAATTCAACGATGAGGATCGCGTTCTTGGCTGTAAGGCCAATGAGCATCACCAATCCGATCTGAGCAAACACGTTGTTATCGAAGGCGCGCAACATCAATCCGCCGTAAGCGCCGAGGACGGCTACCGGCGTCGACAACAACACGCTGAAGGGAAGCGACCAGCTTTCGTACATGGCCGCCAGAATGAGAAATACAAACAGCAACGACATCCCGAATACCGCCAACTGCCCGCCCGACGCTTTGTTCTCCTGGTAAGACATGTCGCTCCAGGCATAGCTCATGCCGCTGGGCAGCGTTTGCGCGGAAACCTCTTGCATCGCCGCCATGGCCTGGCCTGAGCTATATCCTGGAGCGGGGGAGCCATTGATTTGAATGCTTCGAAACAGATTGAATCGGTTGGTGTACTCCGGACCCGATACTCGCTTGATATTGACGAGGGAACCCAGCGGCGTCATGTCGCCCTTCGCATTCCGGACGTAGAAGCTGTTGATTTTGTCGGCGCTGTCTCGATACTGAGGTTCGGCTTGCAGGTACACCTTCCATTGCCGACCGAAGCGGTTAAACTGGTTCACGTATGCGCCGCCAAGAAAGGCCTGCAGCGTCTGATAAACCTCGGCGAACTGGAGACCCTGCTTCAACACCCGGTCTTGGTCGACATCAACGTACAGCTGCGGAACCGATGGGCGGAACGTGGTCACCAGGGAGGCGAGCTCGGGACGTTTTCTCGCGGCCTGAAGCAGGTTGTCCAGATTGTCATTGAGCTGCTCTACCGTTCCACCAGAGCGGTCCTGCAACATGAAAGTGAAACCGCCGGCTGTTCCCAAGCCGGGGATAGCTGGTGGTCCGAAAGCAAATCCGATTGCCTCCGGAATGGTCTCCTTTATCTTCGCGTTGAGGGTTCGAACGATGCCGGCTGCCGACAACTCAGCACTATGGCGCTCTTCCCACGGGTCGAACTGTAAGAAATAGAAACCACTGTAG
>JBEKTC010000263.1:0-6903 GCA_049516475.1 Candidatus Korobacteraceae bacterium | reverse complement strand
AGGACGTTCTGTTTGCCGGTGCGGACCAGCAGAGAATTCGTTGCCAGTGGAATGGTGTTGCGCTCGTCGGGCGCGATGCGCTTTTCCCACATGACCTTGGGGATTATGCCGAACATGGTGCCGCCGTCGTTGTAATAGTTGCCGTCCGAAAGGATCGTTAGCTCAAAATCGCCTAGTGTCGTTCGGTGCACAGATCGTCTCCTCAAAAGTACAGTTTCCGATCATACTGAATTCACGCGAGCGCCGGCGGACGGTCGTAGATGGCCTGACGGCGACATGCACGCAAGGCAGGTGTTCCAATGCGGCAAATTGCTTTCGTATTGTTATTGAGTTCGGTGCTGCTGGCGCAGGATTCGTCGAGTCAAAGAGGAACAGGAAATCAAGCTTCAAATCCCGCCGCGAACGGGCCCGCGCCAGTCTCTGGGCAGCAGCCAATAGCCCCGGCGGGCGACGAACTGGCGCGAATGCGAGATGATCTGAACAAGCTGGAAAGCCTGAACATGAACATGACCAGCGAGATCCTATTTCTGCGCGACCAGAACTTGCAGATCCTGCTGCGGACCAACTCGCAGATGTGGACGATGCTGATTCGCGACATGCGCGAACAGATCGCACGCGAGGAACAGCGAAGAGCAGCGCCGCCGCAACCCGCGAAAGCTGCGGCGAAGCCAAGCCCGCGGTAGGGCAATTTTGGAAGCTCTACTGCGATCCGGCGCCGGCAGCATTCGACGGGACAACCGGGATTTCGAAATACATCAGCTCATTTCCGCTGGTATCGCGCACTCCGGTCAGGTAGATGTGCGCGCCTTGCAGCGGCTGCTTGACGTCGGACACATCGAAAAATAGAAAGCCTGATTTGGTAGTGTGCGGCTCGACGGCGGCAGCCATGAAGTTCGCGGCCAGGATTTCTTCGTACTGTTTCTGGGCTTTCTTGTTCTTGTTGCCTGACAGCGGGATGGGGCCGACGCGCGGAGGAGCGGTAGTGCTGCCGCTGATGTGGGCGACGCGGCGAAAGATATCGTCGGTGGTCAGCGATTCCATCTTGGCGCGGCCCGTTACCAACTGTGCTCGCATATTGTTTACCGCGATGGGCTGGTCACCATCGTTGGTGATCACCAAAAAGACCGGCAGGATCCCTTCCTGATGGTAGGGCGTGATGAAGATGTTGTCCTTAGGCGAGGTGTTGTAGAGATCGATGGCCGCGGTTACCTTCTCGCTGGTGTGAGCGTCCTTACAGGCATAGGTGTTCGCGTTCTCGGCGCGCGGAGGAACAAAATCCTTCGAGGCCCATAGCGTCAGCGAGGAAAATGCAACCGTCACGCCGAGGGTCAAGAGCAGGTGAACACGTCTGGAAAGCATATCGGGATTATCCGCTTTCGGCGCGCGGTTGCTCAACTCGCAGTTGACGCCAATGGCTCCGGCAACATAACCTCGCACTTGTGCAGTGAAAGGAATTTTGACTGTCATGAGTCTTCTACAGTGGTGTGACGAGGGGCCGGCAACGGTGGGCTTGGAGGCGACGGTCGAAGACGCGATACGAACCATGATCGACAAGGCGGTCGGTGCGGTCGCCGTGGTCGACGAGCAAACGGTTGTGGCCGGCATGTTTACCGAACGCGATGTCCTGGCCAAGTTCGCGCTCAGCGGGCGCGATCCATACACCACTCCGGTCCGCGAGCTGATGAGCCCCATCGTCGAGATGGCGACGGAAGCGACGACCCCAAGTGAAGCTCTGGCAGTAATGCTGGAGCGGCATTATCGCCACATGCCCATTGTGAGCGAGGAGGGCAAGTTGCTGGGAATCCTCTCAATCCGCAACATCCTGGAGGCGCGCATCGACGATCTGCTGGCGCAGCTGGATGGAGTGCAGCACGTTCGGCCGTTGGTCTAAAAGGGCGGATCACCACAGAGGCACAGAGAGCACCGAGAGCGGAAAGTACAGTTGACCAAATGCTACAGTCAGCGCATGAACCCTGGTATCCCTGCGGTTGCTTCTAAATTCGAGGGATACGATCATTGCGAATAAGCCTGTGTCTCAAACATTCCCCGGCACACGCGCAAGAGATAAGAGCTAGTCGCTAGCTGCTAGTTGCTGTCTCTGCATCATCTGCGGAATGGTAACGAACTTATATCCCTCGGGCTGGTAGCGCGACAAGATGCGTTCGCTGGCTTCGACGCTGCGGCTGCGGTCGACGCCGATGCGATGGTACTCGCCGTCGTGCAACAGGATGACGTTGCCGCCGCGAATCTGCCGCTCAGCGCGCGTGACGATTTCGCCGGCGGACTTGGCCTTCCAGTCCTGACACGTGACATTCCACATCACAGGTTGCAGTCCTAAGGCGCGAGCTACGCGCAGCGAGGCTGGACGGCGTCCGCCAAATGGCGGCCGGAAGAGCCGGACATCGACACCCGTGGCATCGAGGATCGCCTGCCGGGTCTGCTGAAGTTGGCGCCGCACTTCGGCGGTGGAAGCGAAGATCAGGTTGGGGTGGTCCCAGGTGTGGCTTCCGATAGCGTGGCCGGCGGCGACGAGGGCGCGTGCGATGTCTGGTTTCTGCTGAACGAATCGCCCGAGCAGGAAGAACGTCGCCTTCACCCCGTGGCGTTCCAGGACTTCCATCATCCGCCAGGTGTAGGGATCGTTGGGTCCGTCGTCGTAGGTGAGGGCCAGCAGCCGCGAGCCTGGATGCAGGCCGGTGAAGGTCCGGCCATACACCTGCGACGTGGGCCACATGGGGTGGAAGCCCGCCCACGTGGCCAGTCCGGCCAGGCCTACGGCGCTGATGAGGATCGGGAACATCGGTTTGATTGTAGCGTGCCGGCCGTTCGCTCTTCGCTTTTCGCTTTTCGCCAGAAAAGTCTCCGGCGGCGAGTTCAAAGGCTGTGGAAACCGAAATATCAAAGCAGAAACACGAAAAGCGAACGGCGAAGAGCGAGGAGCGGCCTCCCGGTGGAAAACTTGGCCACAGTTTTACAAGCAAGTAATTGCCACGGAGGCGCGCGCAAGTTATTCTGCGAATCGTAGCCTTTCTCCGACCATGGCGAACCTGTTTGAACCACCCCGGTATATTGCAGTCGAGGGCCCAATCCGAGTCGGCAAGAGCACGCTCAGCCGAGTGATTGCCGAGACCCTGCACGCGCAACGCCTCAGCGAGCCGGAACAAAACCCGTTTCTGCGCCCGTTCTACCAGGGAGAGCCGGGAGCCGCGTTCCAGGCGCAGTTCGCGTTTCTGATCGCTCGCTATGAACAGCTTGGCGGGCTGAATATCAAGGGCAATCCCAACAAGACCTACGTAGCGGATTACATCTTCGAGAAAGACAAGCTGTTCGCGTGCCTCAATCTGGGCGACGCCGAGCTGGAGGTGTACAACCGCTACTACGAGTTGTTCCGCCAGAACGTGCCCACTCCGGACCTCGTGATCTATCTGCAGGCAACGCCCGAAGTGCTGAAGAAGCGGCTGAAGAAAAAAGGCGCGCCCGGCGAGAAAGCAATCAGCGACGATTACCTGGAAGAGGTAATCAAGGCGTATGAGCATTTCTTCTTTCACTACACCTCGTCGGATTTGTTGATCGTCAATACTTCGGAGATCGATTTTGTGGAGCGCAGCGAGGATTTGCAGGCGCTGCTGCGGCGCGTCAGCGAGCCGATCCGTGGCACGCAATACTTCCTGCCGCTAGGCGGGGATGAGCAGTCGGCGCGGGCGTAGGGTGTGACAGCTAGGGCTACTGAGGCTGCGGAAAAAGCTCGAACAGCAGATCCCTCGCGGGCTGAAGCCCGCTCGTGATGACAAATCAGAAAAAGCCACTATCGGCGCAGCTGAATCTGCGCCCCTTCAAAGCAGCGCACAAGGGCTACACCAGCGCCAATGCTTCGCGAGCGGCGGCGATGGTGTCGTCGATGTCGTCCTGAGTGTGGGCGAGGCTGAGGAATGCGGCTTCGAACTGGGACGGCGGCAGCCACACTCCGGCATCGAGCATGGCGCCGTGGAAGCGGCCGAATCGCACCGTGTCGCAGGTGACGGCGCTGGCCCAATCTTTCACCTGTCGATCGGTGAAGAAGAAGGTGAACATGGAGCCGACGCGGTTGATGGTCATCGCGATCCGGGCTTGTTTGGCCGCTTGCAGGACGCCGGCGACCAGCTTGCCTGCCATATCATCGAGCTGCTTGTAGAACTGTTCCCTGTTGGCCTTCAACTGGCGCAGAGTCGCAATGCCCGCGGCCATTGCCAAGGGATTGCCGCTGAGCGTCCCTGCCTGATAAACCGGGCCGACGGGCGCGATCATGTCCATGAGCCTGGCTGGGCCGCCGTAAGCGCCCACGGGCAGGCCGCCGCCGATAATCTTGCCCAGGGTCGTGAGGTCGGGCTTGATGTTGTAAAGTTCAGAAGCCCCGCCAAAAGCCACGCGGAAACCTGTCATTACTTCGTCGAAGATGAGCAGCGAGCCTGCCTCGGCAGTCATAATTCGCAAAGCTTCCAGATATCCCGGCGTGGGCAGCACACAACCCATGTTGCCGACCACAGGTTCAACGATGACGCAGGCAATCTGGTCTTTGAATTTATCGAAGGCGGCTGCGACGGCAGGAACGTCGTTGTATGGCAGGGCGAGAGTAAAATCGACGAACTCCTGGGGCACGCCAGCCGAGCCTGGAATGCCGAGAGTTGCGACGCCTGAGCCCGCCTTCACCAGCAACGCGTCGCTGTGGCCGTGATAGCAGCCCTCGAACTTCACAATGATCTTGCGGCCAGTGGCGGCGCGGGCCAGACGAATCGCGGACATCGTCGCTTCCGTACCTGAGCTGACGAAGCGGACCTTCTCGATGGCTGGGAAAGCTTCAATGACGAGCGCGGCGAGATCGGCTTCGGAAGGCGTGGAGGCGCCGAAGCTGGTACCGTTGCGCGCGGCCTGGATGATCGCCTCAATGACCTCAGGATTGGAGTGACCGAGTATGAGCGGCCCCCAGGAACCGACATAGTCGATGTAGCGATTGCCGTCGGCGTCCCAGACGTGCGCTCCCAGGCCACGAACCAGAAAAGGCGGGTCGCCGCCGACAGAGCCGAAGGCGCGCACGGGCGAGTTGACGCCGCCGGGGATAAGCTGCTCGGCACGTTTCTGCAGGGTGCGGGACTCATCAAGAGTGCGGGACATGATCGCCGATCGCCTTTCGCTGGTTCGCCCAACTACAGATTTATTCCACGAACTTCCGGGACGCCATACCTAGTTATTGCTTTTGAGCTGCCGGGATCGCGTCACCTGCCGGAACCTTCACGTCCTTCCCGTACATTGAGCCGTAGTAGAGGAACTGATGCACGGCGCTTCGCGGGTAGATCATGTCCACGCTCTGCACCTTCCCGTTAGCTGCCTTCGCATTGAGCTGCGCATTCACACCGACCCAGTAGGTCGGGATGTCCAGGGCCTTGTAGCGCTCGATAACCTGATCGCGCAGCTTGGGATCGAAGTGCACGCCGTACTTATCGACCAGGGCCTTGATGGCTCCGTAATCGCCTTCAGCCTTGATGCGCATCAACTCCGTCAGAAGCATCCCGACGCCTTGTTTCATCTTCTGGTAGTCGGTAACCTCGACATATTCCTTGCCATCCCGCTCGAACATGCGAATGCCGCCGGTCTTGTCCATGATGTAGTTGGCGATGAGCGCCCGGTCACGCTCGTGGTCTTCTTCGATGGTGTCGCCATGAGGAATCCGGCGCAACTGCACCAGCATCACCAGCGCCGCCGAATCGTACATCGCCTTGGCAACTTCGTCCTGGTCGCCTTCGACCAGTCCCAGTTGCTTCAGCTTTGGGTCCCAGACGTTCCATAGTGCCGAGAGATCCGCGCGCCCCTCTTCCATGGTCGAGTAATACTCCTTCAAATACGGCTCAGAACCGCCCTTCATCCGCTCGCTCAGCTTGCCGGAACCATGACCAATCACTTCGTGCAATGCGGTCATAAGCTCGTTGGCCTGCTGGCCGTACTTGATGTCGCGATCAATCACCGTCTGGTTCGCTCCGAATTCTTTGATCGATTTGTGGCCGGCCGCACCCGTCAAAGCGCGGCTGCTTCCCGTGAACAGGAAGTTCTTGGTGCCGTACTTCTCGTGAATCTCGTTTTCGTTGGGGAGGTTGTCGCCGATGGTGGTCGCGCTGAAGTCGCCCGTCTCGACGATCGTCTCAATCGCCTTCACGGTCGGAGGCGTGAAAGCCGTCTTCTTGTACTTCGGGTCCCAAGGCGCCTGCTGTTCGAAATACTCGGCGTTCTGCGCCAGCTTCTCCATCTTGGTGGTGAGCGGCTTGTCGGTGACGCTGACGAAGGCCTGCGAGCTGGCCTTCATGCCGTTGGCGTCACGATAGATCTCGATGAAGTTGTTGGCGAAGTCGACCTTGGCGTTATTCTGCACCCAGAGCGTATCGAACTTGATCAAGTCGTCATACTCGCCGGTTTGGTAAAAGCGAATCAGCGCCCCGATTACCGCAGCCTGCTGGGGATCGGCCACCGCCTGCGCCTTCGCCAGATACTCGTTCGCACGTCCCAGGAAATTCGCATAGAGTCCCGGAGGCACGGAACCGTCCGGCGTGCCAGCCCGATAGACCTCTTCCTTCAGCGTCCCATCGGGCCCCTTCACAACCCGTGAGTTCAGCGGGTACTTCGCCTTGAAGTCCTTCAGGTCGGCCAGCGTAACGCCCGGTCCGTAAAAGGTGTTCGCGCTCGACTGCACGATGTCCTTCCCGCCCTGTGGGCTCTTGGCGGTCGTCATCGGCTCGAAGTCCGCATCGAAGAAAGATGCCTGCAAGTCGCCGAGTTCTTTGGTGAGCGCGTCGGGAGTGGTGAGTGCCGGAAGATCGGCATAGGGCGCTCGGAACGCGCCATTCTTCTGTGCCTGTAACGCGGCCCGCTGCAGTTCTT
>JBEKTC010000262.1:0-9928 GCA_049516475.1 Candidatus Korobacteraceae bacterium | reverse complement strand
ATTCTGGCGAAGACCACGGAGCAATCGGCGCACAGCGCGGAGAAGTTTGGAGGCAAGCTGGGCCTGGGTCCGGACCTCTCTTTCCTGCTGTCGATCCTACTGAATTTCGGGGGCGTCGCGGCAGTTATTTATGTGCTGCTGAAGTCGAAATTGCCGCAGGCATTCCGCGATCGAACAGTTGCCATACAGAAGGGAATTAAAGAGGCGCAGGCTGCCAGCGCCGATGCCGCCCGCCGCCTGGGCGACATTGAGTCGCGGCTGAGCAAGTTGGGCAGCGAGGTTGCCGAGATCCGCGCCTCCGCCGAGCGTGAAGCTGCGGCGGAAGAAGAGCGGATCCGTCACTCCGCCGAAGAGGACAAGCAGAAAGTGGTGCAGGCTGCCGAGGCCGAGATTGCCGCCATCGCGCGCAACGCGAGGCGCGAACTGAAGGGTTACGCTGCGTCGCTGGCGGTGGATTTGGCAACCCGGGAGATTCGCGTGGACGAGCCCACCGACCAGGCGCTGGTGCGCGACTTTGTCGGCCAGCTGGGAAAGGACGGCAAGTAGACCATGTCCGCCATCGCCAGCCGTTACGCCCGAGCATTGGTCGAGGTCATCCTCGAACAGAAGATCGATGCCGAGGTAGCCCGCCAGCAGTTAAGGTCGATCGTGGAGGCCGTACACGAGAGCGACGAACTGCGCCGCGTGTGGGACTCGCCCGCAATTTCGCCGGAGCAGAAGCGCGCCGTGCTGGACGCGATTGCCAAGCAGATGGGGACGGTGAAACCGATCCGAAATTTCATGGCGGTGCTGATCGATCATCGGCGCATCGGAATGCTGGACGACATGGTGCGGCAGTTTGAAACCGAGCTCGACACGCAGTTGGGATTCACTGAGGTTGAAGTTTCCAGCGCTCGTCCATTGTCGCCGGAAGAGAAGCGCGAGTTAGAGTCGCGCGTGGAAAGTATGACCGGCAAGAAGGTACGCACGCGCTATGTCTCCGACCCTGCATTGCTGGGCGGAGTGATGGTGCGCGCCGGGAGTACGATTTACGACGGCTCCGTGCGCGGGCAACTGGAGAAGATGCGGCAGGAGTTGAGCCTGGCGTAGTTAGTGCCGCCGGCTGAAGCCGGCTCGGGATTAAGAAATAACGGGCTTGAACGCGGCGCTGAAGCGCCGCACTACCCGAGCGAGGCGCGAGTCCCGGAGGGACGACAGATTCCTGAAGCGATAGGGGTCCTTCGACTCCGGTTCGCAAAAGCGGCGAACCTCCGCTCAGGATGACAAGTTTGGTAGTAAGAGTGGAGTTTGCGGAATAGCGGCGAACAGCAGGTCCTTCGACTGCGCGTCCGCCCGTCTCGCAAAAGAAGCGAGACGGAAAAGCCTGCGGACGCTCCGCTCAGGATGACAATCTTTTAGGTAGACGGAATCTTATGGCGCAGATCAAAGCAGACGAGATCACCAAGCTCATCCGCGAGCAAATCGGCAACTACGAATCGAAAATCGCGGTCGATGAAGTCGGCACGGTCATGTCCGTCGGCGATGGCATCGCCCGCGTCTACGGCCTCGACAAGGTCATGGCCGGAGAACTGCTCGAGTTCCCACACAATGTCGCCGGCCTCGCCATGAACCTGGAAGAAGATCAGGTCGGCGTGGTGCTGATGGGCGAGTACACGGAGATCGAAGAGGGCGACGAGGTCAAGCGCACTGGCCGCATCATGAGTGTGCCTGTCGGAGAAGCGATGGTCGGCCGCGTGGTCGACTCGCTGGGCCAGCCCATCGACGACAAAGGCCCGATCAACACCGATCAGTTCATCAACATTGAGCGGCTTGCGCCGGGCGTCATCGACCGCCAGCCGGTGAAAGAGCCGATGGCCACCGGACTGAAGGCCATCGACTCGATGATTCCCATTGGCCGCGGCCAGCGCGAGCTGATCATCGGCGATCGCCAGACCGGCAAGACCGCGGTTGCGCTCGACACCATCATCAACAGCAAGGGCCGCGACCTGATCTGCATTTATTGCGCGATCGGGCAGAAGCGTTCGTCGGTGGCCCAGGTGGTGAAGACACTGGACGACTTCGGCGCGATGGATTACACCATCGTCGTATCGGCGTCGGCCTCCGATCCTGCGCCTATGCAGTACATTGCGCCTTACGCCGCCTGCGCCATGGGTGAGTACTTCCGCGATACCAAGCGCCACGCGCTGTGCATCTATGACGATCTTTCCAAGCACGCCGTAGCTTATCGCGAGATCTCGCTGCTGCTGCGCCGTCCGCCGGGACGCGAGGCTTATCCAGGTGACGTGTTCTATCTTCACTCGCGACTGCTGGAGCGCGCCGCAAAGCTCAGCAACGATCTTGGCGCTGGTTCGCTGACTGCATTGCCCATCATTGAAACGCAGGCGGGCGACGTTTCGGCGTACATTCCGACGAATGTCATCTCCATCACCGATGGCCAGATTTATCTGGAGACCGATCTGTTTAACTCCGGCGTGCGTCCTGCGGTGAACGTGGGACTCTCGGTAAGCCGCGTTGGTGGCAGCGCCCAGATCAAGGCCATGCGGCAGGTTGCCGGAACGTTGCGGCTCGATCTTGCCCAGTATCGCGAACTGGCGGCGTTCTCGCAGTTCGGCAGCGATCTGGACAAAGCGACGCAGGCACAGCTTGCCCGCGGCGGGCGGCTTACGGAAATCCTGAAGCAGGGGCAGTATCAGCCGTTGCCGTTCTCCAAGCAGATTCTGATCATCTACGCCGGAACGCAGGGCCTGCTCGATGACATGCCGATTGAGCAATTGCACGATTTCGAGAAGGGACTTTACTCGTACGTCGACACTGCAAATCCGGGCGTGCTGAACGCAATCGAAGAGAAGAAGATATTGGATGACGATCTGCGGGCTTCGTTGACCAAAGTTATCAAGGAATTCAAGGAGCGCTTCGTTAGCGAACATCAACTGGAAGCGAAGGCGAGCGCGTAGAGAGTGCGGCAATCCCTCGCGGGCTGAAGCCCGCTCGGGATGACAAAATAGATGGCGCTTTCGGCACGAACGCGAGTTGTGCCGTCGGCTAAAGCCGACTCGGAATCGAAAATAAAGCACTTAGACGCTAGCCTAAAGGCTAGCTCTACCCGAACAGCGCAAAATCGCGACTTTTTCAGCGGCCTGTAAAGTCGTGCCCTGTTACAAGGCGTCCGGCAACGGAATTTTCAGCCTGTAAAGGCGTGCTCCACCCGAATAAAAGCGTGGGCTTTTGGACAGGACGACAGGATTGGAAGTGCGAGCGGAGTTGGCACGATAGGGGTCCTTCGACTCGCGGCTGAAGCCGCTCGCTCAGGATGACACCCTGTTGGGTGACACCCTGTCAGGATGACACTTTGTCCAGGATGACACCTTAAGAGGACGATGGCGAACATACGCGATATCCGGCGGCGCATCCGCAGCGTGAAGAACACGCGGCAGATCACCAAGGCCATGAAGATGGTGGCGGCAGCCAAGCTGCGACGCGCGCAGGAACGCGCGTTGGCGTCGCGGCCTTATGCGCATATGCTGGTCAACGTTCTGAGCTCGAGCTGCAGCCGCGCCGATCTGATGGATCCCAAGACCGGGTTGCCGCTGAGCCCGCTGCTGGCGATTCGTCCCGAGGAACGCATTTTGCTGGTGCTGGTGACGGGAGACCGCGGCCTGGCGGGCGCGTTCAATTCCAACGTCTTGAAGGCGGCGACCAAGTTCCTGGACCACTTCAAGGACAAGACCATCGACATCCTCGCCATTGGCCGCAAGGGACGCGATTTCCTGCGCCGTCGTTATCCCGTCGGCAAGTATGGGGAGGAGCGCGCCGGACAAATCCAGATCATTGGCGAGCACTTGAACGTGCTGGCAAAAGTTGAGTACGAACCCGTCTCTGAAATCGCCGAGCACATCGCCAAAGCCTACAAGAACGAAGATATCGATTCCGTCTATCTGATCTTCAATGAGTTCAAGTCGGTGATTTCGCAGCGGCTGATCGCACAACGAATTCTTCCCGTACAGGAGCTTGGCCGGCGTGAAGTGGCGCTGGCAGAGGAGTTCACGCAGGAAGCGCGTGAGCGGATGGGCGAGGCCGCGCGGGCCGCGGGAATCAGTCTGAAGGAGTCGCCGGAAACGGAAGAGGAGCGGCAAGCGAAGGAGTTCCCCGCCAATGTCGATTACATTTACGAGCAGCCGCCGGAAGAGATTTTTGCCGATCTGCTGCCGCGTTACCTGGCCTTCGAGATTTTTGAGGGCATGCTGGAGTCGGTTGCCGCAGAGAATGCCGCTCGCATGACCGCGATGGATTCGGCCAGTAACAACGCCAACGAAGTTATCGACTCGCTGACGCTGACCATGAATCGCGCCCGCCAGGCGGCGATCACGAAAGAAATCATCGAGATCGTCAGCGGGGCCGCTGCCCTTTAGGGCAGGGGCTAGGGTTCGGTTTAGTTTCAAGTTTCGAGTTTCTAGTTTCAAGTTTAAGATCGCGCACGCTTGCTAAGAGCTAAAGGCTAAGGGCTAACAGCCCATTGCGAAAAGCGAGCAGCGAATAGCGAAGAGCGGAATTCATATGCCTGAAAACATCGGACACGTTATACAGATCGCAGGTCCCGCAGTGGACGTGCAATTTTCCGAGGCGGCATTGCCGCCTATCTACAGCGCGCTGCGCGTTACCAGCGAAGGCTTCACGGTACCCCAGCCGCTCGACGTCATCCTGGAAGTGGAGCAGCAACTGGGCGAAGGCCGCGTGCGCTGCGTCGCCATGGAGCCTACCGAGGGCATGGTGCGCGGCATGAAAGCGCTTGACCTCGGCGGTCCTATCACCGTGCCCGTGGGCCGCGAGACGCTGGGCCGCGTGCTCAATGTCATCGGCAACCCGGTGGACAAGCTGGGCCCGGTCAACACCGCCAAACGTAATCCCATCCATCGCCAGGCGCCGGCCTTCGACGAGCAGGCGACGTCGCAGGAAATGTTCGAGACCGGCGTGAAGGTCATCGACCTGATCCAGCCGTTCCTGAAGGGCGGCAAGATCGGCTTGTTCGGCGGCGCCGGTGTGGGCAAGACCGTCATCATTCAGGAGCTGATCAATAACGTTGCCATCAAGCACGGCGGATTCTCCGTGTTTGCCGGAGTCGGGGAGCGTACTCGCGAAGGCAACGATCTGTGGCTGGAGATGCAGGAAGCGGGCGTAGTCAACATCAAGGAAACCGGGAAGTCGAAAGTGGCGTTGATCTACGGCCAGATGACGGAACCGCCCGGAGCGCGTCTGCGGGTGGCGCTGACCGCGCTTACCGTCGCCGAGTATTTCCGCGACGAAGAAGGCTCGGACACGCTGCTGTTCATCGACAACATTTTCCGCTTCACGCAGGCGGGTTCGGAAGTGTCGACGCTGCTGGGCCGCATGCCTTCGGCTGTGGGATATCAGCCCAACCTGGCCACCGAAATGGGTGAATTGCAGGAGCGCATCACTTCAACAAAGAAAGGCTCGGTGACGTCGGTGCAGGCGATCTATGTGCCGGCCGATGACTTGACCGATCCCGCTCCGGCCACGACCTTCGCTCACCTGGACGCGACGACGGTTCTTTCGCGCCAAATCTCCGAGCTGGGCATTTATCCCGCCGTCGATCCGCTGGCTTCCACTTCGCGTATTCTCGATCCGCGCATTGTGGGCGAAGCGCACTACAACTGCGCGCAGGCCGTTAAGAAGATTTTGCAGGGCTATAAGGACCTGCAGGACATCATCGCGATTCTCGGTATCGACGAGCTCAGCGAAGACCAGAAGCTCACGGTGGCGCGCGCGCGCAAGATTCAGCGCTTCTTCTCACAACCTTTCCATGTGGCCGAGCAGTTCACCGGCTTGGAAGGGCGCTATGTGAAGATCGCGGACACGGTGCGCAGCTTCCAGGAGATCGTCGACGGCAAGCACGACAACATTCCCGAGCAGGCGTTCTACATGAAAGGCGACATCAACGAAGTGCTGGAAGCCGCCGAGAAGATGAAGGCACAAGCGTAATCTGCCATGGCTGACACGCTGCATTTACAAATCGTGACGCCGGACAAGCTGCTGGTACGCGACGACGCCGACCAGGTGCAGATACCGGGGAAGAGCGGTTACCTCGGCATCTTGCCCGGCCACGCGCCGCTCATCACCGAGCTGATGATTGGCGAAATCAGCTACAGCCACGGCGGGACCGCGCATTACTTTGCGGTCTCGTGGGGCTTTGCCGAGGTGTTGCCCGATAAGGTGACGATACTTGCGGACTCGGCCGAGCGCGCGGAGGACATTGATGTGAAGCGCGCGCAAGAAGCCAAGGCTCGAGCCGAAGAAGCGCTGCGGCAGGCGTCGGCCGATCTTGACTACGACACGGTGAATTTTGCTCTGCGCCGCGCCGAGGTCCGTCTGGAAGTTGCGGCCCGCGCAGGTCATACCGCCGCCGCTACCCAGTAGGAGCCAATCCGCGCTAATCGCACTCCGCCGTTCCTCCTGTATCTCACCGCGCCAGCCCAACCGCAAACGCCGCAACAAACACCAGCACCAGTGCCAGACGCCAGCGCTTTCCTTCCGGCAGCGGACCGCCGCCCGCCATCCGCGGTGGCACCCAGAACAGCGCAACCACCGCCAGGATCAATGCCGGGACAAGCAGAAATGCCAGCAGCGCGTAGTGCGAGCCA
The DNA here is from genome assembly GCA_049516475.1 of Candidatus Korobacteraceae bacterium. Classification (GTDB taxonomy): domain Bacteria; phylum Acidobacteriota; class Terriglobia; order Terriglobales; family Acidobacteriaceae; genus Bog-257. The sequence continues at coordinate 3,272 of JBEKTC010000262.1, read as the reverse complement.
TCCAGCGATAGCAACCTGCCTTGCCGCAGCGGCTTCGCCAGCGCGTCTCCCAGGAACCAGCACAATATGGCGCTGCCCGCTGCCGCCAGCGCCCCAAGGAGGCGCAAAATTGGAGATGTCATCGGCAATCGCTAGCAGTGTACCAGCCGCTCTCTGGGACGCGGAAGCGCGGCAAATCGCTTTCACCGCGTCGTAACAAACGGATCTCTGTTCGCAGCAACGGGACACTGCGGGAAGCAAGAAACATCGGCTCCGATCGCAAGCCCCGGCGGCTAGCGGACGGGGGTTATCGCGTTCGCGCCCACGCGGTTCAGCTTCCACGGCTTGGGCTTCGCCATTCCCGGCGGCATCGACATCGCCACCATCTTGAGTTCGGCGGTATCGGCGCCGGTCAGCCGCATCAGATAGCGATCGGTCTGCTGCGTGCCGGGCTCTTTCACCGTCAGCAAAAGCCCGTCTCCGTTGAGCAGCGAGTTCTCCACCGCAGAGGTCGTCTGCTCCTCGCCCACGCTCTTGATCTCGCCCTGATCGTTGAACTTGACGTCGCTCTGGCGCTGCACCGTACCGGAAAGCTGGGTCCCTTGCTGGGTCAGCCGAATCGTCAACCAGGCATGGCCGTCGAACGTCCCAATCCACGCGCCCGCATACCCCGCCAGCGGGGACTTGCGCGCCGGAGCATTCTGCATCCCCGGGGTCATGGAAGTTTGCGCCAGCCCGACAATCGCCAGCCCTACGATTAACACTGCAACGGGTATGAATCGTCTCATGTGATTTCTCCTGTGTGTACGCTTCAAAATTGTACTCCAGAGAGGCTGGGTTTGCGCCAAGCGGAGGGGGTGGGCCGAAGCCGTCGCAGACTCTAGGGTATACATCCCGCGGATCACCGAAGCGTTAGATTGGAAGTTCTTGCTGAACCCACTCCGCCTTCCACGACTCATGATCAGTTCCCGCGTAGCGGCTCAAGCGGCCATCGGCACCTGAAGACTCCAACGTGCCTTCATCGAACGCCACAATGTGATGCGCAATGGCCTCCCCGAAGAGACAAGGCACTGCATTTCCGATCTGGCGATACTTGTCTTGTGTGCTGCCCAGGAATGCGAAGTCCGCGGGGAACGTTTGGATGGAGGAATACTCCTCAACCGATAAGGGGCGGAGTTCCGTCGGATGACACAGATCGGTTGCAGGCATGGTGGGTGAAGTGACAAGCGTAGGAGCAGGCTTGTCCCAGGCCAGCCGACGGTAAAAGCGCAGTCTCGCAATCCTGTCGGCACGCATTGTTCTTGTGCACTCAATGTCCCAGCGGTTACCCTGGGAGCACGAATCCATGAGCCTCAACCCATTAGTGCAGCTTGTTCATTCACTCCAGCAGAGCGAGTGGAGCAAGCGGAACGAAGCAGCGTTTAAGGCGCTTTTCGGCAGTCCCGAGGGACGATACCCGAAAGCTGCTGAGAAGTCGGTGACGCTTCGTGCTCCCGAGATGAGCCAAGATTCTGGCGTTCCTTTCGCCGCTTACATTCATCCGGCCAATCCCACCAAGGGTGCTTATGGCGGCTTCTCGTTTGTAGTCTTCCCCGCCAACGAGGCACCGTGTCTAGTCGCACTTGTTGTAGGGACACAAGGACTCGCTCCTGACGAAGCGATCTTGGGCCGTCCCGGCCACGCCCGCAAAGCGCAAGCAATATGCGCATGGTTAAACAAAACATTCGGAGTGGGCGAACAGATTGCGTGGGCTAAACAAGACCCGACTCGTACAGACCTTAATGTTCCAGACGATCTGCAACGACGGTGGTCTGCATATAAACCGGTGTTCGACCGCTATGGGAAGGTGTTGTACGCAATATTCAAGCCACGCTCGGATACAAAAATCACGCAGCAAGCAGTTACGGCCCTCTTGGATTTGTGTTTTGAAGAGCGCGGGTTCGACGTCAACGCGAATTGTCGAAATGATCGAGATGAGATTCGATCCAACTGGTTCGGCTGCTTGATGCCGGTGGTCACGGCAGATGAAGTAGGAAAACTGCTGGATTCCAGGAGATTCGTTATTCTTCAGGGCCCACCCGGAACCGGCAAGACGCGAACGGCATTAGAGCTCCTAACCCACAAGTATGCTGAGTCAGGGAGGTCTATTCAGTTTCATCCCAACACCACTTACGAGAACGTCATTGGGGGTTTAGCTCCCGAGGAATCCGGAACTCAGCTGGGGCTTCACTTCGCCCCCAAGCCGGGTTTTTTGATGGAGTCCGCCGAAAATGCGAGGAAACTCTATCCAAAGCCATACTTGTTACACATAGACGAAATTAATCGTGCCGACCTGGCAAAGATTCTGGGAGAAGCAATTTATCTGTTTGAAGCTAAGTCTTTGCAGAAACGCGAAATCGATCTACCCTATGATTTCGGTGAACCCTTTCACAATAAGCTACAACTCCCAGACAACCTACAAGTTCTGGGCACCATGAACAGCGCCGACCGCAGTATTGCCATCGTTGATGTCGCGGTGCGGCGGCGATTCGCATTCGTTTCCCTGTGGCCGCAGATGAGCGTGGTCGAAGAGCATAGCTGCGAGCTAATGCGGGACGCGTTTCGGCGAATTGTATCGGTATTCATTGAACACGCTGGTGAGGACGCATTCTCACTGGTGCCGGGCCATTCTTACTTCCTTGAATCCGACGAAGGCGCCGCCAAAGAAAGCCTTAGAGTTAATCTGGGGCCGCTCCTAGAGGAATACCTGGCCCAGGGTTATGTCGCGGGATTCGCGGAGCAGATTCGGACGTATCTGCAATGGCTACAAACCCTCTGAGGCACAACAAAGCCCGTATGCGCCGGAGATATTCGTCGCCATTGCTGTCCCCGCAGCTCGCACGAGAAGTCTGCCTCGAATTACAAGACAACTCCGTTTTCCAGAAGTCAGCAGTAGATTTCTTTGGCCTGCGCAGCACTCATCGGGATCCAAACCCTACCGCTGCGAGGCTACTCGAACAATTCGAAACGCAAAACCGCTCTCTCTTTTCGTTGATGGATGTTCGGCTTGCTCGCCTGTACGACGGCAGTGACGTCTATGTCACACTCGATGCGGGTAATGTTGTAGGCGCAATCCCGCTATTCTCCCCTACTAGTGGAATGCTCGATTACGGATTGGTCATCCAGCCACGATTTCCCTGGCCGGGTATTGGCCCAATGCTGGCCGAAATGGGCTGGCGAATTGCACCTACTCCTTTAAGGTTACCTCTTCTAAGACGCTCCGAGCGCAAAATCCCGCCTTGGGTGATTTCGTG
>JBEKTC010000261.1:0-6914 GCA_049516475.1 Candidatus Korobacteraceae bacterium | reverse complement strand
GAATCGAAAATAAAGCACTTAGCCGCTAGCCTAAAGGCTAGCTCTACCCGAACGGCGCAAAATCGCGACTTTTTCAGTGACCTGTAAAGCCGTGCCCTGACACGAGACCTATTCCGGCTTGGCGGCTTCGGTAATCGCTGCGGCCGCAGGCGTTGGTCCGGACTTGCGAAGGTCCGGCCGCGATTCGACCGGTCGCGGCATCATGGCTGCGCGCTCGTCGAACTTGCCAAAGATCATCTTTCCCGCCGTCGTCTGCAGGACAGACGTGACCGAGATATCGATGTTCTTGCCGATCATCTTGCGCGCGTTGTCCACCACGACCATGGTCCCGTCGTCGAGATAGGCGACACCCTGGTTGTACTCCTTGCCTTCCTTCAGGATGAAGACCTTCATGATCTCGCCGGGTAGCACAATGGGCTTTAACGAATTCGCCAGCTCATTGATGTTCAGCACCTCGACGCCTTGCAGCTGGGCAACCTTATTAAGGTTGAAATCGTTGGTGACGATTTTGCCTTCGTACACCTTGGCCAGCTCGATGAGCTTCAGGTCAACTTCGCGAACGGCGGGGAAATCGTCTTCGACGATCTGGATGGTCAAAGTAGCCATCTTCTGGATGCGCTGCAGAATATCGAGACCGCGGCGGCCGCGGTTGCGCTTCATGGAGTCGGCAGAGTCGGCCACCAGTTGCAGCTCGCGCAAAACGAACTGCGGGATCACGATGACGCCGTCAAGGAAGCCGGTTTCGGCGATATCGGCGATGCGGCCATCGATGATGACGCTGGTGTCGAGAATCTTGTAGCTGCGCTTGGATTGCTTCTCGCCGCCGAAGATGCCGCCCAGCGCCGCCAGATTCAGCAGGTCGCCTTTGCCGGCGCCGACAATCAGGCCGATGTAGGCCATCAGCAGCATGACGAAAAGCTGCAGAAAGCTCTGCGTCGCACCGGCCGCGATGCTGTTGCGGATAACCAGGCTGAAGAGATAGGCGCCGCAGATGCCGAGGACACTGCCAATGACAGCACCGATCAGCCGCTTCAGGCTTACTTGGCGCAGCCGAATCTCGAATAGAACGACGGCGGCGCCAATCAGGATGCCGACACCGGCTGCTGGCATTCGCCCTAATCCCAGGGGCTGAAGTTCATAGCAGGCCAGTGAAGTAATCAGAACAAATAAAACCCGTATGAGGACAAGGTCCACGCCATACCTACCACGGCCAGTCCTGGAGGTCTGCGGTCGGAATAATGTGCGCCGGGGTTATAAGAGCTTCGATGATGCCGGCGACTCAGTCCTGTTCCTTAGACACGGCAAGCGGCCTCGACTCGATCCCTTCTTCTGTATGAATCTCTCGGGGAGTATGAAATAGTAGCGGTCCCCGATCCGCCATCGTGGCGGAAAAGCTTATCAAGAACTCAAACAAACGAAGTATATATCTTTTCTGAAGTTCCGCCATGGGGAACGACCATAATGCTCCGAGGCTTCCCCATTTGGGCAGCTGAAAGCACTCGATCCAACTTTATGAGCTGGCTGAGATGGCGGATTCGGCGCCGGCGTCTAGGCGAACGCGGCTGCGAGTGCAGCTCCACCGAGCGCAAAGATCGCCCACCAGCCGAAGACGACGCCAAGGCATGTCCCGCGCTTGACCTTGGTGAGACAGGAGATACCAATGCCCGTCAGCGCCAGCGTCCAGATGGTGAAAATGTCGAGCGAGGTTGCGACCGAATAAAGGAAGTGCGAGCTGGGATCGACCAGGCCGCTGACGTTGCTGGCCACCGGGTTTTGGAAGGTGAAGGCTTCGCCTCCTCCAACGGCAATGGCGAGGATTGCAATCAGCGCCTTAAGAATGCCCGGCAGCGAAGCATACATGCAGACGGCCAGGCACTGGTTAAAGGTGAGCTCAGCGCCAAACCCGAAGTTGAACGATCCCAACAGTACGGCCGCAATGATCGCTAGGACGATTACGATCACCACCGGGTAGGCGTACGCAATCGCACGATTAAACTTGACCACCGTCTGCATCCGTGCGCCGCGGTCCTCAGGAGAAAGTTTTTCAAGCTGCGCCGCCTGCTTAGGCTGCATAGCAAGTTGGTTTTCGACGACCTTCTCCATCCCCAGCTTCTGATCGACCACGACCACCAAGGCGACGCTGGCAATCGCCAACAGCAACCAGGGCACAAACCAATTGGCGCTGCGGCGCAAGTCGGTGAAGATCTTGCTGGGCGCGACAAAGGTGTCGACCACGCGTTCTATTTCCGAAAGCGGCTTCGGTTCGATCGGCGCAACAGGGGCGGCGGAAACCATTGGAGTTCTCCTTAAGGTCAGCAATTAGCAACTAGTGATTAGCTGTGATTAGCAACTAGCGAATAGCACATGGCCATCGACGCTTTGGACCTCGGCATTTGGATTTGGACGGCCAGCGAATCTTCACGCCGCTCCGCTGTCTTGGCTAGTTGCTAATTGCTAATTGCTAGTTGCTGATTGGGCGAGATTGTAACACCGGCGAGCCATCCGGGCGCCAGTTCCCTAACGAATTCAGCAGCCTGCAGGTTGAAGGACGGCGATGCGCCTTCTAGACTGAAACTATGCACGTTCACGCCGGCGACATAGGCAACGCGAAGACTTCGCGACTGCTGCAAGTCTCTCTCGCAGTGACGCTGGCCTACATCGTGTTGCTGGTGATCGCCGGGCTGCGAGCGCACAGTCTGGCGCTGCTCTCGGAAGCCGGTCACAACCTCACCGACTTCATTGCCTTGCTGATGTCGTGGGGCGCAGTGTATCTGCAAAGCCGCCCACCCAGCGCGCGAAAGACCTTCGGCTACAACCGCGCGGGAGTTCTGGCCGCGTTCATCAACGGGCTCACTCTGATTCTGATTTCCTTCTACATCTGGTACGAGGCGTTCAAGCGGCTGCAGACGCCGGTACAGGTGGACGCCCATGTGATGATCTGGGTGGCAGCGGCAGGCGTGGTGATGAACGGCGGCATCGCGCTGCTGCTGATGCGCGGCCATCGCGACATCAACCTGCGCAGCGCGTTGTTGCATGAGATCGGGGACACCTTGTCCACGGCCGCGGTGATCGCCGGCGGCATCGCAATCGCCTTCACCGGGCAGCACTGGATCGATCCCGCTCTCTCGGTCGGCATCGGCGTAATGATCCTGTGGTCGTCGATCGGCATCATCCGGGAGAGCCTGAACATTCTGCTGGAAGGAACGCCAAGTGGGCTGGAACTGGATCGCATTCAAAATGCCATCTGCGGCATTCCCGGCGTTGATTCCGTGCACGATCTGCACGTGTGGAGCATCGGCAGCGACACTCATTCGCTCTCGTGCCACGTGGGAATCGCCGATATGCCTGCTTCCGCAAGCGCCGGCATTCTGGCAGCGGTTCGCGCCATGCTGGGCGAGCGCTTCCAGATCCATCACACCACCATCCAGTTTGAACTCAATGTCTGCGAGGTTCACGATGGCTGCGTCATTCCTGTTAGTTCCGGACCGCACGAACCCGGTCACAGCCATTCCCACTGAGTCGAAGAAGAGAGAGCTGCGTTGGACGTGACGTTGCGCTAAGCCCATTCCGATGACGACGCCAAGCGCCAGGCGGTCCAACGTATTGGCCGCAACGGTGACCAAATAGTGACAGTCGGGCCGCGCACCACCAAGACGGACGGCTGTGCTATAGTGACACTGACCGCAACCACCTGAAATCAGGTGACCTAAGTACGGAGAGGTGGCCGAGTGGCTGAAGGCGGCGGTTTGCTAAACCGTTATACGGTCAAAAGCTGTATCGGGGGTTCGAATCCCCCCCTCTCCGCCATCAAGTCGTTATTGTCAGAGAAGTAACTAGCAAAACGTCGCTTTCCGCGCAATTGGCGGACTTTCCGATGACATTCAAGCGACGACCTGTACGAGAGAAACTTCCTTCCGGTTTACCAGAGCATAAATCCCCCGAAATTCTCTGAACGCCAAAATCGGAGTACAGGTCTGCGTCCCATCAAAGCGAATGGAATGCGATTTGGGAGCGAATGACTCACGAACAGACCAAACATGTGGTCAACAATTTCCAAGGCTTTTGTGTCGCTAAGCGCCTGCACTCCGTTCGGATAGGTCTTTGAGGGTAGGATCCTCGCGGTCGGATTCGGCCAATGCCGACCCTGACGGCTGTTCGGACGGAGCAGTCTGACGTGCGGGCAGGCTGAGTGTAACGTAGAGTGTCCGGCCCTCTAAGGACACGCCGTCGGTGACTATCCCTTTCAATTCCAGACACTGACGTGCGAGATCAGCCGGGTCTGTATCTTTGGGCAGTTTGTCGGTCAGTCTGCATTCCACCACCCAAGTCTTGCCGTCTCCGAGGTCGTTCTGAGCATCACAGTCAATGAGAAAGCCGCTATTGGTGAGCGTTCGGTAGGCTCGTACCAATTGCTCTCGCACACCAGGGAACCCCGGACCGAAAGAACGGAATGGCCACGTCACCCGGGGCGGCGACGTCTTCTTCGGCAGCTTGCGGTGCTGAATGTACATTATTTGTTCTTGCGAGATTCGCGGATTGTTCTGGGTCGACCTTGTTCCCGCTTCTATTTTGGCGTGGTCGAGAGCCCACTCTAGCTCCCGTCCAAGTTCTGCCCTCTGGATCATTCGGTAATAATAGGATCGGAAGCGGGATTAGTTGATATGCGCAGCCATTCTGGAAGTGTCAAAGGCTCGTCACGTAAAATCAAGAAAGTAGGCGCCTGATTACAGGCATTGCGAATCCACCACTCAAGCGGTTCCCAGGTTGTTATCGGTCCGCCCCATAAACCCGGAAAATCGGAACCCGTGCAACTCCTCTGCAGCTTCTCGGTGACGTTCTCGTTTACCCACCCCCATTTGTCTTTGCCGGCGGATCCGGCTGCGTCAGCCATCGCCGCATACTTGGGCGTCCAGAAACGAATCGCTACCGCCGAGCGATCTACCCATTCGCGGACATACTTGCCTACAGCACTGAGTTTCTGTTCAGTTGCAGTAGCTTCCTTCAGGGCCTTGAATGCCGCCATGCAGGTGTCGCTCTTGGCGAGGTAAAGATCCTTCCCAAACTGCCGGCTCAATGCCTTAAGCGCGTCCTGAATGTCGGGAGTCACGTTTTACTTCGCTCCCCGCTGTCGCTCTTGTGCTTTTTTCATGCGCGTTTCGGCGGCAGCTTTCGATGCCTTTCTAGCGATAGATAGGCGTTCCGCCGCAGTCAAGTTCTCCGCGCGAGTTTTCCCGCCGATCCGGCCCAGTTCTCTCAACATGTCCTTGGCCGCAGGGGTGAGCTTCATTTTCGTCGTTCGGCTTCCGGCCGGTTCGTCTCTCATGTACCCTATATACGCCATAGGGGTAAGGTGACGCAATCATTTTAATTGGTCATTAATCAATGTTTCTATTGACAATGTTTTCGGAAAAGACTAGAAAGGGGTCGTAGAACGCGCCGTGCCAGTGCTTCTGACACCGACACGACGCTAACCAGGGCACCTGATAGGAGGCACCCAATGGCTGTACATCAACGTAACACCGCATCATCCCACGCTCAAGAACCACCCCTAACAATTGCTCGCGTCGCTCTGTACGCGCGGGTCTCAACGCTCAACGGCCGAGATCCCGAGATGCAGCTCTCAGAACTCCGCGAGTACGCTGCCCGCCGCGGCTGGACCGTGACCGATTTTTGAGAACGGATGAACAGTTGCTGCAGCAACTGCGGGACTTCGTGAAGAGCCACGGAAAGGCGACCCAGGTGATGCTTGCAGCTGATCCCAGCATGGCTACGGGAGGTACCTATGGGGCTCGTTTTGGAAGCTTCTCCAGGGCGTTGCAGTTGATAAAGACAGAGCCACCGGAAGACTTTCCCGAGATCGAGCGACGCGCCCGCATTAAGACCTGGCTGCAGGATGAATTTGCCCGAACACTAGCAGTCAACAACGTCCAATCGCGGCGGAGTCATGGTTTCTTCATTTCTTCGCAACACCCCCCGGTTCTCCTGGATGTCGCCCGCTGTTTTGCCCTTACGGACGGGCAGCTGCGCTGGGAGATACGGTACCCGCTTACGCGTAATGAAGGATTGCGGTGCATCACCGTTCGACTACATCCCGATAACAAGCTGCCGATGGACTACGCGTTTATTCCTTGTCTGCCGCGAGCGATTCAACGCTGGCGATTCAGCGAGGAACGAATTCAAAGGCTGGCGTCTATTCACAAAAGTTTAGATGAAGCTGTCAGTCTTTTTCTGCAGGACAGTAGCAGGTATGCTAAACAAAACACCCATACTGCCACTGAATGATCTTGGGCATCTTCCGTTGATGATCGACTAGTGAGCTACCTTGTACAGACAGCCAAAGCGCAGCGCCCTAGACTTCTCATAACGAAGTGACAGGCCCGTTGGCATATTTCTGCCAAGGGAATTTGCAGCGCTTCACGGGCCTTCTTACCAATTCGTCGGAATTTGGCAAAGGATGGCGTATGGAACCCAAAAAGCCCTTGAACCAATTCCAAGAGGTACGTGAGAAGGTTCAGGAACGTCTTGACCGCGCCCACAAGCTCAAAGAGAAGGACGGTGTGCTTCATTAGGAAAAAAGCAGAAGAGGAAGCTGTTCGTGAGGGGTTCGACCGTGCTTAAGCGACAAATTATGATTGTGCAGAAACACCCACTGCTCGCCATCTGTGAATACTGCAACATGCAATTTTCCGGCGCTGACAGTCAGCTTGCAAAAAGCGATCTTCAGGCACAGTTCAACGCGCACAGGTGCGAGATCAGTGAAGTGAAGACCGATTCGCATGAATAACCCTCTGACCAACAAGTGTCCGGTTTGCGGAGCTTTGGTAAATGACCCCTGCGCTCTCGGAAACGGATGGAACTGGCGCTAGACATCAAAATGCCCAGCCGCCGTGAGGCAAATCAAGAGGCTGTTCCGA
>JBEKTC010000260.1:0-10679 GCA_049516475.1 Candidatus Korobacteraceae bacterium | reverse complement strand
CGGTCACGAACCGGAGTGAGCTGGCGCTGCACGTACTTCTTGCGGGCAAATGGATTCATCTTGCCCCAGAAGCCTTCCCGCACCTCGGGTTGCAGCGGCTGGCGCGCCGACAGGTTCTGGTCCGAGTTGGCATCCGGAGCAGTCTGGGCGGATTGCGAACTGCTCTGGCTCGACTTCGCTGTGCTCGTTGCGGACGCAGCCGCCGGCTGCTGACTGTCATCAGATGTCGTCTGTTGCGCGACTGCAGGTAGCACCAGCGCCGCAGCCAGAGGCAAAGTGAATAGCATCGAGATCTTCATGTTACAAACTCCTGTAAGAATGGCCGGCCCGTCTGCCTTTCGGACTTTTCCCCCGCAGCCTGATAAGCCACCGCGCACGGCCACGCAGTTTCTTACTACAGGTCAGTTGCCAAACTACGCGTCGGGGAAGTTGGTCGTTAACCCATTTGTTTTCAACGAGACATGCTTGGAAGCAATGGTGCCGATGCGTAAGGAAGTAGGGGCGGATGGTAATTGTTACCGCAGGGAGCCGAACCGGTGCGGATGCATGAGGGGACGGACGACATCGTCACTTCACCAGCTTAACTATTTTGGAGTTCCGGCGGGCTCGCCTGAGGACCTACCGTCCGATCTTTGCAACCTGCCAACAAACCGCCGGATCAGCGCCAAAGACAGCATTGACTTCGGGATTTGTTGGGTGTCAAATACCTGCCAAGATTAGCCGGAGAGGATGGCTTACCATGAAGCTGCGTTTTACTTCGCTATCGCTGCTCGCACTGTGTCTGACGTTGGCGGCTGTTCCGGCCGCGGCTCAAACCGTCTACAGCAATGGTCCGATCAACGGCAACGTCGACGCGATGGCTAATCAACTTCGGCTTTATCGTTAGCGACACATTCAACGTCGTTAACAACAATACGACCATCACCGGCGCCAGCTTTGGCCTGTGGCTGTTCCCGGGCGACACGATGATCTCGGCGGAGTTGTCGATTACGTCGGGTGAGAACGGTGGCACCAGCTACTTTGACCAGACCTTGAGTTTCACTCAGGGAATGTGCCACGGAAACGAGCGTGGCTTCAATGTCTGCCAGGAGAACACCAGCTTCAGTGGCCCAACGCTGAATGCTGGTACTTACTGGCTGAACCTGCAGAACGCCAGCTTACCGAGCGGCGACCCGGTTTACTGGGATGAGAACTCCGGCCCGTCTTCGGCTTCGGACATCGTGGTGGGCACGATTCCTTCGGAATCCTTCACGGTTCTGGGCACCCAGTCCAGCACCACCAGCACCAGCACCACCACGACCGGCACGACTCCTGAGCCCAGCAGCATCATACTGTTCGGCTCTGGCGTCCTAGGCCTGGCTGGCATGCTGCGCCGCAAGCTGGCCTGACCTCAGCGCGCAGGATCGCTCGCCAGCCTTATGCCGCTCTTGACGGTGCGGGTGCAGGAGACAGCGCCCGCTTTTTGATGTGGCTTTGACCTTTCCTCCCCCGCTACGTCCAAACAGGGTATTCGCGAAGATTGGCGGTTTGAACCATCCTGCAAGGGTCTACGAATCGTTCTCCCGCAATCGGGGAATAACGGCTAGAATATATGTAGACTCCAGTGTGAGGCGCGGCATCCAATCGCTGTAGTGGCTGGTCCTGAATGATCCTAAAAAATATCCGTGTCTCTATTCTGGCGCTGCTGTTCGCTGGCTCTATCGCGAGCGTCGCACAAAGCTCACCCGCTGATCCCACGCCTGCTGCTCAACCGCCGACCGCTCCGGCCGCGACCAGTGGACAACAGAATTCTCCCTCCGCCGCACAGCCGGCTGCTGCGCCACAGCCGTCAGCAACGGCCCCGGCGAAGGCGCCTGACAAGGCTGCCGCTTACTACCACTTCATGATGGCGCACACGTATGAGGAGATGGTCTCGATGTATGGCCGCTCCGATTACGCCAACAAGGCCATCGAAGAGTATCGGCTGGCGATTGAGAACGACCCGAGCTCCGATTATCTGAATGCCGGGTTGGCCGAGATCTACGCCAAGATGGGACGCATTCGCGATGCTGTCCTCGAAGCCCAGGACATCTTGAAGCGCGACGGCAACAACCTGGAGGCTCGACGCCTGCTGGGCAGCATCTATCTGCGTTCGCTGGGCGACATGCAGGCGGGCACGCAGTCGCAGGAGATCCTGAAGCTTGCCATCGAGCAGTATGAACAGATCGTCAAGCTCGATCCCAAAAGCATTGAAGACCATCTGCTTCTCGGGCGTCTGTATCGCCAGAACAACGAGCTGCTAAAGGCCGAGAGTGAATTCAAAGCGGCGGTGCAGATCCAGCCCGATTCCGAAGAGGCCGTGAGCACGCTGGCTTATCTCTACAACGAGGAAGGCGACTCCAATCGCGCCTTGCAGGTGCTGAACGCAATTCCTGAAACCGCGCGCACTGCGAAGTTGTACTCGGCGCTCGGCTACACCTACGAGCAGCAGAAGGAGTACAAGCAGGCGGTGGAGGCTTATCGCCAGTCCACGCTACTGGACCGCGACAACCTGGACGCCGTGCGCGGCCTGGCGCAGAACCTGATGAATGACGGCCAGACCGAAGCTGCGCTGGAGCAGTATAAGGCCATCGTCGATGCCGATCCTTCCGACGCCCAAACCTACATGCTGATCGCCGAGATCGATCGCCGCGATGGCAAGTTCGATCAGGCAATGGACGCGTTGAAGAAGGCCAGTTCGGTGGTTCCCGATTCGCTCGAAGTGCAGTACAACATCGCCATCGTCGACGAAGCCCAAGGCAAGTACGATGAGGCCATCCAGATCCTGAATCAGTTGCTCCAGAAGTCCCAGCACGATGACGCCGACTCCACCATGCCGGACAAGAACAATCGTGCTCTGTTCCTGGAGCGGCTGGGCACCATCTATCGCGAAACCAACAAGACCCAGCTCGCGGTCGACACCTTCCGCAAAATGCTCGATCTCGGTGACGAGAACGCCGTCCGCGGCTACCAGGAGATCATCGAAACCTATCGCGACAATAAGCAGTGGCAGTTAGCTACCAATGTCGCCGAGGAAGCGGCCAAGAAGTTTCCCGGCGATCGCGATCTGCAGATGGCGGCGGCCTCGCAATTGGCCGATATGGGCAGCACCGGTCCCGCGATCGAGCGCGTGAAGTCGCTGCTCAAGGGCAATCCGGCCGATGATGAGAAGGTCTACGTCACTTTGGCGCAGATGTACAGCCGCGTACCAGATTGGAATAACGCGGAACAGAACATCAACAAGGCGATTGAGCTCGCGACCAAACAGGAAGACAAGGACTACGCCATCTTCGTCGCCGGCTCCATCTACGAGCGTCAGAAGAAGTACGACAAGGCCGAAGAGGCTTTCCGCAAGGTCCTGGCCAACGATCCCAAGAACGCCATGGCCTTGAACTATCTTGGCTACATGCTCGCCGACCGCGGTACGCGGCTGGATGAGGCGCTGGGGTACATTCGCCGGGCCGTGGCCCTGGAGCCGCAGAACGGCGCCTATCTCGACTCCCTCGGCTGGGCTTACTACAAGATGGGCAATTACGAACTGGCGGAAGAAAATCTGCGCCGCGCTTCCGAGCGGACCACTGACGATCCCACCATCCACGAACATCTTGCCGATCTTTACCAGAAGACCGGTCGCCTGAAGCTGGCTGCAACTTATTGGGAGCGCTCGCTGGAGGAGTGGAACAAGACCATTCCCGCCGAGGTCGACGCGGACAGCGTCGCCCGGGTGCAGAAGGAACTGGAAACCGCGCGCGTCAGGCTCGCCAAGCAGAATGGTGCTTCCCCAACACCGTCCAAACCATAGAGCTTGCTTTGGGGGAATCAGAAGAGCCGCGCTTTGAAGGGGCGCAGCTTAAGCTGCGCTATTTGCAAGTCTTTTATTCTTGTCATCACGAGCCGGCTTTAGGCGGCGAGGGATCTGCTGTTCCGAGTTTTTCAGCAACCTGTGAAGGTGTGGCCCACCCGTATCACCCTCGCGACCGATGCGGTGCTATGTCTCCTCGACCGAGCTTTGCCCGTGTGTTAGATTACACTTTCGTTTTCCAATCGAGTTGCGGCCCTGGAAAGGCCCGCAGTTCTTCCGGCCACTCTGGTTCATTCCGTGAAGCGGCTTAATCCAAAACCCCGAGAGAAAAAGCATTGCGGATCGCAGGCTGCATAGTCCTGATGGTGGCCGCCATTCCCGGCGTGTACTACCTGCTGGCGATCTACAGCTCCGCGCGCTACTTCCGCGTCGCCAGGCGCGAGAATCCCCCGAACACCGACTTTACGCCGCCGATAAGCTGCCTGAAACCGATCCGCGGGCTGGACGAGGACGCTTACGAGAATTACGCCAGCTTTTGTCGGCAAGATTATCCGGAGTACGAAATCGTCTTCTGCGTCGATCCCGACGATCCAGCACTACCCGTACTGGAAAAATTGATCGCCGACTTCCCCGAGCGCAAGATCCGCCTGCTGTATGGTTCTGGCCGGGACGCCATCAACGACAAGATCGGGCGGTTGGTGCGTCTGGTGCGCGAGGCGCAATACGAACTGCTGGTCATCACTGACGGCGACATTCGCGTCGGCCCCGATTACCTGCGCGCGGTGGCGCATCCCTTCCGCGATCCCAAGGTCGGCGGCGCGACGAACCTCTACGTCTCCACCGAAGAGACGACCTTCGTGCAGGAACTGCAGTCGGTGGGGATGATCTCCGACTTCTTCGCCGGAATCCTGGTGGCGTGGCAACTGGACGGCATCCACTTCATGTTCGGACAATCGATTGTGACCACGCGCCAGCGCATCGCCGGCTTTGGCGGATACGAGGTCATTGAGAACCGCCCGGCGGACGACCTTAACGTGGGCCGCCTGGTGGCGGCGCAGGGCTATGAGGTCAAGCTGCTGCCGTATACCGTGAAAACCGTTGCCGACTTCCAGGGTCTGAAGGATTTGTTCTACAAGCGTGTTCGCTGGATGACGGTGATGCGCCTGATGCGCCCACGGGCACACCAGGGCCTGATCTTCACCTGGGGCCTGATCTGGGCGCTGATCGCGGTGGCAATCCATCCCACGCTTCCCATCGTGATTGGATACCTGGGGAGTTATATCGTGCTGCGCGTGGTGCTCACTTGGCTGATCGGAATCCACGGGATGCGGCAGAAGGGATTTTGGCCGAAGATGCTGTTGATCCCGCTGTGGGACGCAGTGGCGTTCATGATCTGGGCTGCCAGCTTTGGCCGGGATGTCATCCGCTGGCGCGGCTATGACTATTACATTCGCGATGGAATTCTGGTGCCCGTGAATCCCGCAGGCACGCCGAACGGAAAGTAGAAGTTTCGAGTTTCAGGTTTCGAGTTTCAAGTGGCGATCCGCGGACTGGAGCCTGCGGCTAAGTACGAATCCCACAACGGGTGGAGCACGCCTGAACAGGCTGCGGAAAAAGTCGATTGCGGCGAGTTTTGAAGGGGCGCACCTTTAGAGCCTGCCCTGAGCTTGCCGAAGGGTGCGCCGTCACAGGTCCTTTAAATTTGTCATCACGAGGAGGCCTTTGGGCCGACGAGGGATCTGCTTTCGATTTTTTCAGCGGCCTGTGAAGGCGTGCTCCACCCGGGATACGCAGTTGGCTCGAAACTAGAAACTTGAAACTCGAAACCCGAAACTTAAACATGACTGACCACAAATCAAAAATCGCAATTGCCGGTGCTGGAATTTATGGCGGGACGACCGCCATCCGCCTGGCCGAACAGGGCCACGACGTTCACCTCTTCGATCCACTCGGTATTCTGAACGCAGCCTCGGGGATCAACCAGTTTCGCATTCATTCCGGCTACCACTATCCGCGCAGTCCCGAGACGATTCGCGAAACTATGGGAGCGCGGGCAGAATTTCTCCAGACCTTCGCGCCGGCCATCGTCCGCAACAGCCGGCACTATTACGCCATCCCGCATGAAGGCTCGCAAACTCCGCCTGAGCTGTTCGAGCAGGTGATGGCCGAGCACAACATCCCCTTACAGCCCTGTAGGCCGGAGTGGATGAACTTCGATTTCATCGACAAGTGCTATCAAGTCGATGAGCACATTTACGATCCGGAGATCCTGCGCGAGGAGCTGACGAAGAAGATCGAATCATTGCGCATGCGCTTCCATCATCACGAATTCAGACAAGATATGCGGGGCGACTTCGACTTCGTGGTGTGGGCGACGTACGGGCTCGGCCCTTCGCGCGGATTGTTCGAGTCGGCGAAATATCAGGTCGCGGAAAAAATCCTGATTCAGTTGCCGCCGCAGTTACGCGGCATCTCGCTGGTGGTGGTGGATGGCCCCTTCACCGCCTTCGATCCCTACGGCAGCTCGGAGCGCTCGCTTTGGGGCTCCGCCAAACATAGCAACCACTGGACCACAACCGATTCCAACGATCCCATTCCCGAACAGTACCGTGCCTTGCTGAACGGGCCGGCTTTTGAGCCAATCTCGTGGACCAGATTCGAAGCCATGCGCCAGGACGCGACGCTGGCGGTGCCTGCCTCGGCCGATGCCACTTATCTTGGATCGCGCTTCACCATTCGCGTGGTGGAGAACAATCCCAAGCAGGATCGCAGGACCTTGTATGTGCAGGAGACGGCGCCGGGAGAGATTCACATCTTCTCGGGTAAGGTGGTCAGCGCGGTGAAGGCGGCCCGCCTGGTGAGCGAACGAATCGCACAAGGGTGAAAGTCGCATCGGGTCGGAAAGAAAAAGTCGCGATTTTGCGCTGTTCGGGTAGAGCTAGCCTTTAGGCTAGCGTCTAAGTGCTTTATTTTCGATTCCGAGTCGGCTTTAGCCGACGGCACAACTCGCGTTCAACGACTTTTTCCGCAGCCTGTTTAGCCGTGCCGCCAGGTCGTTGTATAAATCGGGGCTTTAGAGTCTGTGTGAGGACTAAGTTCGGTGCTTGCCGGTGGAGTATGACGCACGAAAATAGAACCCCGAAGGGGTGGACGTGCAGTTAGCCCAGGACGGAGCGAAGCGGAGTCCTGGGTGGGGTGGGAAAAGTGACCGAGTCCCGTAGGGACGGCACGGTTCTCACGCAGACTCTTTAGCTCCGCACTACGCCAGCAATCTCGCCGCTTCCTTGGCGAAGTACGTCAGCGTAATCGACGCGCCCGCGCGCTGGATACACAGCAGCGACTCCATCATCACGCGCTCGTAATCGATCCACCCGTTGAGCGCGGCGGCCTTGATCATCGCATACTCGCCGCTCACCTGATACGCAGACAGCGGTACATCGAAGCGCAGGCGCGCTTCGTGCAGCACGTCGAGGTACGGCATCGCCGGCTTCACCATGATCATGTCTGCGCCTTCGTCCAGGTCAAGCTCGATCTCGCGCATGGCTTCGCGCAGGTTGGCGGGATCCATCTGGTAGGAGCGGCGATCGCCGAAGTGCGGCGCCGAATCCGCCGCTTCGCGGAAGGGTCCGTAGAAACCGCTGGCAAACTTCGCCGCATACGAAAGAATGGGCGTGTTCTGGAAACCGTTTTCGTCCAGCGCCGTGCGGATGGCGCCCACGCGGCCATCCATCATGTCCGACGGCGCAATGATGTCCATGCCCGCTTTCGCCTGCGCAACCGCGGTCCTCGCCAAAAGTTCCAGCGTGGGATCGTTCAGGATCTCGTACTCCTCGGCAGCCGTCGCGACCACCCCCGTCGCGGCCGCTATGGCTGCGCCCAGAGACTGTGCACCGGGTGAAATCACGACCTTACCCTTCGACTCCAGCTCGCGAACAAACTCCATGGCCTCGCCGCGCGCTTTCGCGTTCGGGTCGGAAGTATCGACCAGGCCGCAATGTCCGTGCGACATGTATTCGCACAGGCAGACGTCGCCCATCAGCAGCAGGCCGGGCACTTCGCGCTTGATAGCGCGCGTCGCCTTCTGCACGATGCCATCCTCGGCCCAAGCGCCGGTGGCGACCTCGTCCTTCGACTCCGGCAACCCGAACAGGATGACGCTGGGAATGCCCAGCGACTTCACCTCAGCGCACTCCTTCACCGCCTCGTCAATCGACAAGTTGTACACCCCGGGCATGGAGCGAACTTCCTTGCGAATGCCTTCGCCGGGACAGACAAACAGCGGATAAACGAAGCCTTCCGGGCTGAGGCGGGTTTCGCGAACAAAAGAACGCATCGCTTCCGAGCGACGCAGGCGGCGGGGACGATCAATTGGAAACGGCATAACACTAAAATTCTAGCACCGTAGGACTGTCCGAAGCCGCGAAAATGGCTTGGAGAATTGCGCCTAAGTTGTGATGAAGGTCACTGACGAAGCTGTGAGCTTTCCGCGCCCTAAGGATAGTTCACTCGAACAGGCTTCCCGTGCTCAGCTTCTGGGGATCATCCGCCAGCTCTGCCATCTGTGCAACATATTTCTCGGCGTTGAACTTCTTGGCCGCTGCCTGGCCTGACATATAGCGAATAGTCCCGAAGATGGGCCGATCGAACCACGGACGGTCGAACTTGCCGGCGATTGACCATGCAATTCCCGCATAGCCGTTGGGATCGCGGCCATCCAGGAAGTACTTGTCATTGAGATAGACTGCCGTCTGGTAGGCTACGGCTGGCGACGGGCTCCATTCCAGTATCTTCTTGGCCCAGTACATGCGCATGTAGTTATGCATCCACCCCGCGTGCAGCATCTGGTGCTGAGCGGCATTCCACAAGTCGTCATGCGTTTCTGCGCGCTCTAGTTGCTCGCTCGAGTAGACTATCGGTCTCTTGTCATGGATGTGCTTGGCCAGCGTTCGATGCGCCCAGTCGGGAGCGCTTTCGATAGAGTCGTATAGCGAATTATAGTGAACGAAATTAATAGATAGCTCACGCCAGGTTATCAATTGATCCAGGAAGTCATCTTTGACTGCGCGCGGCGCATGACTGTTCTCAACCGCCAGGGCAACCGTATGTGGACCAATATGCCCGAAGTGAAGATAAGGTGAGAGCCGGCTGGTCCCATCGATTTCCGGCTTACCATGACGCTCGGGGTAGTGTGCGAGCTTATGACTGATGAAGTCGTGTAATAACTTAAGAGCTTCTGTAGTTCCGCCTCGGAAGAAATTGACCGGCTGCACCGATCTATCGAGATTCTCCCACTCTTCCATCAAGTCAACAGAACCATCATCTGGCAGGGCACTAAGCCAACGTGGCTTGTCCCACTCGATCTTAGCTTCCTCATTGGATGGCGCTATCAAGAACTGTTCCAGCCGCTGTTGCAGGCGCGGGCGAATGGTCCTCGCCGCATATTGTTCCTTCTCCAGTAGCTTGGTGGGAACAATAACATCAGCATCTACCGTCCATAGCGGCACTCGGAGCTTCTTCGCCGCGAGTTGGCGCCAGTGGCTTGGCTCGCGCATCGGGTTCTCGTCGCCGACCACAAGCGAAGCGTTGACCTCTTCACAAAACTTCAGCAGCGAATGTTCGGGATAGCGCCGCAGCACATAGCCGATGCCGCGCCTGCGGGCACACTCCGCCGTATCCGGGATCGCCTGCGCCAGAAATGCATAGTGCCGCAGGTTGGCGTGTGGATAGAACGGTACCGGCGCAAAGAAGATCACGACCGGCTGCCTGAGAGCATTGGCCGCCTCGACTGCCACATCCAGCGCGGGATTGTCGAAGGCGCGTTGCGCGCGCTGCATCCAGTAAACAACGCAACTGCCGCCGGATGCAGGTGCGCCAGGGCGGCGGATGGTGACACGTGGATTGGCGGTAAGTTGCTCCAGCTTAGTCATTTGACACGATAGACGATAGCACCGCGATTGCAACATGATTTGGATGTCGTTGGGAAGCGACGCAGTCGCAAACCGAGAATCTCCTTGATGTTAGCGGAGTGGCGTCCAGCCGCCGAAGCTTGGCGACAAACTTCGGCCGCGCGCGTCGTTACTGAATCGGCGAAGCTGCGCGGCCGGGAATAGTTGCATGACAAAAGAAAACGCCCCGGAGCAGGAGGCACCTCCGGGGCGATTGATCTACATTTCGATCTAGGTCAGGAAGAACTCGCGGGTGATCTTGGTCCACTGCTCATCGGGCATGGTGCTAGCCAGATCGTCGATGGCTACGCCGCCGTCCTGCGCCAGGGCTCCGAGAGCGCTCGGCATCACTCGTTGCAACCGCATCGAAGATTCCTCGGTCCACCAGCGGGCCAGTGCGCCGCCCAGCAGGTTGCGAAAGTTGGTCTTCGAATCGGGAGACTGAACGGTTATCATCCAGCCGTCCCCGTATGGGTCCTTGGTAGCCAGTGACGGATCGTTGACTACCGCTTCGTTGATGTCGGACACGCTGCCTTCGATCGGAGAAACCATGTCGACCTTCACGCCATTGCGGATAACGCTCCACACCTTTTGCCCCTGGCGAATCCACTGGCCGCGTTGCGGCAGAGTGACATGCTCCACTTTGCCAACCAGCTTCGAGGCAAAGTCGTCGATGCCGATTCGCACCAGATTTGGGCTCTCGCTCAGCGCCCAGGTGTGTCCGGGGTGATACCGAAGGTTGTCGGGTACGGAGAAACCGCCGACCAGGCTGGGTTTCAACCGTGGCGCAGTTGCCATGTCTTTGCTCATCGCAGGTGCGACTTGCAGAGCCGGATGCTTGGCTTTCGCGTAGAAGAAATCAATGGTCAGAAAGATGGCGAACATCATAAGAACGAGTAGGACTGTCATGGCGT
>JBEKTC010000259.1:0-6956 GCA_049516475.1 Candidatus Korobacteraceae bacterium | reverse complement strand
AACGGCGCACCCGTTCGACAAGCTCAGGGCATGGCTAAAGCTGCGCCCTTCAAAACAGAGGATCAATGCTAGCGAACTCCGATGCTTTCGTATTTTTTGGCGCTACTGGCGACCTGGCCTACAAGAAGATATTTCCCGCGCTGCAGAGCATGGTGCGGCAGGGCACGCTCGACGTGCCGGTGATCGGCGTGGCCAAGTCAGGATGGACCCTCGAGCAGTTGCGAGAACGCGCTCGCGATAGCATTACCAAGCACGGCGGCGGCGTGGATGAGGAAGCTTTTTCGAAACTATGCGAGCTGCTGAGCTACGTTGACGGCGACTACAAGGACGACAAGACCTACGCGACCTTACGCGGCCTGCTGGGAAACGCCCGGTGTCCGACGCATTACCTGGCGATTCCTCCCAGCATGTTCCCGGTTGTGGTCCAGGGCCTGGCAAAATCTGGCTGCGCGCAGAATGCGCGCGTGATCCTGGAGAAGCCATTCGGGCGCGATCTGGTCTCGGCGCGCAAACTCAATGAGA
The DNA here is from genome assembly GCA_049516475.1 of Candidatus Korobacteraceae bacterium. Lineage (GTDB taxonomy): Bacteria > Acidobacteriota > Terriglobia > Terriglobales > Acidobacteriaceae > Bog-257. Next base: position 6,434 of record JBEKTC010000259.1, on the reverse strand, counting down.
CGCTGCACCAGGCATTTCCCGAGGAGAACATCTTTCGCATCGATCACTACCTGGGCAAGGAAGCGGTGGAAAACCTGCTGATCTTTCGCTTCGCCAACAGCTTCCTGGAGCCGATCTGGAACCGCAACTACGTGCAAAGCGTGCAGATCACGATGGCCGAGAAATTCGGGGTTGAGGGTCGCGGAAAGTTTTACGAGGAAGCTGGGGCCATTCGCGACGTGGTGCAGAACCACATGTTGCAGGTGGTGGCGTTTCTGGCGATGGAACCGCCGACGACCATGTATGTGGATTCGGTGCGTGACGAGCAGGTGAAGATCTTCCGTACCATCCCGCCGCTAAGTCCGGCAAACATCGTGCGCGGACAATTCGACGGCTATCGGAGCGAGCCTGGAGTCTCGCCGCAGTCGGATGTGGAGACCTTCGCCGCCCTGCGGTTGGAGGTCGACTCCTGGCGCTGGGCGGGCGTGCCATTTCTCATCCGCGCCGGCAAGCGCCTGCCTGTGACCGCGACCGAGGTGTTCGTGAAACTGCGCAAGGCCCCGCTGAGCAAGATGGGCGGCGACGGCCGAAACTACCTCCGCTTCCGTCTGGGGCCCGACATCGAGCTGAGCCTGGGCGCCCGCGTAAAGCGCCCCGGACCGCTGCTGGTGCCCATGCCGGTGGAGCTGTCGGCGGTGAAGTACACCAGCAACGATGAGATGGATGCCTATCAGCGGCTGCTGAGCGACGCGATGAGGGGCGATCCTATGCTGTTTGTGCGGCAGGACGCGGTGGAAGCGGCATGGGCCATCGTCGAACCTATCCTCGGCGATTGCTGTCCGACGGAGCTGTATGAGCCGGGGACGTGGGGTCCGCCGGACGCGCGGGAACTGGCTGCCGATATCGGCGGGTGGCACGATCCGAGCTAGAGGGTGCCGTCCCCGGGGGACTCGGGTTCCTTTTCTCGCGCCTACCCAGCGCTGAAGCGCTGGGCTATGATCTTCCGTCCCGCAGAGCGGGACTGGAGTGCTCGCTGGTCCATCCTCCGAGCGGACGGCACAAAGAGCGTCGTCAAATAGGGGTCCCCTCGGCTGCGCTCGGGGCAGGCTCTTCGACTCGCTGCGCTCGCTCAGGATGACACTGTTGAGGAAGCTTCGGTCGTCGGGAAGACAATTCCCGCCTCCGGGCGAACAGCAGGTCCTTCGACTGCGCGTCCGCCCGACCCGCAAAAGATGCGGGTCGGAAAGACAGGCGGGCGCTCCGCTCAGGATGACAATGTTTTAGAGATGGCAAAGTTCAGAGAGGCACGGCTTGTTCGTAATAGGGTTCTTCGACTCGCTGCGTTCGCTCAGCGTGACAGCCTCTGCGAACCGATTAAGCCGGAATATGCTTAGTTCAGTGCGCGAAAACATTCTACGCGGATCCAGTAGCGTTCAGCGACTGAAGCGAACTCAACGCCGTAGATTTGCTCAAGATCCGCTCGCAGAAGATTGCACAACCGGAACTGAACTCGGGCTGTTGCACTCATTCGGCGCCGTCGGGACCAACTGCGGCGGTTTGTTGTCTTGGTTTTCATCTTGATCTAAATCTATCCGTGTGGCATGGATTAGGGTCTTGTCAATTTGCACGACAGCGTGACAGGCCAGCCACCTGTCGTGGTCATTTCCGCTTGCGGGGGTTGTTGGCGAAGCTGCGGTTTTGCACTCGGGCCGGGGCGACGCAGCTGAAGCGTCCTTTCCGTTGGCCTGCAACTGGCCGTCAGGGGGACGCTCATTCGCGGGGCGCTCCAGCACCGCAGCGATTATGCTCTCGGACTCATGCAAGACAGGCAGAGGTACCGTAACATTCGGTTGCATCGGATCAAACGGTATGCCTAGCTGCCGCATTTCGCATCTCCCGCTTTCTGCGACAACCAGCTTTTCGAAGTTGGGTTTGCCTCCCCCATAGGCTGAGGGCAGGGCTGGATAGAGGGTTAGTGCGAAAATATAAATATAAAATAGGACGAAAACCAAGGGTAGGACGACAGCCCCGAGCAAGTAGATCGCCATCTCAACAACATGCGACCTTTGAGTCCCGGTTGCTTTTCTTAGCAATTGTGACGACACGTATGCCGACCCGGACACCAAGAAAACGAGGGCATAAATTACGAGAGGTATCCACAATCCCGGATATTTCCAGAGGAGTAACTGGCCTAGTCCGGGAGGTTCGCTGAAATACACAACGTCCGCGATTCGAAGAAGAACTAACGGCGGTATCACCGACAACAGTACCCGTTTCACTGACAGCGGCAGCTTCTTTAGTTTGGCCGAGATTTGGCTGATCTGCTCAGGGTTTGCCATCTCCAAAGCGACATAGGTTGGACCTGCACACAGGAGCGATAAGGTGACGAGCACCAGAATGCCCGTGAGGACCAGTTTTGGTTTTGCGAAGGAAAAATCGGTTATCCCAAACCGGTGCAGATAGATGTTGACAGTCAGGATCCCAGTGGCATACGCAAGAGCTGCAGCGACCGCTCCAACTTTGGTCAAGGTGGCAATATCAAAGTGACTCCCTTGCTCGGTTGATTGGCCATTGGGCTGTGGGGGTATTTCTGTAGCGGCCATGTTCCACCTCGACGTTTTGAACGGGCTCGCTTCCCGTGTCAGCGAACTGACGAAAATATGACGAGGCCTGCTATCCCATCTGGCGGGGACGAATGTCGTACTGGCGGATCTTGTAGAGCAGGGCTTTGTAGCTGATATTGAGCTTGGTGGCGGCGCGCTTGCGATTCCAGGCAGTCTCTTCCAGGACCTGGGCGATCACTTCCGATTCCGCGCCATTCTTGAGATTGCGGACCATTTCCTTCAGATCAGGTTGCTGCTGCGGCCGTTTGTCATCGGCAGAAGCGGCGGCCGCGTTCTGCGCGTCAGGGTTTGGTCTTCTCTGCAGCTCACCGATGGCGGCAGACTCGTCGCCCAGCACCAGGAACCGCTTCACGAAGTTTTCCAGCTCGCGAATATTTCCCGGCCAGGAATAGTTCTCTGTGGCTTCCACCAGGCGCTGCGAAACGCTGAGCGGGGCGCAGGCATACTTATCGGCAAGCTGGATCATGAAGTGCCGCAGGATCATGGGAATCTCTTCGCGGCGTTCGCGCAGTGAAGGCATGCGCAGCACAAAGCTGTTCAGGCGGTAATAAAGGTCCTCGCGGAAGGTCTTCTGGGCGATGGCCTGCGGCATGTTGATGTTGGTGGCGGCCAGAACGCGGACATCGACCTGAACGGTGACGCGTCCGCCGAGGCGCGAGAATTGGCCGTCCTGCAGGACTTGCAGCAGCTTGGCCTGGAGCGCGGGCGACATCTCGCCGATCTCGTCGAGCAGCAAGGTGCCCTTGTTGCAGAGCTCGAACTTGCCGGGCTTGGCTTTGTTAGCGCCGGTGAAGGCACCGGGCTCGTAGCCGAAGAGCTCGCTCTCCAGCAGTTCGCTGGGAACGGCGGCGCAATTGACTTTGAGGAAGGTGCGATGGGCGCGATCGGAATACTTGTGGATGAGGCGGGCCAGGACTTCCTTGCCGGTGCCGCTTTCGCCTAGCAACAATACGGGGAAATCGAATTTGGCCACTTGCATGGCTTGAGCGCGAAGCTGGCGCATCAGCGGCGTAGCTGAGAAGAAATACACGCCTTCGCCGACTTCGATAGCGTCGCCTGCGCCGGGGGCTGAGGGATCGGTATTCTCCAGACAGAAGCGCAGGACCTCGTCCATTTCTTCCTTTTGGACGGGCTTGGAAAGATAGTCTTGCGCGCCCAGTCGCATAGCCTGGGCTACTTTGCGGGTGTCACGCACACAGGACAGCATGACGACCTTGGTGGAAGGACGGGCTTCACGAATGCGCTGCAGCGTCTCCAAGCCATCAGCGCCGGGCATCACCATGTCGAGCAGCACCAGATCGGGGCTGTCGCGTTCGACCTTATCGACGGCCTCCAACCCGTTGGAGGCGGTGGAGACGCGATAGGAATCCAGCTCCAGAACCGTCTGAAGGTACCGCAACATGCTAGGTTCGTCGTCTACCACAAGGATGTGCGAAGTGCTCATTGCTCCTCCGTTAGGCGTGGGGGAGGAGGATTCAGCAAGATCAGGCAGGAAAACTTGCTGCCCGTGCCCGGCTCGCTCTCGACCCAGATTTTTCCGCCAGCCGACTGCACCAGGCGGCGGGCGATGGCGAGACCCAGCCCGTGACCTTCGGCGCGCATGCCCTGAGGAACCAGGCGAAAATACTCGTCGAAGATCTCCTGCTGGAACTCGGGCGCGATACCGGGACCGGTGTCAGCCACGGAGATCCGGCAGCAATTGGGCGCATTCACCCGCTGGCGGCGACGCTCCACGGTAGGCGGCCGGGCTACGGTTCGCCGCTCCCAAAAGTACGGTTCCACATGCAGCCACACCGTCCCGGAGGCCGGCGTGTACTTCATGGCGTTGTCGAGCAGGTTGGAAACGACGTGCTGAATCTTGTAGTAATCGAAGGGAAACGCCTCTAGTTTGTCGTTGGGCAGAAAGTAGAAGGCGATGGCCTTTTCCTGAAAGCGCTGCGACCAGACTTCGGCGATCTCGCGAATGCAGCCGTTGATGTCGCCCACCTCGTAGTGCAACTCCAGGCGGTCAACCTTGAGGGCGGTGTAGGTCAAAAGGTTCTGGATGAAGTTGGACAGGCGGGCGCCATTGGCCTGCATCTCGGTCAGAACTTCCATCTGGCGAGGACTCAAAGGGCCGAGTTTTTCCGACAGTAAGAGGTGCAGATATCCTGCCATGATCGCCAGTGGCGTCTTCAGTTCATGGGCCGCGGAGGCCAAGGCATCGCGGCAGCAGCTGCAATGCTCGTGGCCAACCGGTTCAGGCGTTGGCTTTACCGGCGACATTTTTGCTGGCGGCATGGGGATAACCCCCTTCCGGTACCCGGGAGGCAAGGGCAAGTCCGTGGCGTCCCTAGGATGAATCCCCGATCTGCGTTGTACAGGCATATTCTCGACAAAAGTCAGCCTTAAGTTTAGTTGAGTTACCAAATCCTCGGGAGATAGAGTGGGAACACTCTACAGGGGGAGAACTGATCTTACCGCAAACCTATGCATTGTCAATGCCAAACTGATTAATTCTTGGACAAAGTGGTAATTTGGTTTCCTTTTCCGGAACCATTTTCACCTTTTAGCAGGTATTCCTCTTCCGCTCTACCGCAATAGATTGCAACGTCGGGTTCCGCATGTTTTGTCCGACTTGGTTCTATGCCCAACAAAGCAAACCGGTTGACTGAACTCGGACATTTGGTTATCGATGTGCGTCATACGCTAGTAATGTAGGAGCTGGCCTTTGCGTCGAAGCGTATCCGTTGCCGAGCGCCGCGGTTGGGACCGGTTGCCTATTTCCATCCCGTTTTTCGTGCGGGGGAAGAACTCGAACGGTGAAGAATTTCTGGAGTTCGCTACAGCGCTGAATCTCTCTGCCGGCGGCGTTTTGTTGGCGACTAGGCGGTATTTGGACCCCGGAACCGAGATTACGCTTGAAATTCCCGTCGCTTTGGTCAACAAGGCGCAACTCCCTCGATCAATATCCCTTTTACGTGCCACCGTATTGCGATGTACGGCCGATCGGCAGTATTTTCTCCTGGGACTGCAGTTCCATGAACCGCTATTGGATCAGCCGACGGGTTTGGAAGTCGGCAAGTCCCGCCCGGTTGGGAAACTCACTTCCTCTGAGTGAAAACATTTGCACACTTTAGACGCAAAATTGTTCTCTTCTAATCGTTATCGATAGGCATAACCCACCTCCACGCAACAGATAAGATATTCTATTAACAGTAGCTTACAAGTAATATGCGCATTTTATTGCAATGTGCAGGAACTTGGCGCAATAAATGCAAATCATTAGCACGTCAGCTCCTAAATAGAATGTGCGGGAACCGAGAATGCCACTTCTGGCGGGCTCGAACAACGAGAGTGCGATCACGGCACACCAGCTCCCCCCGGAGCCCGTGATCTTCGGGCAAACGCCCGCCATGCGCGACGTTCGCCAAAAGCTGGAGCGGGTTGCTGCCTCCAATCTCTCCGTGCTGGTCAGTGGAGAGAGCGGCACGGGCAAGGACATCGTTGCTCGCTTGCTGCACCTCTACTCGCCTTGGGCTGCGGGTCCCTTTGTGAAGGTGAATTGTCCAGCCATTCCGGGAACGCTTCTCGAAAGCGAACTGTTCGGCTATGAGCGCGGCGCATTTACCGGCGCCTTCAACCCCAAACCGGGTAGAGTGGAGATGGCGCATCGCGGCACGTTATTTCTGGACGAAATTGCCGAGCTGGACGCCATGCTGCAAGCCAAGCTTCTGCAGCTGTTGCAAGACGGGCAGTTCAGCCGGATTGGCGCCCAGGAAGACAAGCAAGTGGAAGTGCGGTTGGTGTGCTCCACCAACCGCGAACTGCACGAGGAGATCGAGCAAGGCA
>JBEKTC010000258.1:0-7014 GCA_049516475.1 Candidatus Korobacteraceae bacterium | reverse complement strand
GATGCAGGCTACGGCTTGATCTCCCACACCGTGCCACAGCCGGTATAGCAACCGGTAGTGGAACCGCCCAGCGCTGCAGTGCCGTAAAGATTTCCGCTGGAGTCGATCACGGGACTGCCGTTGGGAGTTACTCCGTCGGAAGAGTTGAAGTCGTGCAGGGTAGTCTGAACCCAACCGCTATTTGTATGCGTAACCTTGAACGCGATGCCGTCGCCATAGGCGCCGCCTCCGTACGTTGTGCCGTAAAGATCTCCGGCTCCGTCAATTGCCAAGCCGCCATTGGGCTGCCCGCCAATGGAGTAACTGGGGAAGCTGTACAGAAGTTCGTAGGTCCAGGTTCCAGGTTGCGTCAGCCGGAAGACGGTGCCCTGGTTAGCCGAGCCGCCGCTGGCGGTAATGCCATAAAGATTCCCCGCCTGATCGGCAACCAGAGGGCCCTCCGGACCGTTGCCCTCGCTTCCATTAAAGCTGTACAGGATGGAAAGCGCCCAGCCGCCGTTGGAGGGGCTCAACTCGTACACGATCCCCTTGCCGCCGCTGCCCCCGTAAGACGTTCCGTAGAGATTCCCGGCGGCATCGAGGAGCAATCCGCCTTCGGGGTAATATCCGTCGTTGCCCGCCTGGAAATTGTAGATCACGGTTTCCGTCCATCCGCCGCCGGAAGGCGACAGTTTGAAAACCAGTCCACACCCCAAGTTGGAGCAATGTCCAGTGCCGCCGTACTGAGTGTTGCCGTAGATGTTGCCGGCACTGTCAAAGGTAAGCTGGCTGGCGGGAAGCCAGCCATCATTGGGAAGTCCAAGGAAGCGATGGAGCACCGTCTCCGTCCAGGGACAGCTAACCGAGGTGCACACCCGGGCAGGCGGTTGCAGCTTGAAAACTACGCCGCAACCCTGGTCTCCCCCGCCCGGGCAGTTGGATAGTCCTCCCGCCGAGGTTGTACCGTATAGGTTGCCATCGGGTCCGAGAGCCACCGTGGCATCGGGGGATTGGCCGTTAGAAGGGGCGTGGAAGTCAAGCAGCGGGCTCGTTATCCAGCTCGACCCGAACTCCGCAATTCTGTAAACCGAACCGAAGGTGAATCCGCCCCCGTTGGTCGTTCCGTACAATCTTCCTGCGCGATCCATGGTCAGGCCGGCAAAGGGAATAGCCCCATCCGCTCCCGCAGTAAAGGAGTGAATGACCTGAAAGATTTGCGCGTGCGCCGCTGGAGGTACAGCGGCAACTAGCAGTAGCAGCAACCAAAGGGTGCCCGGGAATGATCCGGAGCGCGATTCGGCAACCGGTACTCGACGAGCGATTTCCGAGCTCATTAAACACTTTCCTTTCCTGCGAAATCCCGAAGGTGGTCCTGTTTGGGATGTTGAGTGTGATGGCACAGTTTGTGTACTGGTCGAGGATTGTCAGCAGCCTCAATCAAGAGCACGCCTAAAACCTGAAACCATGATAGTGACCTTTGAAGCAGTTCAGCCCTACGCACGACTTTTTTGACCATAAAGGGAACTCGCCCGCACGAAGTCGTTGCAGATAGGAATCGTCGAAAGCGAACAATTGCATACGGCTGTCCCGAAGGAATAGGAAATTGAAACCAATCTTACACCGTGCCCCCTGTTGGTTATACGCAAATAGGTACCATCCGACTGCCCATAACATCCACGGGTCGGACGCAGTCGGGTAAACTCCTCGGAAGCGAAGATGAGTTTCTTGACCATACGAGGACCGGGCGAGGGTAGGCCGCAAGCCGGTGAGCAAAGAAATTCGCGCCTTGATCTTTCAAATGGTTGCTGAGAACCCGACCTGGGGCGCACCGCGCATGCACGGCGAGTTGCTCAAGCTCGGCTTCGACCTATCCGAACCAACCGTTTCGCGATGGGTGCGGCGAGCTCCGAGACCTCACGATCCCACGCAGCGCTGGCTGACTTTTCTGCGGAATCATCGTGAGGCCATTGCCGCCATGGATTTTTTCACCTTGCCGACACTGACCTTCGGCGTTCTGTACTGCTTTTTTTCATCGGCCACGACCGGGGATTGCCGGTATGCTGCTATAGGGGGCGAACTTGTAGCCCATTCCCTTAACCGTCTGAATGAGGTCGGACTGCTCGGGCCCGGCTCTAAGCTTGTTGCGTAGACCGGCAATATGAACATCCACGGTGCGAGTATAAGCGTCCGCAGAGTATCCCCACACTTGTCTGAGAAGTTCGTCGCGGGAGAGAGTTTTACCTCGGTGCTCAACAAGATATCGAAGAAGTTGAAATTCGCGGGCCGAGAGATTCACCTTCATTCCGTCCAGCGTAACCTTTGTACCCAAGAGATCGATTCGGATTGGGCCGAATTGATACACGGCACCGCGGGGCAGGGTAGTAGGGGCTCGTCGCAGTAGAGCTTCTATCCTGGCCATCAACTCTCTAGCTTCGAAGGGCTTGGTAACATAGTCATCCGCACCGATCTTCAGGCCGGCAACCTTGTCCTCGATCTGTCCTCGCGCGGTCAACATCAGAATGGGCGTGGCCACTCCCGCCATGCGTATTCCGCGACAGACATCAAAGCCATTCATTCCGGGCAGCATGACATCTAGGATGATCAGGTCGAAAGCTTCGGAAGTGGTTCTTTCTAGCCCCTTCGTTCCGTCACTCGCATACTCGACGGCATACCCCTCGCTGCTAAGACGATCTCCGAGCAGCGCCCGCAACGGTTCTTCGTCTTCCACAAAGAGGATCTTCGCGTGCATGGTTCGAAACCTAGGAAGATACGCAAACCCCGACGTGTGAGTCGTCCGTCTTCTTTTCCGCTGATGGCAGATGCAACACAAACGTACTGCCTCTACCCGGGAAACTAGAAATGGAAATTGATCCACCTAACCATGGACAAACCCTGCTCTCCCACTTGGCAAGCCTTTACCCCCACTCAACCCAACAAGCCTGGCAACGAAAACTGAACAACGGCGAAGTCACCCTCAACGGTGTCACCGCCACCGGAAGCGAATCGGTCACTTTAGGTCAGACCCTTGTCTGGAACCGTCCACCCTGGATCGAACCAGACTCCCCTCAGCACTTCGAAGTCCTGTTTGAAGACCCCCATCTATTGGCCGTCAACAAACCCAGCGGGCTGCCCACCCTCCCCGGCGGCGGCTTCATGGAAAACACCCTCCTACGCTTGGTGCAAAAGCAAACTCCCAACGCAAACCCTATCCACCGGTTGGGCCGAGCCACCACCGGCATCGTCCTCTTTGCCAAAACACCGCAGGCGGCCTCTAATCTACTCGCAAACTGGAACACACCCAAAATTCAAAAAATCTACCGGGCGCTGGCTCAAAACATTACACAGCACGACGCCTACGAAATCCTCACACCCATCGGCCTCGTACCGCACCCGCTCATCGGTTCCGTGTGGGCCGCCAACCCAAGTGGCAAACCGTCAAAGTCATTGGCAATCGGCGGGAATCAAACCAAGATGGTCGTTGAAACCCGCGCGATCCCGCCGTTCCAAGACTTAACGAAGCGAGTTTAATTCAGTTTGACGGGTTGTCGGCATTCCGTCGTTTTAGCCGCGACTTGGTGCATTGCTTCAACAACGCGGGTTGGGCGTTTTCCGTCCAAGTGGCGGTGCCAGTGCGGTTGCCGGATGCTGGCCGACTGGCCAGCTTCGCATTTTCAGACCGTAAATTCCACAATCGTGGGTCTGCTTTCCGGAGGTCTTCTTCTCTCGACCTCAAACAGCCAATTGACGCAGCGCGTTGTTATCGCCAACTAACCCTGCGGATTGCCTATCATCCGCCAACTACACAATGGACGATTCGCTATGGATTCTGGCACGGGGGACTGTGTCTGATATGTATGGCCCTACTGCAACTTGGCGTACTCGGCTTGGGCTTGTTTATAGACGGGAATGTCGGAGTCGGCGCCTTTCCACAGAGTAAGGAAGTCTTGGTAGGCGGCTTTCGCTTTGGCGTTATCGCCCTGCATTGCATACGCTCGACCCATTTGCCAGTGCGCCAAAGCGCCTATGGGATCGCTGACCACGATGCCGCGGTGAACGAGAATCTTCTGGAATTCGGTGGCCGCTTCGGCTCCTTGGTGTAAAGCCAGATATACCTCGCCACGCACATAAACGGGATAGAGCGCCCCGAAGAGCGCATGTATGCTGCTGCGCGGCGCACCCAGTTCGTGAAGAACGGCAGCTTGCAGCGTTTCGAGGGCCCCTGGAGCATCGCCATGATTCAGTGCAAGGCGTGCGCGAAGCGCCGGCAGATAACTGAATCGGATAGATGAATCCTCAGGAAATTGCCTCTCCAAGTCCTTGGCGAGTGCTTCCGCGTGCGAAGAATCTCCGGAGAGAGCCAGCGCGAAGGCAGCACCGTACTCCACTTCGCGATCCTTTGAAAGCTCGAGTGCGGCCATCGATCTCTCTCTCGCTTGCGATGCATTACCGAAAAGAGCCTCCCGCACTGCGGCGCCCGCTTCCCACAGGCTCGCTCTTTCCCGCTGCGCCGACTGCTGAGCCTGTTCCACCGCGCGGCGTGACATGCTCCGTGCCTGTTGCAGCTGACCCACGTAGGCCAGTGCAAACGACTCTTTGTTGGAGATCCAGGTGTCACCTCCAGACCTTCCTCGGGCTCGAGCGGCTTGTCGTTCCATTCCCGCCTGGTCACCTTTCAGGAAGGCGATATCGTACCCCAGTCCGATGAACTCATCGATTTCCAACCCGCGTCCGGAAGCGCGCCGGAGGGCGCTCTCGGCTTCTTCCAAGCGATCAAGATAAACATAGTTGACGGCAACGTTGAAATACGCGATGGCAAAATCCGGATCGAGCTCGACAGCCCTCCGGGCTTCGGCAACCGCCTTTTCGTATTGGCCCGAGGCCTTGTTGATGTACCCCGACAATAATGTATGAGGCAGCGCCGAACGAGGATAGGTTTGAGTCCACTCCTCACAAGTCTGTCGCGCCGCTTCCAGATTTCCGGTTACCAGCGTCTCGTAACCGCCAGTGATAAAGAACTTCTCCGGATCACTGGTGCGATCCCGCAACTGCCAGGCTCGGCTGGTGCTGTCCGCCGAGAGATCAGATTCGTCCAGATCAGCGTACATCCGTCCCAGCGCCGCATGTGCCATCGCAAAGTTCGGATCAATCTGCGTGGCCCGCTGAAAGAGGGGCAGAGCGGCAATGGCTCCGTTAGCATAGTGCACGCGCCAACCCGCCGTATAACTTTCCAATGCTTCAAGAGAGGAGGTCGTCGCCTCGGCCAGAGGAGTATTGTGCTGTTGGATGGTCGACAGCGATTCGCCGACGCGACTTCTGAACTTACTGGCAATTTGAGTAAGCGCATTCAAAACGTCCTCTTTTCTCATCGCTTGCGCCTGCTCATCATCGAGGATGTCTCCGGTACGGCAGTTCCTTGCGCGCAACCCCACCACGTACTCGCTTCCCAGGCTTGCGATCGAGCCTTCCAACACCGCGGCACTTCCAGTACGCTCGCATATCTCTCGCGCCAGATCGGGAGTGAGCTGCGCATCCGCTGACCGGCCCATTAAGCGGAGTGTGTGCCGGATCCGTTGCTCCGAGATAAGGCTAAGAAACGGCGACTGCCCAAGTTGAACAGCCATGCCTTGCCGCAGTGTCCCGTCAAACACCGGGTCGCCAGTGGAATTGGCAAAATCTGCAAGTACAACTGTGTCCTTTTCGCTGAGAGCCACTGGCCGGTGCCAAAAGAGCTGGAATATTCCGGCAGCAGCGGCAAGCAGCAGGATCCCAGCTACGGCGATCCATCCCCAGGGTTTCGTTTCCGCGACCTGTACCTGAACCTTAGAATGGTTCGCCGCGATAATGCTGATTTCGTGGTCCGACGCTAGGTGCACGTTCTCAGCAAGACGATACCCTCGTCCGGGCACCGTAACGATGTACCGATGGTCCTGGGGACTCTCCCCCAGCGCCTTTCGCAACATGAAGATGTTGCGGCTCAGGTTGGCCTCTTCCACAAAAGTGTCTGGCCACACCGTTTTCATCAGGTCGTCTTTAGTGACTACCTCGTTACTGTGGCGGACCAGCACCAGGAGGATCTGAAACGTCTTTGGCGTCAGCGAGACAGGCTCGCCGGCGCGCAGCAGAGTTTCTTTCTCGGGATCAACACGAAAGGGGCCGAACTCGTAGAGTTCCTTAACCTTGGGGCTTGGGCTCTTGGACATCCAGCATCCCACCTCACAAAGCTGCAGGCCGGGATTTTAGCACGATTCAGAGTTTAAACCGGCAGGAGCGGCGCTCACCTCCACCGTTGAAGTGCCGTGTTTTCTGGCTGTTATCCGCCTGCGAGAAATTATCAGAAGTTTTCAAGCGGTTTGTAAGGACTTTTCACGTGTCCTCCTGTCAATCTGCGCTCGTTTTAGCACACGGCCGGTTTCAGAAAGCAAGCTGTTATGGCGAAGCGGATGAAGATCACGATCGAAACCGATTCTTTGTTGATCCTGCGAAGCCGGAATTCGAGACGTGCATGGTGTCCGCTATGCGCGACCGAAAGCGAGGTGATCGCGCTGGATAACGTCGGGGTCATCTCGAACCTGGAACGGCCGGCACTAGAGGAATGGCTCAACTCGGAGGAACTCCATCGGTCGCAGGCAGCCGATGGCTCGGTGCTGATTTGCCTGAATTCACTACTGGCTCGCGTGCAAAACACAAGAATCAGCTAACCGCTACGGTTGCGAAGGACATTGAAAAGGAGACGATATGAAGTCCAGATTGCTGTTCACCATTTTATCTTTAGGCTTGCTGGCGCTGCTGGCGATGCCGGCAGTTGCCGCACAGGAAGAACACCAACAGGAAGCGCAGCACCCTCCAGGCTATACCATGCTCTACACGTTTACCGGCGCGGACGGGGAGTTCCCCCTAGGGAACGTCATTCGCGACCGGGCGGGCAACCTCTACGGCACGACTTTCAACGGCGGCGACCTCAGCGCATGCAACGGCTCCGGCTGCGGAACTGTATTCAAGGTCGATAAGAGCGGCAAAGAGACCGTCCTTTACAGC
>JBEKTC010000257.1:0-7030 GCA_049516475.1 Candidatus Korobacteraceae bacterium | reverse complement strand
ACCACCGCTCTTAGAAGCGATGGTGATTTCCTTTATTAGGCTAGTGAAAATCTTGCCGCGCTTGGCATCCAGCGCGCCATTCTTGTGCTTGATTGTTGCCCATTTGGAATGGCCTGACATGAGGGAACCTCGGATCTCTATGACTTTAGGAGTGCTGCCCGCAGTTGCAGACACGAACACAGCTGCTTCGAACGGTTTCGAAGCAGTGCGGGCAAAAGCAGATTATATCCCGGCCCTCAATCCGCAGTCGAGAGCGGGGTTGGCGGGCGGGGCGCGGGCGGGGCCCGCGGAATCGTAGAATTGAGGACCCGCAGCGCCCGCAATGGGTCGTTTACATGGTGTCCGGTGGCACAATGTCGACTCGGCGCTGTTGCTGATAGCAACTGTCATCCTTTGACTGGCAAGTCGGGTAGAGTTTGCCCCAGCCCGTAGCAAAGCCGATCTGCGACTCGTTGACTCCGCTCTTCAGCAACTGCGATTTCACAAACTGCGCCCGCCGATAGGAGAGCACCAGGTTGTAGAAGACATCGCCGCGGATGTCGGCATAGCCCTGGATCCAGAGCTGAGCTTCGGAATGCTGCTTCAAGTATTCCGTGTCGGATTGCAGCACATCAGGATTCACGATTCGACTGTAGATGTTGAAGGGGAAATATACCTCCTTCACATTCTGCATAAGGTCCTGGGCCTGCGCGGACAGGGGTGGAAAGTGGGCTTGCGGGGAAGCTGTGCTGTTGTCCTGAGCCAAGGCATTCTTGGCCGGAATGAAAACACTAACTGCAATCAGAAAAGCAGCGAGGGAAACCCAAAAGCGTTGGTTAGGCACAACGTGACGCATAACTCCTCCGATGCGGGATTTTGACGGTCTACTCGAAACTCAGCAACTGTCGCACGAACTCCAAGCCTTCCTGGATCGCTTCAAGAACCGGCGGCAAGTTTCTCCGTGAGCATAGATGACGAATATTACAAGAAGATGAAAAGCCGGTGAATGGAGACTTTGTTCCTACTGTTCCTGGTTCCATCCTGACAAAATCCAATGCGTCCCCTCCAACCTATTGAAATCTAGGCTTATTCGCGGAACTTTCATTTTGTATTCATGAATCTGTAACTTCTCCCACATAGCATTTCGCTGACTCTTGTCAACAAAATTTCTAGTTGTGCTAAGTGTGCGGTATTGCTGGGTTGCTGTAGATTCCGTTCCGCTCAACTGTTGCTATTCAGGAGAGAAAATGAAACGACGACTTGCCCTGGCGCTTTCGGTTCTGGTTACCACAACCGTCTTCGCGCAAACCGACTCCCAAACTTCGAAACCGCCGAAGCGTAGCAGCTCGGCTCCGGTTTCGAAGCAGCTGGAGGACATGAAGGACGCCATCTCGGCGCAACAACAGCAGATCCAACAGCTGCAACAACAGATCTCAACTCGCGATCAGGCCATTCAGAGCCTGCAGCAGCAAGTGACGGCGGCGCAGTCGGCCGCCCAACAGGCGCAGGCGGCTGCAGCGGCTGCGGCCAACTCGCAGAGTACGGTGAGTGCTGACCAGATCGGTGCACTACAACATGACGTCGCCGATTTGAAGACTGTTTCCGGCAACACTGTGAACGAAGTGCAGGAAACGCAGAAACGGGTTGCCGGATTGGAAAGCCCACTGGCAATTCACTACAAGGGAATCACGATTACGCCGGGCGGATTCCTGGCGGCAGAAACTGTATGGCGTCAACACGCCGAAGGCGCGGACATCAACACGGCGCTGAATTCAATTCCGTACTCGGGCTCCTCGCAAGCGCATATGGCCGAGTTCTACGGATCGGGCCGTCAGTCACGAATTTCCATGCTGGCCCAAGGCAAGCTGGAGAATATGAACTTGACCGGCTATGTCGAAACCGACTTCCTGGGTTCCGGCACTACCTCCAACAACAATGAAAGCAACTCTTATGTTCTCCGCCAGCGGCAGGCTTGGGGTCAGGCCGCGCTCAACAGCGGCTGGAGCTTTACCGGTGGCCAGATGTGGAGCTTGGTCACGGAAACTAAGGTGGGTGAAGACAACCGCACCGAAGCGACGCCGATGACTATCGACCCGCAATATACCGTGGGCTTCAGCTGGGCGCGTCAGTACGGATTCCGTGTGGTCAAGGATTGGGGCAACAAGGTTTGGTTGGGCTTCTCCGTAGAAGATTCGGAGGCGACGCTAACTGCACACGGCAATACCGCCGGTTCATTCCTGCTCGGTGGTCCGGGACTCTCAGCCGGCTTGTATAACGGAGCGATCAGCGGCTGCTCCACTTCGCCGAGTTCGATCACGACGTTGCCAGCCACGGTGGCCACCACTTGCACCGCCCTGGCTAACTACTCGTTCAACCCGTCCCCGGACTTCGTCGCCAAGCTGGCATTCCAGCCTGGCTTTGGACACTATGAAATCTTCGGTATCGGCAGCGGCTTCCGCGATCGCATCTTCCCCGATGCGGGGGCAAAGACTCCCAGCGTAGCTGGAGCCTTCAATAGCTCGACCTGGTCGGGTGGCGGCGGCATCAACGCCCGGTGGTCCATGTTCCAGAAGCACATTGACCTCGGCATACACGCCTTGGCGGGTAAAGGTGTGGGACGGTACGGAACCGCCGGCTTGTCCGATGTGACCATCAGCTCGAACGGCTACGTGGCTCCGATCGCGAGCCGCCAGGGCCTGCTGAGTCTCGAATATCATTCTCCCAAGTGGGATTGGTATGGCTACGGCGGTATCGAGTATGACGGCCAGACCGAGTTCCTCAACTCCAAGGGCGTCCCGGCCGTTGGCTATGGCGCACTTGCTTCCAACAATACCGGTTGCGGCCTCGAAACCCTGCCCAGCACCTCGTACGGTGCCGGCTACGATCCCGGTGCCTTGGCGAACTGCACCGGCGACACCAAGGACATTTGGGAAGGCAGCCTCGGCTTCTGGTACAAGCCGTACAACGGTCCGAAGGGCAGACTGCAGTTCGGCCTTCAGTATTCCTACGTGACCAAGACTGCGTGGGCGGGAATTGGCACCAAGCTTCCTGTACCTGCAAACAACAGCCCGACAGCTCTCGACAACATGTTCTTCACATCCTTCCGGTACTACCTGCCGTAAACAAATCGGGTGGCTGGTGCTCGGCCAGCCACCCGATTTTTTCTGCTGAGAATCGCGTCTTTCGCAACCGCTCTACACCCTCACAATCATCACTTCCGTGGACTTGACCAGCGCCGCGGCTTTGTCGCCGCGCTTCAAGCGCATCTCGCGAGCAGCATCGGCGGTGATGATGGAGGTGATGTGCTGCCCGCCGATGGATAGCTTAATCTGCGCAATCAGGCCTTCAATCCGCACTTCCACAATGCGGCCTACCAGCTGATTGCGTCCGCTGATGTTGCGGAAGTTGGCACGGCTCTCCGCCGGTTGCTTGCCTAGCGACTTGAAGAGGAAGGCGTCGATTTGGCTTTGTGGAATACGATGGTGGCCGCCGGCAGTCTTTACGGTGCGCAGCTTGCCCTTGTAAATCCACTGCTTCAGGCTGGCATAACTAACGCCCAGGACCACGGCGGCATCGCGGGGGCGCAGCAGTTCCTCAGACTTGGGACTCATACTTTGGCATTGTAGAGTACGCCCGGCGCTGCTTACTCGGCCGCCGTGCCCGCGTGAACGGCCCAAGGTAGAACTGTTCCCCAAGACGGAACTGCTGGTGCGATTTTCGATCGCCAGTGAAGTCTTTGCGCTTGCCCGCCGATGGCTTAGTTGACAACCTGTGGGTAACCCATCGTCAGGGGCAGCGCCGCATGAAGAACGTACAAAACGAACCGGGAAGCGCATTTCCTGAGCTGCCGCCGGCCTTTGACCGGCGACGGCGGGAGCGAATCGCGCTCAAGATCCCATTGCGAATTCTCACCTATGGTTTGCTGGTGGATAAATCGAATGACGGAACCTGCACTGACCTGAGCGAAGGAGGGGTCGCCTTCGACTGTGAAGCCGGGCTGAACGTCGGCGATATCGTCATCCTCGAGTTTCGCCAGAAAGGCGAAGCCGCGTACCGTTGCCACGCCCGGCTTGCCTATCGCATGGGCCGGCGCTACGGAGCTTACTTCCTGGCTGGAGAATAACGCCAATCGAGAACAGATCGGCTAAGAGATTTGCATCTGCTCCAATACGAGTTTGGAGGCGGCGAGATCCTCGACCGCTAGTCCCAACGATTTGAACACCGTGAACCTCGTCTGCTGCACTGGTTTTGTTCCAGCAAGCAGTTCGCCGAGTTCGGCATAGATTGGCGCGTTCGCCAACAACACATCGCCGGATTCCTTCATTGCCGCCTCGCGAGAATCCACCACCACCGCGCCGCGCATGGCATCGTCGTCTACTTCGCGGTGCTTTGGGCCGACCGCACCCACCGCATTCACCAGAGCACCAGGCTTCAGCCACGTGCCCCGCAGCACCGGCTCAGGTGAATTCGTAACCGTCACTACGACGTCGGCTCCGCGCACCGCGTCTTCCGCGGAGGTCGCTCGCGCTCCGATCTTATCGGCCAGCACCTGCGCATGTTGCGGATTGCGGCTCCAGACGCGGACGTCGTCAAACTTCCGCACCACTGAGAGCGCGTTAAAGTGCGCCCTGGCTTGTACTCCGCTGCCCAGAATCGCCAGGCTTCTCGCGTCGGAAACCGACAGTAGTTTCGTTGCGACCGCCGACACGGCTGCGGTTCGCATCTCGGTGATCAGGCGGCCATCCATCATTGCCAGTGGCTCACCGGTATCGGCGCGGAATAGCGCGATCACAGCCTGATGCGTCGGCAACCCTCGCGATCCGTTGTCGGGATAAAGGGTGACCAGCTTCGCACCCATTAGGTCGCCATAAACCGCAGGCATGACGCCCATGAATCCGCTGTATTGCTTGATCGACAGGATGCCGCGGACGGGCTGCGACACGTGTCCCGCCGAGAAGTCGATGAGGGCGCTTTGCATCACAGGGATTAGCGATTCAAAGCTCAGCAATGGACGGATTGCGGCTTCATCGAGGAAGCCCACGGGCCGAGTATTACAGGATTGTTCGTTCATCGATGCGAATCACCAGTCTGCCAAGTCGAGTCGCAGCGCAACCGGGGCGCAGTTGCCGCGACTTCTGGCACAATGAAGACTCATGCTCAAAGTGAAAAGGTTATCATCTGACGCCGTCCTGCCGACGGTCGCACATCCCGGAGAAGACATCGGCTACGACTTATACTCCGCCGAAGAGCTAACCCTTGCCGCCCACGGCGCGGCCGGAGTTCACACCGGCATCGCCATCGAATTCGTGCCCGCGGCAGGCGGAATCGTGAAGACCCGCTCCGGGCTGGCGAAGAAGCGCCTGCTGTGCAATGCGGGCGTGATCGACGCCGGTTATCGCGGCGAGATCATTGTGCTGATGGAAAATCTTGGCGACGAAGCCTACACCATCCATAAGGGTGACAAGATTGCGCAACTACTGGAGCATCCTTTCCTGGCCGGAGAAGTGACGGAAAGCGAGTTGAGCGAGGCAGCCCGCGGTGCGAAAGGCTTCGGATCTAGCGGACAATAGAGTATTCGCGAGAGTGTTCGAAATGTCGATGGATCGCCGTAGAAGAAACGATGCAACTCGATAGATCAGCCGGCTCCGGCCAACAGGCGGCCTCATGGCTGCTGATCGTCGTTTTGTTATCTGCGCCGTGCGTTCGCGCAGACGCAGGGTTGCTAGCCCTGGCTTCGCCGTTCAACTTACAAGCGGGCACTGCGCCCAATGTTCAGCCACAACAGTTCGACACTGCCGGCGAGGCGCAGCTGGTGGAGTTGATCAACCAGGCCCGCCGCGAGCAAGGACTCCAGCCGCTGACCGTCGATGAGCGCCTGACCCGGGCGGCGCGCAAGCACACGGTGCTGCTGGCGCAACATGCCCAGCTTTCCCATCAGTTTGAGGGCGAGCCGCCACCGCAAATTCGATTCAGTAATGAGAACTTACCTTCGGACCGCCAGAGCGAAAACGTCGCCCTCAATAGCCTGGACGTCGCTTCGGCGCACGATGGGCTGATGCATTCGCCACCGCATCGCAAGACCATCCTCGACCCGGCCTTCAATGTCGTGGGCGTCGGTGTCCTTCGGAGCGGCGACGACATTTACGTCACCGAAGACTTCGCGCGTAAGCTGCCGGAATATTCGGAATCTCAGGCGGAGGCGAGTGCGCAGGCGGCGATCGAGCAATATGCAAAATCGCACAAGTTTCTCGCTCCAGCCCGGAAGCCGCAGCTACAGCTGCGGCACATGGCATGCACCATGGCTCTGTACGATGCGCTGGATAGCGGCGATGCGCTGCGACTGCCGGGAGTACACGGCGTTCTGGCCTGGACGGCTGACGATCCAGCTCAGCTGCCTAAAGGAATCGCGCAGGTGCTGTCGCAGCAGACGTCCGGGTACTCGCTGGGAGCTTGTTTCGCTCCCAGCGTGAGCCATCCCGGAGGAGTGTATTGGGTGGTGATGGTCACGTACTGATATGAAACGACGCTAGCTCCGGCCTTCCCCCATGCTCCATCATCGATCCACTCCTTGCGAATTTGCTCGGTCGCCATGTGCTAACCTCGGTTCGGATATGGGGAAGACATCGCAAATTTACGTCGGCACCGCGGGCTGGTCCTACAAGGACTGGGAAGGGATCGTGTATCCGGCGCAGATCAAGAAATCGCAGCACCCAGTGGAATACCTGGCGCGCTACATCGATGTGCTGGAGATCAATACCTCGTTCTACGGCCACATTAAGCCGGAGTGGGGCAAGTTGTGGAGCCGCATGGCGCGTGCGGTCAACGGCCAGTTTATGTTTACGGCCAAGCTCAACCGTGCCTTCACACACTCGCCGATTGCCGTTCTGGAGAGCACTTCGGCCGATACTATTCGCAACAGTGACGAAGACGAGCGCCTGGCCAAGGAAGGCCTGGAGTCGGTTGCTGCCGAAGGTATGCTGGGCGCGGTCCTCGCCCAATTCCCAATTTCCTTCAAGAACACCAATGCCAACCGCGATTATCTCGACAGCGT
>JBEKTC010000256.1:0-7032 GCA_049516475.1 Candidatus Korobacteraceae bacterium | reverse complement strand
TCCGTTGATGTCGACCCCAGCTACACCGCCAGCGTCCTCTTCGATCCCAAGACGAAATACATTTGGGCGTTGGCGCTCGATCGTCAGGGCCAGCTCTACATCGGCACCGGCGATCGCGGCGAGATCTTCCGCGTCGACCGCAGCGGCGTCGGCAGCCTCTTCTTCAAGAGCGACGAGGCGCAGATTCGCGCCCTCGACTTCGACAACCTCGGCAACCTCATCGCCGGCACCGACGGCAGCGGCCTTATCTATCGCATTTCGCCGCAGGGCGAAGGCTTCGTTCTGTACAGCGCGCCCAAGAAGGAGATCACCGCGCTCGCCATCGATCGGCAGGGAAACATCTATGCCGCCGGCGCCGGCGAGAAGCGCGGATCTCCTCCGTCGGCCGGCACTCCCGTCGCGGGCGTGGGCATCGTCGTAACTGCTCCAGCGCCCAATGTGGGCGCTCAACCGCCTTCGTCCGTTTCTGGCTCGGCTGCGGCGCTTACCCTTAGCGCGCCTCCCAACCTCGCCAACCTTGGCGGCTCGGAGGTCTATCGTCTCTCGCGCGATAGCTCGCCCAAAACCATCTGGTCTTCTCGCGACGATCTGGTTTATGCGCTGGTCTTCGATCACCAGGGCCGTCTGCTTGCCGGAACCGGCAATCGCGGAAAGATATATGCCATCGTCGGCAGCGAATATACCGACCTCGCTGAGGCCAGCGCCAACCAGGTCACCGCATTCGCCCCCGCTCCCCAAGGCGGTCTCTATGCGGCCACCAGCAATCTGGGTAAGGTCTTTCTTCTCGGCTCCAGCCCGATGAGCGAGGGCACCTACGAGAGTGATGTCTTCGATGCCAAAAACGTCTCCAAGTGGGGGCGCGTGGAAGTCCGCGGCGGCGGCAATTTTCAGCTCTTCGCGCGCAGCGGCAACGTCGACAATCCTGACCGCAACTGGAGCCAGTGGAAGCCAGTCGATCTGCAGAAGGATCTTCCCATCGACGCGCCCTCCGCGCGCTTCATCCAGTGGAAGGCAGTGTTGCAACCCGCCGGCCACATGCCCGTAATCGACAGTGTTGTCGTCAACTACCTGCCTAGGAATGTCGCTCCTGAGGTGGACAACGTAACTGTAATGGTCGGCTCGCGCGTGCCGGCGGGCGCGCATATCGAGCCGGAAGGCTCAGCCGCGACTGGCTATGAGCCTCCGCTGCCAACCACTAAGGACCGGCATTCGATTGCCGTGAAATGGAGCGCGCATGACGACAACGATGACACCCTGGCTTATGACATCTACTACCGCGGCGACGGCGAGACGCGCTGGAAGCTGCTGCGCCGCAATGTCGCGGAACGCTTCCTCAATCTCGACGCCGACGTCTTCCCCGACGGCGGTTATACCATTCGCGTGGTCGCCTCCGACGCCCCTTCGCATTCCGCCGAAGACGCGCTGACCGGCGAAGCTACCAGCCCGCGCTTCGAGGTCGACAACACTCCGCCGCAGGTCGAATCGCTGAAGGCGACCGTCGACGGCGGCAAGATCCGCGTCACCTTCCGCGCCGTCGACAGCTTCTCGACCATCAGCCACGCCGAGTACTCCATCGACGCCGGCGAGTCGCAAATGGTCGAGCCGGTGGGACGGATTTCCGATTCCAAGACCGAACGCTACGATTTCACTCTGCCCTTGCCGAAGGACGAAGCGCAAGCCGCGTCAGCCTCAGCCAAGTCCGCAGCTCAAGCCACCACGTCAGACGAGCACACCATCATCGTGTACGTCTACGACCGCTTCGACAACATGGGAGTCAGCAAGGTTGTGGTGAACGTCCCAGCAAGTCGATGATTTGCATTTCGCCATGTTTTGAAGGGGCGCACCTTTAGGTGCGCCGATTTCGTACCCTAAATTTTGTCATCCTGAGGAGGCCTTCAGGCCGACGAGGGATCTGCTGTTCGCCGCACTGGCATGACCCTGCGCTCCGCCATCGACCTTCTCGCTCTGCTGATCTGCTCCGTCTATTGCACCATCCCATTATTCTGGCTCGTCATCCATCCTTTCATCTCGCGCTGGCGTAAACATGGCCGCCGCGGTTTCGCCCTTCTTGTGCCTATCTGGGGCGGATTTGTCGCCCTGGCATTTTGTTCGATGTGGCCATTCCGATTCGCTCAGTTCTACACAAACCGGCTGGCGTGGGCGGGGGCGGCGATTTTGTTTCTGCTGGGCTTCTCGCTCTATGGAGCGGCGCTCAAAGGCTTTCATCATTCGCAGCTCTCCGGCCTCGACGAACTGGAGCCCGACCGCCATCGCCAGCAACTGATCACAACCGGCATTCGCTCGCGTGTGCGCCATCCCATCTATCTTGGACATCTGTGCGAGGTCCTCGGCTGGTGCGTCGGCACTGGATTAATCCCCTTGTACGCTCTGGCGGTATTCGCCATCATCACCGGAGCCCTGATGATCGCGCTCGAAGATCGCGAACTCGAAGCCCGCTTCGGCGAACCATATCGTGCCTACCGCGACGCCGTTCCGGCGGTCATTCCCCGCCTCCGCCGTTAGGAGCTTCGCTCTTCGCCTGATGGGAGCACCACCTCAGCGATGCATTTAGCATTGCGAATGCCTAACCGGCTTTAGCCACTGAGGTAACGAAGAACTCGCCTCAGCCACTAATCGCCAATGTGTTTTCGCTACAATGAGTTTTCGCTGAGTCAACATGGGCCTCCGCCACAACCAAAGGGATGAAAATCACTACTGAGCCACGAAGATCTCGGGGATGATTCCTACAAGAACTAACTCCGTGTCCTCCGTGCTTCCGTGGTGAAAAGCTTTTCCACGATGCAATTCGAACTCTTCATAGCCGCGCGTTATCTTCGGGCCAAACGCCGCCAGGCCGTCATCGGCGTCATCACCGTCATCTCCATCGTCGGAGTGGCGGCCGGCGTGGCTTCGCTCATCATCGCGCTGGCCATCAACAACGGCTTTCGCCAGGACCTGCAGGACCGCCTGCTGGGCTCAACCTCTCACATCAATCTGCTGCGCATTCAAAGCGACGGAATCCGCAACTGGGAGCCGCTCCTCGCGCGTCTGGAGAGCCAACCGCACGTCATCGCCGGAGCTCCCGCCATCTACGAGCAGGTACTGATCTCGCGCGGCGCGCGCGCGCAGGGCGGCATCTTGAAGGGCATCGTTCCGCAAGACGAACGCAAAGTCAGCACGATTCTGGACACGGTAAAGCAAGGCTCCGCCGCAACTCTGGACGAAAATTCTCCTCGATCTCCCGCCAGTGACAGTGAGACGACTTCACCCGCCGCTACCCTTCCCCCAATCGTCCTCGGCAAAGATCTGGCCGACGAACTTGGCGCATCCGTGGGCTCGATCGTGACCGTCACCAGCCCACAAGGCGAGCTCACGCCCTTCGGCATCGTTCCCAAGTACAAGCGCTTCAAGGTCACCGGTGTCTTCGCTTCCGGCTTCTTCGACTACGACAACACTTGGGCCTTCATTCGTCTTTCCGACGCGCAGCGCCTCTTCGATCTCAGCGACGTAGTCTCCGTGCTCGAGTTCAAAGTTGACGACATCTACAAGGCGGGAGAGATCGGCCAGCAACTCGAAGACGCCGCCGGCAAGGGCTTCATGTCAACCAACTGGATGGAGCAGAACCGCGCCATCTTCCACGCCCTGCGCCTGGAGCGCGTCGTCACCTTCATCACCATCGGTCTCATCGTCTTCGTGGCCGCGCTCAACATCCTCATCTCGCTCATCATGATGGTGATGGAGAAAACCCGCGATATCGCCGTCTTGGTCTCCATGGGCGCCAAGCGCCGGCAAATCCGCCGCATCTTCATGTATCAGGGAATCCTCATCGGCGTGATCGGAACGGCGCTTGGCCTTATCGCCGGCTTCGCGCTGTCGTGGGCCGGCGGACATTATCATCTGCTCTCGCTCTCAGCCGAGGTCTATTCCATCGACTACGTTCCCTTCGCGCCTCGCCTTCTCGACGGCCTGCTGGTGGCCCTCGTCGCCATCGGAGTGTCGTTCATCGCGACCCTCTATCCATCCTGGTCCGCCGCCAGTGTCCTGCCAGCGGAGGCGCTACGGTACGAATAGTCGCTCCCAATTCGCAACGATGGCGGACGTAGGAGTTGCCAGGGTAAGGAGCACCGGCGTAAAGTAAGGAACATGAAAAGCACGGTGCAGAAACAAGCGAAGATCACCAGCAAGGGGCAGGTCACACTCCCGTTAGAGGTCCGCCGCGCACTGGGGGTCCAAACCGGTGATCGGGTTCTTTTTGAGGGCGACGAAAAGAGCATGCGAGTGCGACGTGTCAGAACTGAAAGTCCATTCGCTAAATATCGCGGCATCGGAACTCCCGGGATTCCGCCCGGCAGGGAAGGAGTTATCAGATGGCTTCGAGAGATGCGGGGGCATGACGACAGCGATTGATACAAATGTGATCATCGCGCTCTGGCAAACGGACGACGCCTTCAATACCCTGGCAGAATCGATGCTGGAAAGGGCTGGCGCCAGGAGCCAGCTTGTCATCGCCGCCCCGGTGTTCGCAGAACTCATGGCAGCGCCCGGGAGAAATGTGGACCTGCTGGAGGACTTCTTCCGGGAGACCGGTATCAGAATCGATTGGGCCCTGGACGAAAGGGCATGGCGGATGGCAGGAGCAGCTTTTCAAGCTTATGCCATGCGCCGTAGAAGGATGGGTGAGCCTCCACCACGGCGCATACTAGCGGACTTCCTGATTGGGGCGCACGCACTTCGTTTTGGGTACCACCTGCTCACTTTTGATAGAAAGCTGTATCCCACCGCCTATCCGGAATTAATACTAGTTCCGGTGTAGCTTGCCTGCATTTCATCCCACACCTCAGTGCACCAGGCCCGTCGTCGTGCTACCCTCTTTGTTTGCTTCTTGTTTGTTCCCAGTTACTGTCTCGCTCGACGTTCTTCGCCCGGAGCCAATCATGACATTCCTATCTCAGTCTCTATATTCACTACTGAAATGCGCTGCCATTTGCGCTGTCGCCCTCGCTATGCTTCCAGCTCAAGCTCAGGACGCATCCAAACCGGAAACTCACGGCATCAACGCCTCCAACATGGATCCCGCGGTGAAGCCGGGCGACAACTTCTACCTCTACTGCAATGGAGAGTGGATTAAGCGCACCGAACTTCCGCCCGACCGCTCCCGTATCGGCGTCTTCAACAGTCTCGCCGACCTGAGCGACAAGCGCACCGCGGCCTTGATAGAAGAGACCTCCAAGGGCAATGCTGCCGCCGGCTCCAGCCAACGCAAGATCGCCGATCTCTACAACTCCTATATGGACGAGGCGGCCATCGACGGCAAAGGTCTGTCGCCGCTCGAACCGCATCTCAAGGCCATTGCCGCCATCGGTAACAAGAAAGAGCTCGCCTTCGCGCTCGGTGAATCCCTGCGCACGGATGTCGACGCCCTCAACAACACTAACTTCCACACCCCGCACTTGTTCGGATTGTGGGTCGCTCCCGGCTTCAACGATTCCGAGCACTACGCTCCCTATCTGCTCCAGGGCGGAGTGCAACTCCCCGATCGCGAGTACTACCTCGCCGACAACGAGCACATGAAGGAAGTTCGCACCAAGTATCAGGCGCACATCTCGGCGATGCTCAAGCTCGCGGGCTTCACCGATACCGACGCTCGCGCTGAGCGCATCGTCGCTCTGGAACATGCCATCGCGGAAAAGCATCTCAGCCTGGCTGACAACGACGACATCCACAAGGCCAACAACACCTGGACGCAATCCGATTTCTCAGCCAAAGCCCCCGGCCTGGATTGGGCCGAGTACTTCCGCGGCGCAGGACTCAGCAAACAAGCCAGCTTCATCGTCTGGCAGCCAACCGCTTTCGCCGGCGAGTCCGCTCTGGTGGAATCCACTCCGCTCGAAACCTGGAAGGACTGGCTCGCGTACCACACCATCGAAGAGTCCGCGCCGTATCTGTCCAAGGCGTTCTCGGACGAGCGCTATGCTTTCTTCAGCGGAGTGCTCCAGGGCACGACGCAACAGCGTCCGCGGTGGCAGCGCGGCGTAGTCGTCGTCAATCGGTATCTCGGTGACGATGTCGGACAAATCTACGCCCAGCGTTACTTCCCGCCTGAAGCTAAGGCCCAGGCGGAGGCCATGGTCGCCAACATCATCTCTGTCTACCACCAGCGTATTGCAGGCCTTTCATGGATGGATCCGACGACCAAGGCCGAAGCTCAATCCAAGCTCGACACTTTGTACGTCGGCATTGGTTACCCGGAAACGTGGATTAACTATTCGGCTTACGAAGTGAAAGCTGACGACATTTTTGGCAACGTCTGGCGCGGCAACTTGTTCCAATACCGCCGTCAGGTAGCGCGGCTGGGCAAGCCGGTCGATCGCCACGAATGGTCGATGACGCCGCAGACCGTCAACGCCGTGAATCTCCCGTTGCAAAATGCCCTCAACTTCCCTGCTGCGATTTTGCAGCCTCCCTTCTTCGATCCCAAAGCGCCTGCCGCCGCTAATTACGGCGCGATTGGCACCGTCATCGGCCATGAGGTCAGCCACACCTTCGATACCGAAGGCAGCGCCTTCGACGCCAAAGGACAGGTGCGCAACTGGTGGACGCCTGCCGATCTCGCGCACTTTGAGGAAGCCACAGCGAAACTTGCCGCCCAGTACGATACCTACATGCCGTTCCCCGATCTGCACGTGAATGGCAAGCAGACGCTGGCCGAAAATATTGCCGACGTCTCCGGCCTCGCAGCCTCGCTTGACGGCTACCATGCCTCGCTTGCCGGCAAGACTGCTCCCACCCAGGATGGATTCTCCGGAGATCAGCAGTTCTTCATCGCCTTCGGCCAGGACTATGCGTCGAAGACGCGCGATGCTGCGCTGCGCCAGCAGGTGATGGTCGATCCGCACTCTCCGGCGGAGTTCCGCGCGGACACAGTTCGCAACATCGATGCCTGGTATTCGGCCTTTGATGTTCAACCCGGACAGACACTGTACCTTGCGCCCGCCGACCGCGTGCGCATCTGGTAGTCCGGAATCGGCAAAG
>JBEKTC010000255.1:0-10489 GCA_049516475.1 Candidatus Korobacteraceae bacterium | reverse complement strand
CCGATCTGTTCGTTGGCCGCGCGAATGCGCGCAATGTGCTCCACCGCGCGCTTGTCGTCGAGGCCATTGGCGAAGGCCAGGTTCTTCGAGTGATCGGTGATGGCGATGTATTGATATCCGCGTTGCTTGGCCGCCTCGGCCATCTCTGCAATGGTGCACTTGCCGTCGGTTTCAACCGTGTGCATGTGGACCTCGCCGCGAATATCTTTGACGGTGATCAGTCTGGGCAGCTTGTGCTCGGCCGCAGCATCAATTTCGCCGCAGGCCTCGCGCATCTCCGGAGGAATGTAGTCGAGCTTGAGCGCGCCGTAGATCTCCTCTTCGGTCGCGCTGGCCACGCGCTTCTCGTTGTCCGGACGAAACAGCCCGTACTCATTCAGCGTATAGCCCATCTTCAGCGCGCGCTGGCGCAGGCTCACGTTATGGTTTTTCGAGCCGGTGAAGTACTGCATCGCCGCGCCGTATGATTCGGGAGGCAGCAGCCGCACATCCACTTGCATTCCGCTGCGCAACTTGAAGCTGACTTTGTTCTCGCCTTTGGCCAGAACCTGCTGAATCCCGGGGAAGCGCAGGATCTCTTCGATCAGTTCGGCGCGTTGCTGATCGTTAACGCAACACGGCCCGGTGATCAGCACGTCGAGGTCGCCGACGGTCTCGCGGCCACGCCGCAACGATCCCGCGGGCGTAATCTTCTCGATGCCCTTGATTTCCTTGAGGTGCTCGGTCAGCTTCTCCGCCGTGCGGTCAGCTTCGTCCAACAGAAAGCGCCCCGAGATGCGGCGATAGTCCTCAATCGCTTTCAGGATTTTCTGCTCGCTCTTTTCGCTCAGTCGTGGCAGCTCGCGCAGCTTGCCCTCGCGCGCCAGCTTCTCCACGCCAGCCAGGTCGCTTACCTGGAAGGCGCTCCATAGCAGCGCAATCGTCTTCGGTCCGAGCCCCTGAATCTTCAGCAATTCCAGCATGCTCGGCCGATATTTTTGCAGTAGCTCCTGATGCAGCCCGAGTTTGCCCTCGCGGCACAGCTCCTGGATATTGGCCGCCATGCCTTTGCCGATGCCGGGAATTTCCAGCAGCTTTTTCGGCTCGTCAAGCAGTTCCGAAACCTGTTGCGGATGTCCTTCCAGTGCTTCGGCGGCGCGGCGATACGAGCGAATGCGGAACGAATCGTCCCCATTGACCTCCATCAGGTCGGCGGTCTCATAAAAAAGTTGCGCGATGGCCTTGTTGTCCAAGCAAAGGTACCCGTGCGAAATTGTATCGCGTCGCAGAGATGTTATTCCGAGCTGTTTTGGAGGGGCGCAGCTTTAGCCATGCCCTGAGCCTGTCGAATGGGCGCGCCATTGCGGATGGTTTATTCTTGTCATCACGAGCCGACTTGACAGGCTGCTGATGAAAAAGTCGCTTTCGACTTGTTTTGAAGGGGCGCAGCTTTAAGCTGGCCGTAGCCGGTCCCCTAACTGGTGTCATCCCGAGCGAGGACTTCAGTCCGAGTCGAGGGACCTGCCTTCCGCGTTCCGGCAAGAAACCGGACCGCTCGCTTCGCTCGTGATGACAATTGAATATCGCTACAAGGATCATGCCGCAAAACAAATCCGTCCTCATAAAACCCGCGCGCAACATTCTGGGAAGCCTGCGCGTGCCGGGCGACAAATCCATCTCTCATCGCTACGCGATGCTGGCGGCGCTTGCCCCTGGGCGCTCGCGCTTCGACAACTTTGCTCCCGGCGCCGACTGCGCCAGCACTCTGGGATGTGTGCGCGCTCTCGGCTGTAATGTCGAGCGCGATGAAAAGGGTACGGTGGTCATCGATGGCCTGGGGACGCAGCTCCGCGTGCCGGCCGCGCCGCTCGATTGCGGCAACTCCGGCTCGACCATGCGAATGCTCTCCGGCATTCTGGCTGCGCAACCGTTCAGCAGCGAATTGATCGGCGACGAATCGCTGTCGCGCCGCCCGATGAAGCGCGTCATCGAGCCGCTGACGCAGATGGGAGCCGATATTCACGCCACCAACGGTGACCGTGCTCCGCTGCGAATGAATGGCGCAAAGCTGCATGGCATCGACTACGCGCCACCCGTGGCCAGTGCCCAGGTCAAGACTTCAGTCTTGTTCGCCGGATTGCTTGCGGAGGGTAAGACGACAGTAGCCGAGCCGGCTCGCACCCGCGACCACGGCGAGCTAGCGCTGCGCGCTTTCGGCGCAGAAGTTGAGCGCACACAGAACGCGGTCAGTATCTTCGGCGGCCAGGCGCTGCATCCCCTGGAAGCGTTTGTGCCGGGAGACATTTCTTCCGCGGCTTTCTTCTTGTGCGCCGCCACGATTTTCCCCGAGTCAAACCTGGTGATCGACGGCGTGCTGCTGAACCCCACGCGCTCGGCGCTGCTCGACGTGCTCGCCGCGATGGGCAGCCGCATTTCCATGGTGCGCGTCGAGGAGAGCCACGGCGAACTGGTGGGAACCATCACGCTGGCGCCGGGGCAGGGAAGACATGTGAAGATTGAAAAGTCTCTGACTGCGCTGCTGATCGACGAGCTTCCTGTGCTTGCGGCGATCGCCCCGTTC
The DNA here is from genome assembly GCA_049516475.1 of Candidatus Korobacteraceae bacterium. GTDB lineage: Bacteria > Acidobacteriota > Terriglobia > Terriglobales > Acidobacteriaceae > Bog-257. The sequence goes on along the minus strand of JBEKTC010000255.1, from coordinate 7,929 downwards.
ACGGCGGGAGGACTGGAGGTTCGCGATGCGGGCGAGCTGCGTGTGAAGGAATCCGACCGGCTGAATGCGGTCACCCGCAATCTCCAAACGATGGGCGCGCAAGTGGAGCAGACCGACGATGGCTGGCGCATTCCCGGCGGCCAGCGCCTGCACGGCGCCGAGATCGAAAGCTACGACGATCACCGCATCGCTATGGCATTCGCCGTCGCAGCGCTGCGGGCCGAAGGCGAGACGCTTATACGCAACGCCGAGTGTGTTGCCATTTCCTATCCCAGTTTCTTTGAAGACCTGGAAGGACTTGTGGAGCGGTGAGCCCTTAAACTTTGCGTCATCCCGACCGAGGACTTCAGTAAACTTTGTGTCATGCCGACCGAGGACTTCAGTAAACTTTGTGTCATGCCGACCGAGGACTTCAGTAAACTTTGTGTCATCCCGACCGAGGACTTCAGTAAACTTTGTGTCATCCCGACCGAGGACTTCAGTCCGAGTGGAGGGACCTGCTGTTCTCCTCCTACGGCGAGGGCTTCATGCCCAAACGAAAATCACTCTGAAGCTTGATACTCCCCTTCGTGCTCCACCTCCGAAATTTGTATCGCCGCAACTCCCGCCTTCTGCAGCGCTTCATTCAACTTCGCCAGTTGCGCGCTCTTCAGCTGAGTCCATGCGGCCATGCCGGCCTTTGCCACCTGGTCCGCCTCGCGATAGAGATCGACCGCCTGCGACGGCACGGTGCGATCGCTGCTCTCCACCACGCGCAACGCCGATCCCAGACCTGAGCTGGCCGACTCAAGCCCGCTGATCACCCCCGGAGTCGTTTTCTCGCCTTTCTCGATCTTCCCAATGGCCAGGTTTAGCTCCGTCACCTGAGCGAGCAACTCCGGATGCTGTTTCAAGCTTCCGGCCTCTATCTCACTCAGACGCTTCTTGACTGCGCCAATTTCGGCCAGCGCTTTACGGCTGCTCCGCACTGCCGCGAGAAACTCCAGCCCGAGACGAAGTTGCTCATCCAGCTCGGCCCGTGTTGCCTGCGAGCGCGGATCCATTTCCACCTTCAGCGGCTGCGTCAGCGCGTTGCCATCCACCGTCAGCTTCAGCTGATAATTTCCCGGTGTCGCGCGCGGTCCACGCGGCGAGCCGAAGCCTTCTTCTTCCTCGGTCTCGGGATTTGGACCCGAGGTACCCCAACGCAGGTCCCATACAAAGCGATGCGCGCCGGCAGCGTTCTCCAGCACCACCGGCTTCGGCAGCCAACGCTCCGCGATGGCCATGGGAGGATGCGGCTGTTCCTTCGCCGGTCCGCCAATGTATCGGCGCACCAGCTTGCCACTGGAATCAGAAATCTCCAGCGTCACCGATTTCGCAGCCGTTGGCAGGTAGTAGTCGACGGTCGCGCCATCGGGCGGGTTCTTCGCCGTCGGCTCTTCCGGCGGCAGCGGACTGCCAAGAAAAACGTCGTTGTCGACGCGGATTGCTGTGCCAGGCTTATAGAGTTGGACACTCGACGCCGCTTGCGGATTTACCTGCCGCAGCAGCGCGATGCCGTCCAGGATCCAGAACGAGCGTCCGTACGTCGCGATAATCAGATCGTCACCATGAATCGTGATGTCACGGACCGAGGTGACCGGAAGGTTCAACTGCAGCCGCTGCCAATGGTCGCCATCGTCGAAGGAAAGATAAATTCCAAGTTCGGTTCCGGCAAACAGCAGTCCCTTCTTCTCGGTGTCCTCGCGAATTGCGTTCACGAACGAGTTCACCGCAATTCCATGCACGATCGGCCGCCAGCTCTTTCCATAATCGCGCGTGCGATAGATGTAGGGAGCCTGATCGTCAAGCCGGTGACGGTCAACCGCGACGTAAGCGACCGCCGGATCGAAGCGCGAAGCCTCGATCATCGCGATCTTGCTCCATTCGCTAAGTCCCGGCGGCGTAACATCCTGCCAGCTCTTACCGCCGTCGCGCGTCAGGTGTAGCAAGCCGGTATCGCTGCCGGCCCAGATTTCATCGGCCTTCAACGGCGATGGCGCGATGCTAAACACGACGCCAAAGCCACGCTGTTTCGCATTCTGCACCGTCGCCGGACCCGACGGCCTTTCGGCCGCAGCCGGCTCCGCCCCGGTGAGATCGGGACTGATCTGCTGCCAGTGCAGTCCGCCGTCGGCGGTGTTCATCACGTATTGTGTTCCCAGGTAAAGCGCGTTCTTCTCCGCTGGCGACAGCACCAGCACCGGAGTCCACGGGTCGCGATATTTGCGCTGGTTGATTTCGCTGCCGAAGTTCTGCATCGGCCAGGGCGTGATGTCCTGGCTCAGTGAAGTTCGGCGGTCAAAGCGCACCACGCTTCCATAAACGCCGCTGGCATAGAGAATGTTAGAGTCGCCGGGATCGGGCGCAATCCAGCCGCTCTCGCCGCCGCCCACCATGAACCAGTCGCGTCCGGTGATATTGCCGTGATCGGTGCGATTGGGCACCGCGAGGGAGCCGGTGTCCTGCTGCGCGCCGTAAACGTGGTAGGGAAATTCGTTGTCGGTGATGACGTGATAGAGCTGTGCCGTCGGCTGGTTGAACCACGATGACCACGTCTGCCCGCGATTGACGCTGATGGTCGTACCCTGGTCAGTGCCGAGAATCAGATGCGACGAATCCTTGGGGTCGACCCAGATCTGGTGATAGTCGTCGCCGCCCGGCGCGCCGCGCACAATCGAGATGGTCTTGCCGCCGTCTTCCGACTTATACAGCGCGATGTTCGGCATGTAGACGACATCCGGATGGCTGGGATCGACGGTAATGCCCATGAAGTACCACGCCCGGCTGGTGATGCGAGGATCACCGTTGGCCAACGTCCAGGTGTTGCCACCGTCGTCAGAGCGATAGAGGCCCGACTTTTTCCCCGCATCGATCAACGCATACACGCGCTTGCCGTCGGGCGCGACAGCCACACCCACGCGGCCCCAATCGCCATCGGGAAGGCCGTTGCCGGTCAGTTGCGTCCAGCTTGCGCCGCTGTCGGTGGAGCGATAGATGCCGCCGCCTGGGCCATTGATGGGAGGATAAGTGCTCCAGGGCGGACGACGCGCATTCCACGTGCCTGCGAAAAGAATGTTCGGACTCGCGACGGCGATGGCGAGATCGGAGACGCCGACGTTCGCACCTTTATCCAGCACGTGTATCCAGGTCGCGCCGCCATCGCTCGACTTGAAGACGCCGCGCTCGGCATTGGGCGCGTAAGCGTGGCCCAGCGCTCCCACGTAGACGACATCGGGATTGCGCGGGTCGACGACGATACGGCTGACCTGCCGCGTATCCCGTAATCCAACATTCTTCCAGCTCTGTCCGCCGTCCGTGGACTTGTAGACGCCATCGCCTGAACTGAGTGCGGAACGGATGTCGGACTCGCCCGTTCCTGCATAGAGAACATTGGGATTCGAAGATGCTACTTCCAATGCGCCGATGGAAGCGATGGGCTGTCCATCGAAGATGGGATTCCAGGTCACGCCCGCGTCAGTGGTCTTCCACACGCCGCCGTCGACCGAGCCAAAATAAAATACAGCTCCGCCGCCGGGAACCCCAGTGACCGCAACCGCGCGGCCGCCGCGAAATGGGCCGATCAATCGCCATTGCAAGCCGCCGAGCAGTTCGGCAGAGACCGTCTGAGCAACGGCGGAGATGTTGAGAAAAAATGCGGCAACAATAACGGCGAAATAGCAGACACGTCTTACACAATGGCTCAATCGAAGGTCCTCTACCTGCAAAGGGTGGTGCGAATAGATTACACTTTCGCGATGCACGTGGGTGAGCACGCCTCAGACACGCATAAAAGACGTCCTGAAGAAACGGTGGCATACAGGTGACTCATTAATGTCGATGAAGCGAATTTTGATCACGCTTTGTTTTGCACTTCTACCGGCCATTATCCTCACGCCGCACCTCCCGGCCCAACAAATCGACACCACGACTCTCAGCGAGATGCGCTGGCGCAATGTCGGCCCGTTTCGCGGCGGCCGCACCCGCGCCGTCTCCGGCGTCGCCAGCCAGCCGAATGTTTTCTACGTCGGAGCGGTGAACGGCGGCGTATGGAAGACGACCGACTACGGCCGGACGTGGCAGCCGATCTTCGATCAGCAGCCCACCGGCTCTATCGGCGCGATTGCGGTTGCGCCCTCGGACCCGAACGTCATCTACGTCGGCAGTGGCGAAGGGCTGCATCGGCCCGATCTCTCGGTCGGCGACGGAATCTACAAGTCCACCGATGCAGGCGCCACCTGGACTCATCTCGGACTGCGCGATGGCCAGCAGATTTCAACCATGGCAGTCGACCCGCACGATCCTAACCGGCTCTTCGTCGCCGTGGCAGGACATCCTTACGGGCCGAATCCCGAACGCGGTATCTACCGCTCTACCGACGGCGGCCAGAGCTCTCCAAGGACGAAAACATCGGCGGCAACGACGTGGAGATCGATCCCTCCGATCCCAACGTCGTCTATGCCACATTGTGGGAGGCGCGTGAGGGCCCATGGGAGAACGGCGAATTCAGCGGTGCGAATGCCGGAATCTTCAAGTCGACCGACGGCGGCCAAACCTGGCGACAACTCGCTGGCGGCCTGCCCAGCGGCATCATTCAGGCGTACATCACCATCGCGCGCAGCGATCCCAAACAGTTGTTTGCAGTGGTCGCGACTAAGGGCAGTGTGGAGTTCTACCGCTCCGCCGACGCGGGCGAGAGCTGGTCGACGGTGACCACCGATCCGCGCCCCAGGATGCGCATCGGCGGCGGCGACTTGCCGATCGCGGCGATTGATCCCAAGAATCCCAGCGTCGTGTACGTGGTCACCACCGTGACGTGGAAGTCGACCGACGGCGGCAAAACCTGGACCGGCTTTCGCGGCGCGCCCGGCGGCGACGACTACCAGAACATCTGGATCAATCCCAACGATCGCCAGATCATCATCCTGACCAGCGACCAGGGCGCGATCGTCACCGTGAACGGCGGGCAGACCTGGAGCTCGTGGTACAACCAGCCGACCGCGCAGCTCTACCACGTCAACGCCGACAATGCATTTCCCTATCGCCTGTGCAGCGGGCAGCAGGAGAGCGGCTCGGTTTGCATCTCCAGCCGCGGCAATGACGGCGAGATCACCTTCCGCGACTGGCATCCCGTGGCAGCAGAGGAATACGGCTACGTTGTGCCCGATCCGCTCGATCCCGACATCGTCTTCGGTGGCAAACTCACGCGCTATGACCGGCGCACGGCGCAGGCGCAAAACATCATACCCCTGCCGCTGGGCGCGCCCGACTTTCGCGTGATCCGCACCGAGCCCATTGTCTTCTCGCCCTTCGATCCGCACCTCATGTATTTCGCGGCCAACACGCTCTGGGCCACGCGCGATGGCGGCCGCAGTTGGAAGCAGATGAGCCCCGACTTGACGCGCAAGACGTTCCAGGTGCCCGCGACAGTGGGAATCTACAGCGCCGATCCGGCTGCCCAGCCCAGGCAGCGAGGGGTCATCTATGCCCTGGCGCCGTCGCCGCTGGAGGCCAGCCGCATCTGGGCCGGCACCGATGACGGCCTCATCTGGCTCACCACCGACGGCGGCGCGCACTGGAACAACATCACTCCGCCGCAGCTCTCGGCGTGGCAGAAGGTGTCGGTGCTGGAGGCGAGTCATACCGATCCACAGACCGCATATGCGGCCATCAACACGCTTCGTCTCGACGACTTGCGTCCACACATCTATCGCACGCGCGATTCCGGCAAGACTTGGACGGAGATCACCAACGGCATTCCGGCAAACGAAAACGTGAATTCGGTGCGCGAAGATCCTAAGCGCAAAGGGCTCCTGTTCGCCGGGACCGAGCGCGCCGTCTATGTTTCATTCGACGATGGCGATCACTGGCAGTCGCTGCGGCTCAACATGCCCGCCACATCAATTCGCGATCTACTCATCAAGGACAACGACTTGGCAGTCGCAACCCACGGTCGCGGCTTCTGGATTCTTGACGACATCACGCCTCTGCGTCAGTTGGACGAAAAGGTCCTCGCCGGAAGTGCGTTCCTATTCGCTCCCGAGCTGGCCTATCGCGTGCGCTGGAACACTAACTCTGACACGCCGCTGCCGCCTGATTATCCCGGGGGGCAGAATCCTCCGGACGGCGCGATCCTCAACTATTACTTGAAGTCTTCGCCGTCTGGGCCTGTAACGCTGGAGATTATGGACGCTGGCGGAAAGACGGTCCGACGCTTCTCCAGTGCCGATCCGATGCCGCCGCCGGACCCCTTGCTGGCCATTCCTTCCTATTGGCTGCGCCCGCCGGAGAGGTTATCGAACGCTGCCGGCTTCCACCGCTTCGTTTGGGACATGCACTATGCGCCGGTGCCGGGAGTCAAGCCGGAATATCCCATCGCCGCTGTGCCTGAGAACACCGCGCCCCAGCCGACTTCGCCGTGGATCATGCCCGGCAAGTTCACCGCAGTGCTCACCGTCGATGGCCAGAAGTACACGCAACCGCTGACGGTGGAAATGGATCCGCGCGTAAAAACCCCGGCGGCCGATTTGCAGAAGCAGTTCGACTTGTCGAGCCAGGTTTATGCCGACGTGCTGGCGCTGCAGCCCGTCGTGGACAGGGCCGCGGCTGCGCGCGCGCAACTGAAGGCCATGCGCGAGAAGGCTTCCGGCGCGGAAGCGGCGAAACTCGAGGAAGTGAGCAAGAAGCTGAACGCAGTAGCGGGAGGTGAGGGAAGACGCAGGCGTGGTCCGCACACCGACAGCCTCGGGGGCACGCGCGATTCGCTGCTGCAAATGCTCACCATGCTGCAAGAAGTCGATCTGGCGCCGACGACACAGGCGGCGCAGGCGCTGCCCAAGCTGCATCAATCAACTACGGCGCTGATCCAGCAGTGGAACCAGTTCGAGGCCGCGGAACTGGCGCCGTTGAAGATTCAGCCCTGAAGATCTGTTGTCAGTTGTCGGTAGCGACCGATCGGATTCCCCGTTCTGTCATCCGAGCAGAGCGAAGGGTAGTCGAGGGACATGCCTTTCCCTATCTCTTTCTTGCCTGGGGCGGGGCATTTGCGATAATGTTTCAGCGCAGTACGCAGTCCCCTGCGTTCGCACGTGGGCCCGTAGCTCAAGTGGATAGAGCATCAGCCTTCTAAGCTGAGGGTTGCTGGTTCGATTCCAGCCGGGCCTACCAATCACAGTTCTTTGGAACAATCGCAGAAAAAAGCCGGGATCTGCACCAGGAGGCAGGCGCATTCCGACTTGGCCAGGTCCTTGCGGATCGCAGGTCGGGAATCGTTGTTTCCTGGCATCAGGACAGGACTCCAAATTCATACTGTTTTCATTGTCGGGGCCCACGGTTCAATGTTGGCGCCCGGTGGCCGAGACCGATCTCTTCGAATCATCACCAGACACTACCGGTTGCCGCTTCGTGGGGGCCGTTTGCAATAAACTCTTCGTGAGCACATCCGCAACCAGGGCGTCACTCGCTGAGTTGTAATGCGTATCGCCAAAGATAAAGCTGCTGAGATACCAGCAGCCTGGCTGAGTGCGCGGACACGCATCCTTGATCGCGAAAAAGGCCGGAAAGAGGTCCACAAAGCGTTTACATTTCCCGGCGCACCAATCGCGCCAAATACGCACGTCGCGAGAGTCTACATTGTCGTGTGCTAGTTGCGCCGGCCAGGGATAAACGACAACGCTGATAGGAATGTTTCGCTCCGCCAGCTCTCGGTACAGAACGTCCATCTTCTCTTTTTCCTTGACGATGCCGCCTTCCAATCCAAGCGGTGCATACCCTGTTTCGTACGGTTCAGCATCAGAAACCTTCCGATACGTCCATGCGGAGCGCTCCAGGTCGAACTCGTTGCCGCCGTGTCCTAAGTCGAGGTGATACCACCCCAGGCCGACGAGCGCCTTCTCGAAAAATTGGAAG
>JBEKTC010000254.1:0-7115 GCA_049516475.1 Candidatus Korobacteraceae bacterium | reverse complement strand
CGAGACGCGGATGCACATGGTCTTCCGCGATCATCGTCTCTCCGATCTCATCGGCTTCGTCTATTCCGGAATGCCCGCGCAGGACGCCGCCAATCACCTTATCAAGAACATCAAGGACTCGGCGCAGCCGCTGCTCGATAGGGGCAAGAACGCGGTCGTCTCGATCATTCTCGATGGCGAGAACGCGTGGGAATACTATCCGCAATCCGGCCGCGAGTTTCTGCGGCGCTTCTACGACGCGCTGCAACGCGACGAGCAGATCGAACCAGTTACTATCAGCGAGGCCATCGCGCGACACGGCGAATCCGACTTTGGCCAATTGCATAACCTGGTTCCTGGCTCGTGGATCGACGCCAACTTCAACGTCTGGATCGGCGCGCCGGAAGACAATCACGCCTGGGACTTGCTGGCCGAAGCGCGCGACTACTATGACCGTCACGCCAATCGCGTTTCCGAGGCGCAACGGAAGATCGCCTGGGAAGAGTTGCTGATCGCCGAGGGCAGCGACTGGAATTGGTGGTACGGTCCGGAACATCACTCGGCCAACGATCGCGACTTCGATGAGCTGTACCGCAGGCATCTGTCGAACGTCTATCACGCGCTCGAAGGCATTCCGCCGGAGGAGTTGAGCACGCCGATCATCAGCGGCGTTCCGCGGCCAAGCTACATTCCCCAGACCGCGTATGTTCGCGCCCGCGTCGACGGTCTGGTCAGCGGATACTTCGAGTGGATGGGCGCGGCGAGTTACACCTCCGATCAGCGCACCAGCGCGATGCATGGCAAGCAGTTTCTCCTCGACGCCGTCTACGCGGGACTCGACGCCGATTCCGTCTCTGGCCGTCTTGACTTTCATCACGATATTCCTGAAGACGCGTATCGACTGGTGATCAATCTGGAGGTTTGGCGTCAGAAGGGAAACATGAAGGCTGCGCCGGATTCCTATCGTCTCACCGTCGATGCGCAAGGCCGCAACGTGCAGCGATGGGTTCTGACCAACGGCGCTGAGCGCAACCGGCTCGCGAGCTTCTCGGCGGATGACAGGAACTCGAGCACAAACGGCGTCGAAGTTGCCTTGGAGAAAATTTTCGAGATGCGCGTGCCCTTCGATCTGATCGGCGCGCAGCCGGGAAGCCGCATCCGTCTCCGCTTCGCCATCTGGCGCGAGCACTTGCCGGTCGACTCGCTTCCGCTCGAAGGCTGGATCGACCTCCACGCCCTCACCGAACAAGAGCTGGAGACCAACCTCTACAGCTTCTCACCGCAGGACTGAGCAGATGTCAATGGCCCAACCGACGGCCGACCACGGACCACCTGACAACTGATGACCGCGTGCCCGGCTGGCCAGGGCCGGACTCGACTCGATTTGTCACTCCGACTTGATTTGTCATCCCGAGCGGAGGGATCTGCTGTTTCTTCCCCGCACATTCACCCAGCCCGTTCCTTCGTCCCCACACACGAACTCCCACGCTCGTCGGCTGCTTCTTCGCAGCGTATTGATTCCATTGAACCGACGTCGCAGAATAAGTGCATGATTCTTAACGACTTGCACATTTCCGCGCAAAGTATTCATTCCCTTATCTTTCCCAGCAGATCTCTTGCGAAAAAGCACTTGCAGCTGCCTTCTCACCTCTCACTGACCAAAAAACTGACTACTGGCTACTGACTGCTACTGACTACTGGCTACTGAAAAATAGGGCAGGAGCGCCAGAGCCAGGCGGATCCTACCCTAACTTTCCAGGATTCGACTGCACCACAATCGGGTCAAGTTACGAAAGTACATGCACCTTTGCCGATTCCCACAATGGGAAATCGCCCGCGCCCCTTCAGAAAATCGTTGAACCCAGCGCGAGCGGTGCTAACATTGCCCTCTTCCGAGACAAACTGAATGGAAAATCCGCTGAAGAGGATGCTCAAGACCCCGCATGTCGGCAAAGTTCGGCCGCTGTTCTCACGCAGAATTACTGCCGGATTTTTTGCGCTCTGCGCCGCTGCGTTCTTGTTGCTCGCTATCCCGGGACGCGCCCAACAAGGGCTCCAGGTATTGCACAACCACGTTCGTCCCGCCGTTGCCAGCGGGCGTGCAGTTCCGGCGGGTTTTCTTCCATCCACTCAGTCCTTGAACCTCGTCATCCACCTGCCAGTGCGCAACCAGGAGGAGCTGACCAGTTTGATAGATCGGCTCTCCGACCCGACTAGCCCCGACTACCGTCACTGGCTCAGCGTGGCTGAGTTCACCGAAAGATTCGGGCGCACGGAAGCTGAATACCAGAAAGTGGCCGATTTCGCCGAAGCCAATGGTTTTGCCGTGACCTATGAGTCTCCCAATCGCCTGATGCTGGTCGTCCGTGGCTCGGTGGCGCAAATCGAGAAAGCTTTTAACATCACGATGCGGACCTATCAGCTTCCGGGAGAAAACCGCATCTTCTATTCGCCGGATCGTGAACCTTCACTCGCTCTGGATGTGCCCGTATCGCACATCTCCGGCCTGAACAATTACTCCTACCCGCATCCCGGAGCAGGACGACGTTCAGCGCAACTGGGTGGCCAAAGTCCGGGTCGCCCCCAGGGCACGGGCTCCGGTCCAGGCTCGTCGTTCCTCGGCAGTGACATGCGGGCCGCCTACAACATGGGCTCCAACACTGGCTCCGGACAAACCGTGGGGCTGGCGGAGTTTTCTGGCTATACCGCCAGCGACGTCAGCTTGTACTTCTCCAATATCCATCAGACCAACAACGTCCCCATCGCCAACATAGTGGTGGATGGCGGCTCCGCCTCGAATTGGAGCGACTCCGACGACGAAGGCGAAGTCTGCCTCGATATCGAACAAGCGGTTTCGGTGGCTCCCGGCCTATCGCAACTCCGTGTTTATATCGGTCCGACCAGCTTCGGAGGCGGCGCCGACGGATACATATTCAGTCGGATGGCCACGGACAATATTGCCAAACAACTGAGTAACTCCTGGTCGTGGTATCCAGACGATCCGGCGACCGACGATCCCTATTTCGAGGAAATGGCGACGCAAGGTCAGACTTTTTTCGCCGCTTCCGGGGACAATGGGGCCTACATCGGGAGCGACCGCCTCGATGACGGTTATCCGGCGGAGGACGTTCACATCACGGTTGTCGGCGGGACCGCGTTGACCACCAGTGGCGCCGGCGGGCCATGGCAATCGGAAGTAGCGTGGAATGACAATGGCGGTGGCAGCGGCGGCGGCCCGGCTAACGACGGCGCCAGATATTTCCCCATTCAGAGCTGGCAAACACCGGTCATCAACTCGTCCAATGGAGGTTCAACCACTCTACGCAATTCACCTGACGTCGCTCTGCTAGCGGACTTCGTCAATTACATCTGCTACGACCACGGTGTTTGCGAAACCACTTGGGGCGGTACCAGCTTCGCCACACCACGCTGGGCTGCGTGGCTCGCTCTCGTCAACCAGCAGCTCGTGGCCAACGGCTACGGGACCGGTCTGGGCTTTATCAACCCCACTCTCTACTCCATCGGTCAGAGTTCCAACTACAACAGCGATTTCCACGACATCACCAGTGGGAACAACGACACCGACGGCCAACCGAAGTTCTACTATGCCGTGTCTGGCTATGACTTGGTCACCGGATGGGGAAGCATGAACGGTCAGTCCCTGATGACCACCCTGGTGGACGGCCTGCTCAAGTACACGCTAACGGTATCGACCAGCGGCAGCGGAGCTATTACCAGCACTGACGGCTTCATCAATTGTCCGGGAACCTGTAGCCACAACTATCCGGACAACGGGCAGGTCACGCTGCACGCCTCACCCGCACTAGGCTGGAGTTTTGCCGGCTGGAGCGGCGCCTGCACCGGTACCGGGTCCTGCAACCTAACCATGACTCAGAACCAATCGGTGACAGCTACGTTCACTCAGAGCTATTACACACTAACCGTGTCCACCTCAGGCAATGGCACCGTCACCAGTACCGACGGCTTCATTAACTGTCCCGGAACGTGCGGCCATACCTATCTTTCGCTTACTCAGGTGACACTGAATGCCGCGCCAGCACAAGGCTGGAGCTTCAGCGGCTGGACGGGTGCCTGCATGGGCGTCGGCCCGTGTAACGTGACCATGACGCAGAACCTGGCCGTCACGGCGGTCTTCATTGAGCCTGGTCACGGATTTCAGTTAGCGGCGATCACGCCCTGTCGTCTGGTAGACACGCGCCAGACTGGCGGTCCGATTGAGGGTGGCACCTCACGCGACTTCGCCGTACCGCAGCTCGGTGGCTGTGACATTCCAGCGAGCGCGGCAGCCTTCTCGCTCAATGTTACTGTGGTACCGCCCGGACCTCTAGGGTATCTGACGATCTGGCCCACCGGAGAAGCACAGCCGATTACCTCCCTGCTAAACTCTTATGACGGTCGCACCAAGGCGAACGCTGCAATTGTGCCTGCTGGCAATAACGGCGCGGTCAGCGTGTTTGTCAGCAATACCACCGACGTCATCCTTGACATCGATGGCTACTTCACCGCGCCTGGCTCCGGAACGTATCAGTTCTATCCGCTGACGCCATGCCGCATTGTAGACACGCGTGATGGTCAGGACCAAGGCATGCTCCCGCCTGGAATGGAACGTGACTACACGATTGCCGGACAGTGCGGCGTTCCCAGCAGCGCGACGGCCTATTCGTTCAACATCACCGCTCTCCCGTCCGCTGGCGGCCTCGATTACCTGACCGTGTGGCCCCAAGGCGAGTCGCAACCTGTCGTCTCCACGCTTAACGACAACACTGGAACGGTCGTAGCAAACGCGGCGATCGTGCCCGCAGGGAGCGAAAACGCAACCGCCTTCTACGCCCACAGCAACGCCACCAACCTGTTGGTTGATATCAACGGCTACTTCGCGGCGCCCGGAACTGGCGGGTTCTCGCTGTACCCGGTTGCGCCGTGCCGTGTGCTCGACACGCGGCAGAACAACGGTCAGCCCCTGAGCGGTGAACTCACCGTGAATGTGGTGGGCAGCGCCTGCGCTCCTCCCAGCAACGCTGCGGCCTACATCTTCAACGCGACGGTTGTGCCCCCTGGCCCCATGTTGTTTCTAAGTTTGTGGCCTGACGGCGAGACCCAGCCGACAGTCTCGACGCTGAATGCCGAGGATGGCTTCATCAGCTCTAACATGGCGATCGTGCCGACCAACGACGGCTCCATCGACGCCTACGCCGCTGCCTTGACACAACTGCTGCTCGATATCTCCGGTTACTTCGCACCGTAGGGAATTAGGTATTGGGACGGAACCACCCCGGCAACCCATACTCGGTAATGCGTCAGTCTGAAACCGTGGTCAGTGATCCTGGGTGGAGCACGCCTTCAGGCGTGCAGTTGAAATCCTCTAAATGCCTGGGCTGCTGAGGTAAGGGGTAGATCTGCCTGAACCTATGTTCTCTTGCCTAATTTTTCCCAACGCGTAACAATATTCCTGTTCGATGCTTGTCGCGCCGGATTTCACTCCATTGGACCGCGTCGAGAAAAGACGCGGTTTTCGATTTTGTAACGAACCCAGCGCTCAGATCATCGAATGAAGTGAGTTGTACAGAAGCGTCAACTGGCAGCTTCAACATCCCCGTAGGTCGGGCGCGTAAGCGTAGTGGATCTACTGGAGCCGCGAGTCAGCTTTCAACATCCCCGTTCCGGGCCGTGTCCTCACGCCGCCGGAACTGAAGGCAGAGACAAAGAGATGGCTACAGCACCGGTTACAGAAGCGGCCTCGTGCTCGCTTGAAAATTACCTTGTACAGCCTGACGGCTCGATGGACGATAGCATTGCCGTCGCCAAGCAAACTTTGGGCGACGAGTGCGTCATCCTCGGCCACCACTATCAACGCGACGAAGTCATACGTTTCGCCGATTGTCGTGGCGATTCCTACCGTCTTTCGCAAATAGCCGCGCAGACCAGGGCCAGCTACATCGTTTTCTGCGGCGTCCATTTCATGGCGGAAAGCGCCGACATCATGGCGCGCCCCGGCCAGGCGGTCGTGCTTCCCGATCTCAATGCCGGCTGTTCCATGGCCGACATGGCTGAGATCTCGCAGGTGGAAGACGCCTGGGAACAGTTCGTAGGCCTCGGCCTCACCGACGACGCAGGCAACGGAATCACGCCCATTACGTATATGAACTCGACCGCCGCGATCAAGGCCTTTTGCGGCGAGCGCGGCGGCATGGTCTGCACCTCATCGAATGCCAAGGGCGCATTTGACTGGGCCTTCGGCCGCAACGAAAAAATCTTCTTCCTTCCCGATCAGCATCTGGGCCGCAACACCGGGTTCGCCCGCGGCATCCCTTTGGATGACATGGTCGTGTGGGATCCCTATATGTTGCAAGGCGGCCTGACGTCAGAGCGTCTGCGCAAGGCGAAAGTCATCCTGTGGAAGGGACACTGCTCGGTGCACCAGCGCTTTCTGCCGGAACACGTCGACAAGATCCGCGCTAATTATCCGGACATGCAGGTCATCGTTCATCCCGAATGCCGCTGGGAGGTCTGCCAGAAGGCGGACGGAATCGGTTCGACCGACCGCATCATCAAAGTAGTGCAGCAAGCGCCTGCGGGGTCGTCGTTCGCCATCGGCACGGAAATCCATCTGATCAACCGGCTGGCGAAGGACAACCCGGGCAAGCGTGTCATCACCCTGGATAGCTCGGGCTGCCTGTGTACCACCATGTTTCGCATTTCACCGCAGCATTTGTGCTGGGCCCTGGAGAACCTGGTGGACGGCAATGTCGTCAATCAGATAACAGTGAAAGATAATGTCAAGAGGTGGGCGCGCGTGGCACTTGATAGGATGTTAGAGATCCAGTGATTATTCGCAAGCGTCCTCGGGAAAAATTCCTACGGCGGGTACCACGCTACTGGTCCGACCTGCGTGCGCATCGCCGTCGTGTTATGGCGCGCCACACGGCGCAAACCTTGGCCGAGCTGGAAACCATCGATATGTCGCGTACCTTTACCGTTGCCGAAGCTGAGACCCTGTTGCCCGTGCTGGAATCGTTGCTGCGCTCCGCCATCCAGGCGAAGTCGCTGATTGAAGAAGTGGACGCCGAGCAGCAGGCGCTGGCCAACCGCATCTTCGTGAACGGCGGCACGCTGGT
>JBEKTC010000253.1:0-7176 GCA_049516475.1 Candidatus Korobacteraceae bacterium | reverse complement strand
GCAGGCTCTCGATGAACATCGTCAATGTCGGCGAGGTCTTCTATATCTGCGTTAAAGCCCGCAACATGGCCTATGGGCGGCGGGTCCTGGAAACTCTGCACCCGCGGATCACCACCATCTCGGCCCACGACAAATTGGTTATGCTGGCCGCCACCCTCAAGGCCCGATACGCCATTTCCTACGCCGACGGCTTTGCCGCAGCCACGGCAATGCTGCAGGGTGCGCCGCTGGTAACCGGCGATCCGGAGTTGCGAGTTATGGCTGCGAAGGAAAAAGCGCTGCGGCTGGAATGGATCGGCAGGTAGCAGTTGGCTCGGCGCAGAGTAGGCCCAGGTCACGGAGGCGTGAGACATGGACCTTCTGGTGCCGGCAAGGCGGTAGAAAGCAGTGGGAGGCGCCTCAAGCCGTGCGGTGCGCATAAAACTGATTTACGTGCCCCCTTTGGAAAACACGTACCGTTCACAATCGGAGGCGTTCTGAAATAGAGGAAGACCATATTTTTCAGCCCAAGCGCGGAATCGCCAAAACAAGTTCGTGGGCGCAGCCGTTTCCAAAAGATTGCAATTAAGATGTCAGGGGTGTCGATCTCGCGATTTATAACAGCCTGCGCATCCAGGCCGGCTCCTGGCCACGCATGAGTTTCCCACTTGACTAACTCCAAGACAAAGCCACGATCCGCGGCAATGCCGCGGTTCAGCGCTTCCATTACACCTGTCAAACATGCGCGCTCTTCAAGGGTGTCTCCTGGCGACGCTACAAAAACTCTCAACTTCGTGAACTGGGTAACCATTAGGACAGAAACCATCCTGCGGCGTTCATCCAAGAGATTTTACAATTCCACAATCTTGTCGCTACGCCCCTTCTAAGACGATACCAACGATTCGAATACTGTACCGCAGTTTTCATGTTTCCGAGGTCAGTCATATTTGCGTGCCGAACCTCACATCACCATGTGACCCGCATCACTTCGCCTTGGGCCATAGCTGGTCAAGAATCGAACTATCGTTCGGTACGGGGTTAAGCCTCTAACCACCCCAACTCACGCAAAACCGGCGCGCGTTGGGGACCCCGGTCAAGCCGCAACGGAATTTCAAATGGGATGGCGAATCGTTAGGTACCACCAAGTTCCTTCCGACGGTCCCGCAAACAGAAAGGGCAGCAATGGCCAAGGTCCAAGGTTCGGTGCAGATCGTAGTCGAGCGCTGTAAAGCCTGCGGTTTCTGCGTGGAGTTTTGTCCCACTCACGTACTGGCGCTCTCTTCCGCCTTCAACGCCAAGGGATATCACACGCCCTACATGGCCCATCCCGAGAAGTGCAGCGGCTGCGATTTGTGTGGCATGTATTGCCCCGACTTCGCGATTTTCGGCTTCAAGCCGGAGGCCGACAAGAAGGCGCAAGCTGAGCCGGTCCAGCAGGCAAAGGAAGCCAGTGCCGTCCCTCTGCTGGTGTCGACAGAGGTTAAGGAGGAGCAAGATGCACGCTGATCCTGCTGGAGTACTGACGGGCACACACTTTCTCGATGGCGACCACGCCTGCTGCGAAGGAGCCCTCGCGGCCGGAGCGCGCTTCTCGTCAGGGTATCCCATCACGCCTTCAACCGAAGTGGTGGAGCGTTTCGCCGCGCGCGTTCCTACCATCGGCGGAACGTTTATTCAGATGGAAGATGAGCTGGCTGCCTCGATCACGCTTCAGGGCGCGGTCTGGGGCGGAGCCAAGGCTTTCACGGTGACCTCCGGCCCAGGCTTTTCGCTGATGATGGAACACATCGGGTACGCCGCCATGACTGAGACGCCATGCGTCTTCGTCGACGTGCAGCGCGGCGGACCATCCACCGGCTTGCCGACGCTCCCCGCGCAGCAGGACATGATGCAGGTGCGCTGGGGATCGCATGGCGATTACGAAATCATCGCGCTGTGTCCGAACTCGCCGCAAGAGTGTTTCGACCTCACCATCACCGCCTTCAACTACTCCGAAAAATATCGCTGCCCGGTGTTCGTCATGATGGACGAAGTGGTGGGCCACATGACGGAGAAGGTTGTGATTCCCGTACCCGAGGAGATCGAAATCGAGCCGCGGCGTTACACGACACTTCCTCCCGATGAATTTCTCGCTTACAAGCCCGGCGCAGATCTTGTCCCCGACATGCCGCGAGTGGGCGAGGGTTACAACGTTCACGTTACCGGACTGACGCACGACGAGCGTGGATACCCCGACATGCGGCCCGAGGTGCAGGACGTGCTGGTCAGGCGCCTGGTCGATAAGATCAAGAATAACGTCGATAAGATCACCCTCTTCGAGGCAGACCAGATTGAAGGCGCAGATGTGGTGGTCGTCTCCTACGGCATCACGTCACGCGTGGCACAAAAGGCCATCGACATGGCGCGGCAGAAGGGCATCAAGGTCGGCAAGTTCCGGCTGATCACGGCATGGCCGTTCCCCGAAAAACAAATCGCGGAAATCGCCTCGAAGGTGAAAGGGATAGTGGTAGCAGAAATGAACCTGGGCCAGATGGTGCGCGAGGTTGAGCGGGCGGCCGCGGGCAAAGCGGTTGTCCGGCTGGTGGGGCACGCTGGCGGCAGCGTTCACAAGCCCGAAGATATTCTGAAAGCGATCATGGAGGTGGCGCGATGAGTGAAGCGACTGTGACCATCCACAACCCAGTCGAGGACTTTCTGCGGATGGACCGCATTCCCCACATCTGGTGTCCGGGATGCGGCATCGGCACCAGCGTCAACTCTTTCGCCCACGCCCTCACCGACGCCAATATCGACAGGAAGAACCTGGCGATCGTCTCCGGCATTGGTTGCACGGGACGCGTTGCCGGCTATGTCAATCTCGACTCGTTTCACACGACGCATGGCCGCGCGATTCCGTTCGCGACCGGGCTGAAGCTGGCTAATCCTAAGTTGAATGTCGTGGTCTACTCCGGTGACGGCGACCTGTTCGCCATCGGCGGCAATCATTTGATCCACGCCGCCCGGCGCAACATCGATCTCAAAGTCGTGTGCATCAACAATCTGGTGTTCGCCATGACCGGCGGACAGACCGCGCCGACCACTCCGGGAGCGGTCATCACCTCGACCAATCCTTACGGGACTTACGATCCGTCGTTCAATCTGCCTTATCTGGTGGAAGCGGCGGGAGCGGTCTACGTGGCGCGCTGGACGGCGTTTCACGTCAAGCAACTGGCGCGCTCGATGGAAGAGATGTTCGCGAAGAAGGGCTTCAGCTTCATCGAGGTGCTGTCGCCGTGTCCGACGCTCTACCAGCGCCGCAACAAGATGGGCGATGGGCTGGACACCATGAAGTTCTACAAGCAGGTCAGCAAGGTTCGCAACGGCGCGCCCACCAGCGAGGTCGCGCTGACCAAGAGCGGCGAGATTGTCGTCGGCAAGTTCGTGGACCGCGAACGCGGCGAGCGTGGCGACTACGGCAACCTGATGCACGACAGCCTGGCCGATGCTCTGGGCGAAGATTATGTGGAAACGGAGGCGTGTTCATGCCAGTAACAGAGATCCGTATCGCAGGATTTGGCGGACAGGGAGTGATTCTCTCGGCCATCGTCATCGGCAAAGCCGGCTGCATCTTTCAGGACGGCTACTCCACCATGACGCAGAGTTTTGGACCGGAGGCGCGCGGCGGAGCTTGCAGCGCGCAAGTCATTCTGTCCGACACTCCGGTGCTGTATCCCTATGTTTCAACTCCAGACATTCTGGTGGTGATGTCGCAAGAGGCTTACACGCTGTTCAGCCCGCAGCTCAAGCGCGACGGCATCCTCATCATCGAGGAGGACCTGGTGCGAATCGGCGAACTGCCGCCGGGCGTGCGGGTTTACAGCGTCCCGGCAACGCGCATCGCCGAAGAACTGGGCAAGAAGATGGTGCTGAACATCGTAATGGTCGGCTTCTTCGCGGCGGTTTCCCAAGTCGTCGATCCGGATGCGATGAGGAAAGCGGTCGCAGCTTCGGTGCCTGAGGCCTACCGCGATCTGAACCTGAAAGCCTTCGACCGCGGCTTCGATTACGGCACCAAGGAACTGAGCGAAATCATCGTCAAGCAGGACTCGCTGGTCGCCGTGGCGGCAATAGAAACTTAGGCGTCGAAAACCCGGCAATCACGCTCTGAAGCACGGTTTAATGCGCTCTCAAAAAATGTTCCACGTGGAACATTTTTTGCGCCTGTAAGTCTCCGCCGCTCAGATACTTGGAGTACCCCATATTGGTGGGGTAACCACAGGGTAACCAAAACCGCAGATGAGGTAACCAAAATACCGTCGCGCCCACGTCGAGGATCCCGGCGGGCACAGGAATCCCCGGGATCTGCAACGATCATTCCTACACGGAATCCACCTGACGTACAGGGCGATTATCCTAGAATTGAGATAACGGCTCGACCGCGCGCTCAAGGCGGGAAGAAACTGATGGCTGAAACCGGCTGCGGAAAAAATCGGCGGTGAATTGCTTTGTGTCAGGGCACGACTTCAGTCGTGCCGATAAGCCGTTTATTTTTCCTCCCGAGCCGGCTTTAGCCGGCGGCACATGATTAGCAAACTGCAACTTTTTCCGCAGCCTGTGAAAGCCGTGCCCTTTCAAATCATCGGGGCTTGACGAAGCGACATTTGCGAGGCAGCAACCATGAAGGCTAGAGAAAAAAATGATCTGAGAATCCGCGCGAGCTCGGGGAACGTCTTCGCCGACCTTCAGCTCAAGAACGCCGGAGAGAAACAAACGAAGGTCCAGCTCGCGGTCGCCCTTAATCGGGTCCTTGACCGGACTGGGTTGTCGCAAGCCGGAGCCGCCAGGCGGCTGTCCGTCAATCAGCCGAAAATCTCTGCCCTGCGGAACTACAAGTTGGAGGGTTTTTCCGTGGAACGCCTGATTGGATTTGTCACCGCCTTGAGCTGCGACGTAGATATCATCATCCGAGGCAAGTCACGCTCTTCCCGCCCCGGACGGGTGTCGGTCAGGGCGGCATAATCTCGGAGGACGGCGTTGCCTAAGTCTCGGCTAGAGGAAAAGAGGAAGCGGCGTTAGGAGTCGATTCCACCATTGTGCTCCTGGTCGAATCGGTAGAGCTGCTCGTCGACTTCGTGTAGCTGCAGCCCCGTACTCTTAGCGAGCTCTTCTACTTTGGCAGCGTACTCTAAGTACAAATCGAGTTTGTAAGAGGCTGAAGAGAGCTTCCGACCGAAAAGCGCTCGGTATGCGCGGACATCGATAATCGGGAATACATCGGGCCGCAAGAACTTCAGGAAGGCGCTCGCCATTGGAAACCCGACGCCCGAGCAAGCCACGAGCTCGGAAAGGATTTTTTTTGATTCGCAGGAATCAATCCTCAAGAGTTTGGTGTTCACCAGCTTCTGAAGCCGCTGAAGGACGGACTCCGGCACACTGAGGACACGATCGAGCTTCCAGAGGGCCACACGGCGAAGATCGGATATGGTCACCGACTCGTTTCCAGACATTAACTTCCGAAGCGCCTTGGTCTCCTCGGGGTTGTACTCGAATTTGTATTCCAGACGGTGGCGCGTCGCGTCAAAGACGACGATTGGCTTCTTGCGCTTCTGCGCGTCCGTTGCCACGGTGCAGGATCTCCTCGACTCCCAATAATATTAGACTGATCCTTATAGGATGCGGTGCTCTTCTTTCTTGTCCGTGTAACACGCCTTGGGATTTCTCAAGGGCATTGAGCCTTCGCGTTCACACGAGGAGGCCGTCGTCTGGCGAAATTTCCGAAAGACTGCCCGTGGCCTGGTGCCCCAGGCTTTCTGGCTAAGAGGTACTGTATGAACAAGTGGTTACGGCGAGCCTTAGTAGCCGCGGCAATTATTGTCTCATTGTTCCTTGCCATACTGCTTCTGCCTACTGGGGAATTACAAGGTCGTGCAGCAGAGCTTCTCGGTCAGACGATAGGTTACCTGCTCCTCGCTGCTGCCTTATTCAGTCTGATTAAATGGTTATTCTCGGCTGTTAAACGCCTATTCATTAAGGTTAAACACTGATTTCGGAGTGACAAACAGATGCCCAAGGACTAAAGCCCATGATTCAATTACCAGCGCCAGCACGACCAAGGTCGTGCCCTGACGCGGTGACCGCCATCACTGCATAGTCGTGGAATCGCCAAATACACTTCTTCTGTGCCACGCGGACTCAAATGTTATCGTGTCAGGGCACGACTTCAGTCGTGCCGAATCCGACTAGAATTGAACGGGCTTTAGCCCCTGCTATGGCCAGACCATCCCGTCCATCTGACCCGCAAAACTTGAAAGCTGAGTCCCGCACCTTTTTCGTCACCAGCAGGACGGCTGACAGCAAACCGATACTTCAGACAGATCGAATGGCCGCACTTTTTATCGAGGTGCTTCGCTGCTACATGCGAGCCGGAAAATTCAAGATTAATGAATTCGTCGTGATGCGGAACCATGTTCATCTGCTTGTCACGCTGGGTGCCGAGATCAGCATTGAAAAAGCAATGCAGCTGATCAAGGGGAACTTTTCCTTCCGGGCCAAGACGGAACTGGGATTCCTGGGCGAAATATGGCAGCGCGGCTTCTCGGACGTGCGGATCAAGGATGAAGAGAGTTTTCGCGCGCACCAACTGTACATCTACAACAATCCGGTCAAGGCAGGATTGGCGAGCGTTCCTGAGGAATACCCGCATGGTTCTTTGTATTTGCGAAGGCTGAAGGCGCAGGGGCTAAAGCCCGTAGTTGAAGCGGCAAATGGCGGCACGACCAAGGTCGTGCCCTGACACGCGTTTCATCACCCTCATCGGTGGGCCCGCCCCAACCTTACTCTGCCCAGGTTAGCGTCCAGAAGAAGGACGCGAATCTGGGGCACCGAGCAATTTGCCGGCTCAACTTCTTCCGCGCGTGGGAAATCACGGCGAGAGTCAACCCTGCGCGGATAGGCATGCTGGAATAGCGGTTCATCCCTTTTTCAAAAACTGCCTCGCCAACAACCCTGCAAATTAAGTATGGTCAAATGAATTATGACGGACCCGATGCTGAACCTGCTCAAACCCATCCGCGTTTATCTTTTGTTGTGCGGTCTGATTGTCATCATGCAGCCTTTGCCGGGACGCGCGCAGCAGAATTCAGATGCCTCTAAAACGACCGCGCAACGCGATGGCCAGCATGACTTCGATTTCGAAATCGGCAGTTGGAACATTCATTT
>JBEKTC010000252.1:0-7182 GCA_049516475.1 Candidatus Korobacteraceae bacterium | reverse complement strand
GTTTTTGGGTGTATTCGTCTTCGCCGGTCTCCTGCATGACTTCCCCCTGACGACGCAAGGGTCTGCGTGGTATGCGGGCATCAGCCTGACCGGGATTCTGTTGATGGCCGCGATGGCGCTCTACGGCTTCTACACTTCCCTGGGCGGCCGACCGGTTTTCGGAGGCGCTGTACTCGAGGAGTGAGAGTTGCCGTTCATGCGCCCGCATCGTTCCGCGTGAATCAGCGAACGGAGCATGACGCGCCAGCGCCCAAGCAGATGGTTAACCGCGGAAGGAAGAGATGATGTCCGTTCGGTTGGGACCAGAACATGAGGTCCAGTCCCGGCGCGGCGCGAGCCTCTTAGGCCGACCCGTAAGGCGAAGTGTTCTTCTGGGTCTTGGCTTGGTCCTGGTAGTTGCCATCCTTGCGGTGTATTTCCCGGTGAATGGTTATCCGTTTATCTCGCTCAATGACGGCGAGTACGTAACCCACAATGTCCACATTACTCAACTGAACTGGAAGATGTTGCAGTGGTCGTTCACCAGCTTCTATGCGGCCAATTGGCATCCACTGACCTGGCTGTCGCACGCTCTGGACCGGCAACTGTTTTCCCTCGACTCCGGCCTGCACCACGATTCCAACCTCCTGTTGCACGTGCTGAACACCGTATTGCTGTTCTGGATACTGTGGCGGGCGACAGCCAGCGCTGGGCGCAGTTTTATGGTGGCTGCGCTGTTCGCGCTGCATCCCATGAACGTCGAGTCCGTCGCCTGGATTGCCGAACGTAAGAACCTGCTGAGCATGTTTTTTCTGCTGCTGACGTTGGGCGCTTACCGGTGGTACGCGAGTCAGCCTCGCCTGGGCCGCTACTTTGTCGTCGCAGTGTTATTTGTGCTGGGCCTGATGTCCAAACCGCAGGTCGTCACGCTGCCCTTCATTCTTCTGCTGTGGGATTACTGGCCGCTGGGACGGGCCGCTTTTCGCCCTTCGCCCTTCGCTCCTCGCCAGAATATCTCGGGTGAAGTCCCTGTCGAACGGCGAGGAACGAACAACGAAAGGGCGCCTTCTGGCGAAAAGCGAATAGCGAATAGCGAATGGCGATGGTTGATCCTTGAGAAGCTGCCGCTGCTGGCGTTTTCCGCCGTCAGTGCGTTCCTCACCGTGGCAGCGCAGCGAGCAGGCGGCGCCATGGGCGGCGTCCAGAGATCGTATTCGTTTGCCGTGCGCGCGGAGAACGCGGTTGTCGCGTACACGCAATACTTGGGCAAAGCTGTATGGCCCATGCACCTGGCCTTCTTTTATCCCCATGCAAACCGATTCCATGGGGTGTGGCTGGAGTCTCTTTTGCTGCTCGCCATCACTGTGTTAGCCGTGGCCAGCCGAAATCGCCGCTATCTCGCAGTGGGGTGGCTTTGGTTCCTGGGCACGCTGGTCCCGATGATCGGGCTGCTCCAGGTTGGCGGGCAGGCCATGGCTGATCGCTATGCCTATCTCCCCTTCGTAGGATTGTTCATCGCTGTCTGCTGGGGTGTGGCGGACTGGGCAGAGGAATGGCACGTCGCCGAGGGTTGGGTGGCTGGCACCAGTGTCGCGACACTGTTGCTGTTGGCGTTCGCCACTCATCGTCAACTCAGCTATTGGTCTGACGATGTAGCTCTCTGGTCGCACACGGTGCAAGTTACGACGAACAACTCGGGCGCGGAGAATGTACTCGGCGAAGCCTTGCAGAAGGAAGGCCATGCGGACGACGCGATGCTCCACTTCCGCACCGCAGCCGCGATGGATCCTCTGCTTCCGTATCCCTACTACCACATTGGGGTATATGAACAACTGCATGGAGACCCGCGAGGAGCGATCGAGCAGTTCAAGAAAGTGATTGAACTGACGCAAGGCGATATGGGAGTGATGGCGAGCCTGCGAACCGACACCCTTGTCCGCATGTACACCGCCTACGATACCATTGGCGACGAAACGAATTCGGCGAAGTACCTCAGCATGGCGCTACAAGAGCGGCGTAAGCAGCAAAGCTTTGCGGTCAGCGGCTCTCCGTGAAGGCCAAGGGCGATTTATTGCTCTTCCTGCTCGCTCAGCACCTGCGCCAGCAATTGCGGATCGACATTGCCGCCGCTGACCACCGTAACCGTCTTCTTCCCCTCCAGGAACTCTTTCGCGTGAAATAGCCAGGCGGCAAAAGTCACCGCGCCGCTGGGTTCGGCGACGATGCGCGCGTTCGTCACCATGCGTCGCATGGCGGAACGGATCTCGTCCTCGGTGACAGTAATCATGTCATCGACGAAGCGGCGAATGTGCTCGAAGTTGATGGGCCCAATCGATTGCGTGCGCAAGCCATCGGCCAGCGTGCTGGAGACGCGTTCGGCCGGCAGTTCAACGATCTCCCCTTTGCGGAAACTCTGTTGCGCGTCGTTCGCCAACTCCGGTTCGACACCAACGATCTTCGCGCGCGAGCCACTCAGCTTCAGCGCCGCTGAAATGCCGCTGATCAATCCTCCTCCCCCGCTGGGCACCAGAACGAGATCGACATCGGGACAGTCCTCCAGAATTTCGAGGCCGGCAGTTCCCTGCCCCGCGATGATCTGCTCGTCGTTGTAGGGCGGCACGATGACGTAGCCGTGCCGGCGCGCGAGTTCTTCCGCCTTTTGCAACCGCTCGGTCGAGGCTGGGCCGACGGTGACAATCTCCGCGCCGAGCGCGGCGGTGCTATCAACTTTGAGCTTGGGCGCGTTGCGCGGCATCACGATAACCGCCTTCACACCCAGGGCGCGCGCCGCATAGGCAACGCCTTGGGCGTGATTGCCACTGGAGTACGAGATCACGCCGCGCTGCCGCTCCTCGTCGGTGAGCGACGCAATCTTGTTGTACGCGCCACGCAGCTTGAAGGAGCCGATCGGCTGCAGGTTTTCCGGCTTTAGCCAGAGTTGGCCGCGGTCGGCGTCATCTCCAGGATTCGCATCGGCCTTCTGCGCCGGCGGGAAGTAAGCGATCAACGGTGTGCGGACGGCGACTCCGCGTAATCGTTGCTGCGCGCGTTTGATGTCTTCGAGTGTGACCATGATCTTTTTCCAGTGGAAGCACCAGGCTTCAGCCCGGTGAGATGGCGCATCCCTGACAGCGGCTTGAGCCGCGGCATCCAGGGCTAAAGCCGTCATCGTCAGCCATCACGCCGGCCAAAAGGCCGGCTCTTCCACCCAACGTACAATCCACGTCCCCGACGGCAGAACGGGGCCTTTGCCGACGCCAGTGTTTCGCGTCTCGCGAATCAACATTGCCATCCAGTGTACAAGCGCCAGCTTGTCCCAAAGACTGGCTTTGCTGCCAACCTCGACGTGACTGATGGCAGGACTGACGACAGCACTGACCAAATATTCTTTCGGGATGTCACGCTCCAGCCACAACAGCTCGGTGGGCGGGATGATTGAATCGTCGGAGCCGTGCAGCAACAGCACTGGCATGTGCAAGAAGCGAAGATGGCCGGCTGGCGAGGCAGCGGCCAACTCCTCGCGGCGCTCGTCGGTTTCCGCGAGAATCGCTAGCGTCAGGCGTTCCCGATGCTTGTGGTAAATGTCCTGCATGATCTGCTGACCGGCGGGTGTCATCGTCTGGGTCAGCGTTTCGGAAGCTTTGCCGTTGCCGGAGAGCAGTAACTTGAGCGCGTCGTGTGCGATGGGCGCATCGTGCGGCGAGAAGAAATCTCCAGGCTCGTCGTATACGACGATCAGCGGACCATACTCGTGCGGCGACAGATGCTCGACCGTTCCATCGGGACGGACCGCTTCCCCGGTGGCGAAGAAGCGCAGCACGTGCGCCAGATCGTAATACCCGCCGACGGACGCGACCCAGGCAATCGACGGTGAATACTGCGGATCGCTCGCCGTCAGCAGCGCCAGACCTCCCGAAAAGCTGATGGCGAAGATGCCGACCTTGGGCACGCTGAGCTGCTGCGCGAAACTTTGCGCCGCCGTGCCGATAAGGTCCGCCGACTCAGCCTGAACGCGATAGTCAGCGAGGCCGGGAACCAGCGGCGTCATCACGAAGAAGCCACTGGCGGCCAGCGAGCGCGCGAAGCCTTCCAGCCGGGGCTCGTCGATGCCAAGCTGATGCATGCCGTGAACGACAACGATGCCGGGCGCAAAGCCAACGCCGCGCGGCAGATACAAGCGGGCGGGAATCGATTTGCCGCGGAAGTCGAAGCTGGTGTCGCGCACATCAACCGGATGGACACCGTAGTTGGCAATCCAGCCCGTCGCGTGCGGATTGGAGATGCGATCCAGCACCGAAGCGGCCCGCAGATAATCTTGCGCGAGCGGATAGAGAAGCACCACGACAACCGGAATCAGCAGGAGGAGCCACGCAAGCAAACGTGCTTTGTGCGACGGGCGGCCTTGCCAGGCAACGGTGGTCACACTTCCAGTATCACCGGCATGATCAGCGGGCGGCGCGAGGTGTTCTTCACGATGAAGCGCTTCAGGTCCTGGCGGATTTTTTCCTTGATCATGCCGTAGTCGCCCTTCTCTTCATCGCTGGACGCTTCCAGCGTGCGCATCACGGTCTGCCGCGCCTGATCGAGGAAGCCGTCCTCCTCGCTCATGCTGGCGCCGAAGCCGCGCATCACGATCTCGGGCGTTGTCTCAACTTTTCCGGTCAGCTTGTTGATGGCGATGATGGGCAGCACAATGCCATCTTCGCTCAGGTGACGCCGGTCGCGAATGACCAAGTCTTCCACGACATCGCCCATGGAATTGGAATCGATGCAGACGCGTCCAACATTGATCTTGCCGGCCTTGCGCGCACCCAGCTCGTCGAACTCGAGAATGTCGCCGCTCTCGATCATCATGACTTTGCCGACCGAGCCATGCATGGCCGCAGCCATCTCGGCGTGCAGCTTGAGCTGGCGATATTCGCCGTGAATCGGAATGAAATACTGCGGCTTCACCAGGTTGATGATGAGCTTCAGCTCCTCCTGGCTGGCGTGCCCGCTGACATGCACCGGCGGCGATGAGCCGTCGTCATAAATGACGTGTGCGTCGCGCCGGAAGAGATGGTCCACCACGCGATAGATTGCCTTCTCGTTGCCGGGAATGATGCGCGACGACAGCACAACCGTGTCGCCGGGCTGAATGCGCGCGTGCTTGTGATTGTCCACTGCCGCGCGCGACAGCGCCGACATCGGTTCGCCCTGCGTGCCGCTGATCAGCACGCAGACTTTTTCCGGCGGGAAGTCGCGCATCTGCGCGGGATGGATGAGCAGGCCGTCGGGAACTTCGATGTAGCCGAGGTCCTGCGCGATCTCGAACGACTCCATCATCGAACGGCCCACCAGCGCCATCTTGCGGCCGTTCTCGAAGGCCTGCTCCACCGCCAGCTTCATGCGATGGATTGACGACGAGAAGCAGGAGATGAAAAGCTTGCGTTCGGCGCGGGAGAAGATCTCCTGGAAGCGCGCGCGCACTGCGCGTTCGCTCGGCGTGTAGCCTTTGCGCTCGACGTTGGTGGAATCCTGGAACAGCGCCAGCACGCCTTGCTTACCGTACTCGGCGAAGGCGTGCAGGTCGAAGAGCCGGTTGTCGGTCGGCGTGGGATCGACCTTGAAGTCGCCCGTATGGATCAGCACGCCGAGGGGCGTGTGAATCGCCAGCGCCACGCAGTCCACCAGGCTGTGCGTCACATGAATGGGGTTGATGGTGAAGGGGCCGATCTTGAAGTTCTCGCCGGGCCTGATCTCGTTGAGCTCGGCGTCGTCGAGCAGGGCGTGCTCTTCCAGCTTGCCTTCGATGTAGGCCAGCGTGAACTCCGTCGCGTATACCGGCACGTTTAATTCAGACAGCAGCCACGGCAACGCGCCGATGTGGTCTTCGTGGCCATGCGTCAGCACCACCGCGCGGACGTGCTGGCGGTTCTCGATGAGGTAGCTGAGATCGGGCACCACGATGTCCACGCCGAGAAGTTCGGTCTCGGGAAACATCAATCCGGCGTCGATGACGATGATGTCGTCAGCCCAGCGAATGGCCATGCAATTCATGCCGAATTCGCCAAGCCCGCCGAGGGGAATAACCTGTAGCTTTCCAGTTGGCATCTGCAATTTCGATGCTAGCACAGGGAAGGCGGTAGAGCAGCGCTTCAGCGCTGCGTCATGGCGAGAAGGAATTTGGTGTGACTTTGGTCCGTGTCGGCACGGGCCAAAGTCACACCGGAATCAAAACAAATGAGGGGACGCCGGCCTGAAGGCCAGCTCTACCCGCGGCCCTGCGGCCGGCTTCGGGGCTGTTTATACTGTTAGTAGCGATCATGGCAGCCAACAATCACAAATCCTGGGTCCGCCGCGGCGTGGAACTTGCCATCCGCAATGCCTTCATGAAGGCCTACGACACCATCAAGGTCGATCCCGAAAATTATCTCCAGCATTTGCGGATGGCTTACGATCTTCCCGCGCTGACATATGACGGCGTGTACTCGGTTAACCCCGATCTGCTGGATCGCATTGCCGAAGAAACGATTCGCGCTCACATGCGCATGGCTGCCGCCGAAGGCGCAGGGCTTGGCATGGGAGGACTGTTCACCATGCTCCCGGACCTCGGCATCCTGGCCGCCATCACCCTGCGCATGATTCAGAAGCTCAGTCTGTTATACGGCTTCCCCTACAACACCGAACAGGAAGAAGCCGAACTGTGGACCGCCGCCGCCAGCGCTGCCGGTGTGGACATCAGCCGCGAGTTGGTGGAAAAGCAGCTTGTCCGCCGCTTCGTGCCGCGCGTCATCCAGCGCATTGCGGTCAGCGCCAGCGCGGAGATTGTGGAGAAGTGGGCAGCGCGCCTCATTCCGGTTGTCAGCGGGGTGGTCGGCGGCAGCCTGAACTATTACTTCGTGAAGATCTGGGGCGAGCGCGCTCTGGGACACTTCCGTCAGAGACATCTGCAAATCCGCCAGACGAGAAACGCAATCCCACTACCGGCCGGCCAGCAGTAGAGCTACATTATCTCGCCGCGTCGGCAACGACCGGCGAAGGCACTTCCGTCTGAAAGTCGCCTTCCCACTTCGCCATCACCACGGCCGCCAGACAATTCCCCAGCACATTCACAGCGGTTCGACCCATGTCGAGCAACTGGTCAACGCCTAGCAGCAGAAACACCGGCTCAGTCGGCAGCCCGGTGGAACTTGCCGTTGCCAGCAGGATGACCAGCGCGGC
>JBEKTC010000251.1:0-7198 GCA_049516475.1 Candidatus Korobacteraceae bacterium | reverse complement strand
AACGTCTGCATCGAGACGGCCAGCTTCACTGGCCCGACCCTGAACAACGGCACCTACTGGCTGAACCTGCAGAATGCCAGCTCAGCCAGCAGCAATCCGGTTTATTGGGACGAGAACAGCGGGCCTTCTCAGGCCTCGCAGAACTCGGTGGGCACGATTCCTTCGGAATCGTTCACCATCCTCGGCAGCGCGACTACCACGACCAGCACGACCTATATCGATAATTATTCCTGTCCCCCTCCGCAGAACGGCTTCCATGATCTCCATGATTTCGGCAACGGATCCTCGGGCGTGGCCATCGACAACGCCGGGAACCTCTATGGGACGTTTGTCGCTGGCGGCAGCGCTGGTCAAGGCCTGCTGTATGAACTAGCGCAACGAGCCGGCCACTGGTTCCTTACCTCGCTGTACAGCTTTCTGGGAGGCAGCAACGGAAGCAGCCCGAACGGCGTCATCGTCGGCCCGGAAGGAGTTCTTTATGGCGCGGCGACCGGAGGCTTCCAAACCTGCGGAACTGACGGAGTCTCCTCTTGCGGGCTGATCTATGAGGCGAAGCCAGCCCCGACCGCGTGTGCCACGGCCATGTGTGGTTGGAACGAGACGACGATCTATGAGTTCACGAGCCTCACCGATGCGTGGGGCGGCACCGTCACCGCCTTCGACTCCGCCGGCAATCTGTACGGATTCTCACCCACCGGCGGGGCCTACGGGGTTGGCGCGATCTTCGAGCTTACGCCCTCGCAGGAAGGCTGGACGGAAAAGATCCTCTACAACTTCGCCGGACAAGCTGATGGGGGAACACCTAATAGTCTGCTGATAGGCCATGACGGAAATCTGTACGGCACAGGAGGGAGTGGAGTCTACCCCTGGGCGGGGATGGTTTTCCAGTTAGTGCCGTCGGGAGGCATTTGGACGAAAAATACCCTCTATACCTTCACCGGTACTACGGACGGGTCGCAGCCTGCGGGCTTGGTCCAGGACGCCTCGGGCAATCTCTATGGCTTCAGTATCTGCGATAACTGGGGGGAAGACTATTGTGGCTATTTTAACGATTACTACGGCCTGATTTTCTCGCTCCAGCCCTCCGGTAGCGGCTGGATATTCAACGTGATCTATAGCAACTGGAATGATTGTGGCGGATATAAGAACCTCGTCAACGCCTTGACAGTGGATGCGAAAGGGGGGCTCTACGCGGCCCAAGGGGGGGATGATGCATACTGTGTGTTCGGGGGGAATTGTTACCTGTTGCATTGCGGCCAGATCATAGCAGTGGGCTCTCATACCCCTCTAGTCGCCGGCGACGCGAACGTTTTTTGGAACATAACGTCAGATGCGAACGGCAAGATCTATGGCACTACCGGATCATGTGGAAGCTTAGGAACTCCCTTCAGGAACGGTGGCATGGTCTGGGAGTATTCGCCATAAGTCAGTTGTCGGTTAGCAAGGTTGGCGGTGTCCGGTGCCCCACCAAAGCCGGTTTGGCTTCGCGTGGGGCTTTTCGCGCTCGTGGATTGCAGATGGAAATATCTAAGGAACAACCTCCGGATCGACTTGTCCGCTACTGAATTCTGATCAGCTCGATGTCGAAGACGAGCATTCCGAAAGGCGGCTGTTTGCCCTGGTAGGCGAGTCTTTCAGGAATCCAGAAACGCACCTTCTCGCCTTCGACCATCAGCTGCACGCCTTCGGTCCATCCGGGAATAACCTGGTTGAGCCGGAAGCTGGACGGTTGACCGCGCATGACCGAGCTGTCGAACATTTTGCCGTCGGTCGTCCAGCCGGTGTAGTGCACGGTAACTTCGTCAACGCTCTTGGGATGGCGTCTGCCTTCGCCTGGAGTCAGCACCTGGTAGACCAGACCGCTCTTGGTACGCTGGGCGTCGGCGGGAGGCGTTTTCACATCCGCGGGCGCGCGGGTTGGTATGTCGACAAGCGTCACCTGGAAGACGAGCATACCTATCGGCTTGCCTTGCTGGCCTTTGTAGGCGAGCGACTGAGGTATCCACAGCAGGAGGGTTTCGCCGGTCACCATCTGCTGAACCCCCTCGCTCATACCGGGGAGCATTCGTTTAACTTGCAAGGTCACAGGTTTGCCGCGTTCGACGGTGCTGTCTAACATCTTTCCGTCGGGCGTCCAGGCAGTGTAATCGACGGTGACGACATCATCTTTGGCGGGGTGGGTCGTGCCAGTGCCGGGTTTCACAACTTTCGTCGCGAGGCCGGACGCAGTTTTCGTGGCGTCAGCCGGCGGTGCGGCAACATCGGACGGAGCGGCGATCGGCGATGGTGATGTCTGCGCCGAAGCCGCGGCCACGGCAATCAAGAATAGGGCAATAAAGGAAAGAATACGCATTCGATTATTGTACCGGTAGCGTCTCCGGATGTGGCCAGGGGTAAATTCTCATAAATCGTTCTCGGGCTGTGTCAGGGCACGACCTTCAGTCGTGCCGAACCCGACTGCAACGAGAATCAGGGCTTTTAGCCCCTGTAACGCCAGAGTCTCAGGGGCTAAAGCCCAAATCAATCACGATCCGCCTTCGGCACGGCTAAAGCCGTGCCCTGACACATTCATTTATGAGATGGCCTCTAGTTATTCCTGATTCGTGCGCAGCAACGCCGGATTGCCAGCAGACAAATGCCTTCAAACTCCCATGATGTTGTAGCCGCCGTCCACGTAGAGGGTTTCGCCGGTGATGCCGCTGCCGGCGTCGCTGGCGAGAAAGACCGCGGTGGTCGCGACTTCGTTCACGTCGACATTGCGCTTGAGCGGCGCTCGTTCCGCCTGCTCTTTCAGCATGTCGCCGAACCCCGAAATCCCGCGCGACGCCAGCGTCTTGATGGGGCCAGCGGAGATCGCATTGACGCGAATATTGTTCTTGCCAAGATCGTAGGCTAGATAACGAACGCTGGCTTCCAGCGCAGCCTTGGCAACCCCCATGACGTTATAGCGCGGGATGACTCTTGCCGAGCCGTAGTAGGTCATCGTCATAATGCTCCCGCCCTCGGTCATCAGCGGACGCGCAGCGCGGGCGAGCGCCACCAGCGAGTAAGCGCTGGTATCGAGCGCGATGCGAAAACCGTCGCGGCTGGTGTCGGCGAAGTCGCCTTTCAGGTCCTCGGCGGGAGCGTAGGCGATGCTGTGCACCAGGACGTTGAGCTTGCCATAGCGCTCTTTTAACTGCTGGAAGAGCTGCGCGATCTCTTCGTCGCGCGAGACGTCGCACTGGAAAGCTTGCGCGTTGGGCAGTTCCGCGATCAGGTCGGCGGCCTCCTGCTTCAGGCGCTCATTCTGATAGGTGATGGCGAGTTGCGCCCCGGCCTGCTGCATCTGCCGGGCAATGGCCCACGCGATGCTGCGCTTGTTGGCCACGCCAAACACCACCGCCGTTCGTCCCTGCAAACTATTCGACACAGTTGTTCCTCGCAGCTTTCAGCGTCAAACGAATGAGAATAACAGCCGCGGTCAAGATTGTGCACTACGTTCTATTGCAATTGAGCGTGAAGAAGGGACTTCTTTCCAATGCAAGATGACCGAGACAGCCTGCCTATGGGGTAATCAATGCGAACTGCTACTTTTTGTCCACCGCAACTGTCTTGCCCGGCTGAGTCGTAGTTTCAGGTCGCCCGGGCTCGTATCCCGGATATTCGTACACGCCGCGTCCGGATTTGCGGCCGATGCGACCGGCCTTCACGTACTGCACCAGCAGCGGCGCGGGACGAAACTTCTCGCCCAGCGTCTTATGCAGATATTCGAGAATATGCAGGCGAGTATCGAGTCCCACGAGGTCGATCATCTCGAACGGCCCCATGGGATGGTTCAATCCCAGCTTCAAAGCTTTGTCGATGTCCTGCGCAGAAGCTACGCCTTCCTGCAGCATGTAGAACGCTTCATTGCCGATCATGGCGTTGATGCGGCTGGTGATGAATCCCGGCGACTCCTTGATTACCACAACCTCTTTGCCCATGCGTTTGCCGATATCGACCGCCGCAGCCAGGGTCTCGTCATCGGTCTCCAGCGCGCGTACAACCTCGAGCAGCTTCATTTTGTGCACGGGATTGAAGAAGTGCATGCCGACGCATTTCGGAGCGCGGTAGGTCACCGACGCAATCTCCGTCACGCTGAGCGACGAAGTGTTGGAAGCCAGAATCGTCGTAGGCCGGCAGACTTTGTCGAGCAGGGTGAAGATCTCGATCTTCGACTCCATCTCCTCGGGAACGGCTTCGATCACCACGTCGGCTTCGCGCGCTGCCTGCTCGACGGAAGAGGCATACTCCAGCCGGCCAAAGGCCTGGTCGGCATCGGTCCTGGTGACCTTTCCCAACTCGACCGCCTTATCGAGATTGGAGCGGATCTCAGTCTCCGCCTTGCGCAGCGCTGTCGGCAAAATGTCTTCCAGGATGGTGCGATAACCGCCCAGAGCTGCGGCATGGGCGATGCCGCGGCCCATAATTCCGGCGCCGATAACCGCGATGGTGCGCACCTCGGCCATCAGGCTATGCTCCCCTTTTCCAACTGCTCGACCACGCCGATGAAGTTCGGGTCGGACTTGCGCATGTAATCGGCGAGACGCCGCTTCTCTTCCGGCGCAATCAGATAAAGGCTGGCGTTGATGCGGCGTAGTGTCGCCGCAATATCGTCGACATAGTTCATCATCCGGATTAGTTCACCAGTAGCAACCATAAAAAAGTCCTTTCGCGCTGAATCGGATAAAAATGCTTCGGCTCGCTTGCCGACAGTGTGCAAGATTCCGCCCGCAAAAACTGGGCAATCTTTTATTCTCGCCGCCGCTCGGCATTAAGTAAAGCTGACGCCTGGGGCGGCAGTGGGCCGTCATTGTTATGGTTATGCCGCGAAGTCTTCGCCAGCTTCCCGGTCGCCTTGCTCGGCGTCGGGTGAAGGCTGCTTCACGCAAGCGTCGCGATCGGTAATCTCGACCAGCGCCGCCATTTTCGCCGCCAGCGCAGGAGTGAGCGTTCCAGCTCGCAAGCGCCAAGTCCAACTTCCATGAGCTTCGCTGGGAACGTTCATTCGAGCGCTGCTATCGAGCCCGAGTACGTCCTGCACGGGAATCACGGAGAAATTTGCCACCGATGTCAGGGCCGCACGAATAAATGCCCAGTTCGCACCGTCTTTGCCGATTCCCATGTAGGTTGATACCAGTTTTTTTTCTTCTTTCGTGGCGCCGGTGTTCCACCAACCAACTACGGTGTCGTTGTCGTGCGTCCCGGTATAGACGACGCAGTCGGGTTCGTAGCGGTGCGGCAAATAGACGTGCGCTCCTTTGTTGCCGAACCCAAATTGCAAAACTTTCATTCCGGGGATTTCCAAGGTCTTGCGGAGATGATGCACCGCTGGCGTGATGTATCCCAGGTCTTCGGCAATGAAGGGCAGCTTGCCCAAGGCGCTTTGCAGCGCATGAAACAAGCTTTCATTTGGACCCGCGACCCAACGTCCGTTGACCGCGGTCGGCTCGTCCGCGGGAATTTCCCAATAAGCTTCGAAGCCGCGGAAGTGGTCGAGGCGAACGATGTCGCAGGTTTCGATGGCCCAACGCATCCGTCCGATCCACCAGTCGTAGCCGCGCGCGCGGAGAGCCTCCCAGTCATAAATCGGATTGCCCCAGCGCTGCCCAGTTTCGCTGAAAGCGTCGGGCGGCACGCCGGCAACGACTTCCGGCGTGAGATCTTTTTTCAAGCGAAATAAGTCGGGATTTGTCCAGACATCGGCGCTGTCGTAGCTGACGAAGATGGAGACATCGCCGATGATGCGAATGCCGCGAGCGGTGCAGTAGTGGCGCAACGCGCCCCACTGCTCGAAAAATGCGAACTGCAGAAAGCGCTCCTGCTCGAGCTGCTCGTGCAACTCGGAGCGCAATTGCGTGATGGTCTCGGGGTCCCGTCGAGCGATGTCCCGCGGCCAGGTGTTCCAGGTCTGCTCGCCGAACTTTTCGCGCAGCACGCTGAACAATGCATAATCCTCCAGCCACCAGTCACTCTCGCGGCAAAAATTGGCATAGCGATCGCGCGCGGCAGCCGGCGCCGAATGCAGAAAGTTCGCGGCAGCTTCGCGCAGAAGCGGCAACTTGTGGGCGCGGACGCTTTCAAAGTCGACCGGCGGATCTCCGTCAGGGAGAGCGCCCACCCGATTGCGATCCAGAAGGCCGCGATCCGCCAGACGCTCCAGGCTGACCAGCAGAATGTTGCCCGCAAATGCCGAGACGCAGGAATACGGCGAGTTTCCGCTGCCAACCGGTTGCAGCGGCAGGACCTGCCATAGCGTCTGCTCGGCGGCAGCCAGCCAGTCGACAAATTCGTAAGCCGCCGGACCAAGATCGCCAATCCCTCCGCGCGACGGAAGCGAAGTGGGATGCAGCAGGATGCCGGATGAGCGATCTGAAAGCATAGGTGACTCGGACGGACAGCAATGACGCGATTCCACTGTTGGTCAATCGGGCCTTGAAAGGGCACGGCTTTAAGCCGTGCCGCAAAGGGCGCGCCAACCAATCGGCCTTTACACCCTGAGGGATGCGCTCCCTCAGGGCCTAAAGCCGGATCCTTTGGTACCCTAGGCGGCACGCCTGAAGGCGTGCCCTTTCAAAGCAGGACTACGCCGATTGTGGCATCGCTTGAGACAATCGACCACCCTGGCGGTCAACAAACAAATGTGGCCAGCAGAACGTTTCTGCTGGCCATGAAGTCCGGCGCTACTACATCGTCAGGAACCCTCGGACAAAGTAGTCAGACGTTCCATTTCCTTCTTGTTGATTTTGATCTTGCCCTCTTTTTCCAGCGTGCTACGCAGGTTTTCAATGTAAAGGTTTTCGTATTCCTGGCGCTTTTGCTCCAGCAGGGTATCCTTAGCTTTGTCCCAGCCTTGCTTGATCTGGTCGGGGCTCGGCTCCTGCACTTCAAGAATCTTCAGGACAACTCCATTCGGGCCGCCCTGGATCGCGCCGCTGATTTCGCCAGTCTTCATGGTGAAGGCGACAGCGGCCGGGCCAGCCATCGCGCCCAGCTCGGGCAACTGCGCATTGCGGTCCACCAGCTCGCTGGTCTTCACGGTTGCGCCTGCTTCCTTGGCGGCCTTGTCCAAATCATGATCGGCGTGAGCGCGGTCTGAAAGTTGCTGGGTCTTTTGCGCCAGCAACGCCTGTGCGCGCTGCGACTTGAACTGCTCTTCGAGCTTGTCCTTCACCTG
>JBEKTC010000250.1:0-7200 GCA_049516475.1 Candidatus Korobacteraceae bacterium | reverse complement strand
CAGCCGGGCGAAGCGGCCAGTTACACCATCAAGGCGACGGACAACAGCGGCAAGCCGGTAGCGGCGGAGTTCAGTCTGGGCGTAGTGGATGAGGCCATCTACGCCATCAAACCGGAGACGGTGGGCAGCATCGTGAACGCGTTCTATGGCCGCGTCTATTCGAAGGTAAGCACGGAGACCTCGCTGACGTATTACTTCAGCGGGCAGGCAGGGAAACGCGTGATGCAGTTGGCCGCAGTGCGCCCCTCGAAGGCAATGGCGCAACTGAAGCCGGAACGACTGGTGCAGCCCAAGGTCCGCAAAGCATTTCCTGACACTGCCTACTGGATGGCGGACGTGCGCACCGGCAGCAACGGACAAGCCACGGTGCGCTTCGACTATCCCGACGCCATTACGTCGTGGCGCGCGACTACGCGCGGTGTCACGCAAGACACCAAGGTCGGCAGCGTGGTGGTGAACACCATCGTGCGCAAGAACCTGATGGTGCGACTGGTGGTGCCGCGATTCTTCCGCCGCGGCGACGAGATTACGATCTCGACCATCGTGCAGAACTATCTGCCCACGGACAAAGTAGCGCGCGTCTCCATGGAACTCACGGGCCTCCAGGTGCTCGATGGCGGGCAGCGCGATGTCAACGTGCCAAGCCGTGGATTGATCAAAGTCGATTACCGTGTGCGCGTGCTTGATGTGGATTCGGCGCGCGTGCTGGGCAAAGCGCTTACCGACGTCGAGAGCGACGCCATGGAACTGACGCTGCCAGTGGTTCCTTTCGGGGTAAAGCTGGCGGTGTCGAAATCGGGATCGTTCGCGGCTGCGGGCAAGAGCGACACATCGCTGCCGTTGACCTTCCCTGCGGGCGCGGAGGCGGGAACTCGCAAGCTGACGATTGGCGTTACCCCGTCCATCGCGGGCACCGTTTTTGCCGCACTCGATTTCCTGACCTCCTATCCCTATGGCTGCACCGAACAAACCATGTCGAGTTTCCTGCCCGATGTGCTGGTGGCAGACGCGCTGAAGAAGCTGGGAGTGAAGTCGAACATCGATCCGCAAGTGCTGAACAAGCAGGTGCAGGCAGGTCTCGACCGGCTCTACAACTATCAACATCCTGACGGCGGCTGGGGCTGGTGGCAGACCGACGATAGCGACGCATTTATGACGGCCTACGTGCTTGCCGGGCTGAGCCAGGCGAAGGCGGCGGGATTTGAGGTAAAGCAGGACGCCATCGATCACGGAACCGGTTGGTTGCGCCCGCAGTTCGACCGGTCGGAAAAAGTGAAGACCGACCTGCGCGCCTACATGGCCTACGCTCTGGTGTTGAGCGGAACTCACGAGACGGCGGTACTCGATTCGGTGTGGAAGCAGCGCTCTACGTTGACAGCCTACGGGCAGGCCTTGCTGGGATTGGCCATGCTGGAGATGAACGATAGCCGGGCGAATGAATTAAGCGAGCAAATTGAGGCTGCGGCAAAACAGGATGACTCACAAACCTGGTGGCCCAGCGACCAAAACTACCTGATGGACTACTCCGGCGACACGACTCCGCAATCGACCGCCTACGCGCTGAAGCTCATCAACCACGCCGATCCGAACAGTCCGCTCATTCCGAAAGCGGCGGTCTATCTCGTCAACCATCGCAGCGATGGTTATTACTGGGACTCGACCGAGCAGACGGCCATGGTGATCTACGGCCTGACCGATTACCTGGAGCGCACAAAAGAGTTGCAGCCGAACTACAGCGTCGAGGTCCAGGTGAATGGCAAGACGGTGGCGACCAGGAAGTTCACCGCGGCTGACGCGCTGGCCCCTGCGACGACGGTGGTGCTGAATGACTCGCAACTGGCTCCTGGAGTGAACCAGATTCGCATCGCGAAGTCAGGTGACGGGCGGCTCTACTGGTCGGCGCGAGGAGAGTATTACTCCAACGAGAAGAAGGTGGTGAACTCGGGCAGTTTCAAGCTGAGTGTGGCGCGCCAATACTACCGGCTGTCGTCTCAACAGAAGGATGGCCGCGTGGTTTATCGCCTCGACAATCTCACGGGACCGGTGCAGGTTGGCGACACGCTGGCTGTGCGGCTGACCGTCGGCGGTAACGACTGGCGCTATTTGATGATTGAAGATCCGATCCCGTCAGGTACCGAGTCCATCGCGCGTGATGATCTGTATGAGCTCGACGAGCGTCCCAATTGGTGGGGCCATTGGTTCAGCAACCGCGAACTGCGCGACGATCGCACTACCTTCTTCAACATGTACTTCCCGCAAGGGCAGCACGAATATGTGTACCTGCTGAAGGTGGTGAACCCTGGAGTCTTCCGCGTGAGCCCGACCAGCGTGGAACCGATGTATCAGCCTGAGTATCTTTCGACCAGCGACGCGTTGACGGTGACGGTGAAATGACCGCGAAACATAGTGGCGCGATGAAGCTGTGGCTGCTCAACCTTGCGGGCAATGCCGCATTGCTGGCTGCCGTCTATTTCTGGCTGCTGATGCCAGATGCGCGCGGCTGGCAGGTGGGAGTCTCAGCGGTGGTCGCGGTGGTGGTCATCCTTTTCGGAGTGTGGCTGCGGGCTGGAACGTTCGCCTACTTTCGGGTTGGAGAATTTCGAGACCATGCAGCCGTGTGGCGCGCCTTTCGCCATGGGTTGCGGCACATGGTCGCGCTGGCAGTCTGGGCTATTCTTATGGCCGCGGTGGAGTTGCTGCTGTTCCGTCTTCGCAAGTATGCACCGCAGTTCGGCGTGTGGTTCTGGCAGAAGTCGCCGTCATTCCTGCGCTTCGGCAGCCCACGGCAGGTTTTTCACGGCGCCGACTGGCTGCTGTGGTTCCTGATTTGGGTGCTTTTGCCTGCGGTGTGGCTGCCTATCGCGACCACGGTTGCAGCCGCGGGACTTGGACTTAAGCGGATGATGCGCTCCCTGCGCGTCTTGCGGCGGCCCGCTTACTGGCTGTGGTTCTGCGCGTTGATGCTCATCGGCGCGTACGTTCCGTACAGGCTGATCTGGTGGATACCCGATCTCAGCGACCTGAGCAAACAGGCATGGAGCATGGGCTTCCGATTCTTATTGGCGTACGTGATCTTGATTTCGGCCTGGGTGGCCCTGCTGCTGGTCATCGGTACGCGGGTGGAGAAGGAAGACGCCGAGATGATTGTGCCGCGCCCTTGACTCGCCCGGTGCAAACTCCGCCATTGCACATGCACAATAATCTATCTAATTGATCAGGTCAT
Organism: Candidatus Korobacteraceae bacterium; assembly: GCA_049516475.1. Lineage (GTDB taxonomy): Bacteria > Acidobacteriota > Terriglobia > Terriglobales > Acidobacteriaceae > Bog-257. Next base: position 3,977 of record JBEKTC010000250.1, on the reverse strand, counting down.
TGTATCGCCATGATGTACCAAAGCCGGCTGTTTACTGCGAATAGGTTTAGGTTTTCAGCGTGGGAATAATTTCTTCCAAGAGCTCGCGAGCGCTGACGACGCGAGTTCTACCCCAAGCATTGGGAAAGTGGCGGCGGTTGCCAGTTACGAGGTAATCAGCCCCGGCCTCCTCGGCGCAAGCGAGGAACTTGTTGTCGTCGGGATCGGAAGCTATGCTAAGAATCTGATCGGGTCTTACGAATGTGGCTGCCTTCCGTATAATCTGCAACGAATTAGCCACCAGATCAGTCGATATTCCAAACTTTGCCCGCCGCAGCACGCCGGTGTATTCCGCGAGAATTTCGTGCGACAAATAGAGTCTGATGGCGCCGGCAAGGACCAGATCAAGAACAAACCTTTCCAAACCATCGACTCTGAGCTGGGCCGAGACAACAATGTTCGTATCAAGCACGACGCTTGGACGTGGCATTGCTCAGTCTTCTTTCGCGACGGAATGCTGCAATCTCCTGATCGATCTGCCGCATCGTCAACGCCGATTTCTTGTTGCGTCTGGCTTCGGTCCGAATCGCTGCCATGACCCCTGATTCAGGAGAAACGGCCTTCAGGAAGTCTCTAACTCCCATGATGACCACTTGTGGCTCACCCCGTTTGTCGACCACAAATCGCTCCTGTTGCTGGCTAGCACGGCGCATGATCTGACCAAACTGGGTACGAGCCGCCAAGGCCGAGATCACCATTGGCATTTGAGGCGGCTTCTTGTTGTTAATGGCGATTCTCCTTCGAGTTTCTGAACTAATTAGTTAGTTCAACCACAAGGTATTGTGCTCTGTCTGTGAATGTCTGTCAACGAAAGTCCGCACGAGGAGCGCCTCCTCAGCCCTACCGCCCTACCGGTCGCCGCACTCCGTCGGCGGTCAGCTCCGGCGGCATGCCGTTTTGCATCCAGTTGATTAACGCTTCCTTCCCGTGTTGCCGCGCCAGTTGCGCCACCCGCGCTTGAGCGCCGGCGTAAGCATGCCGCAATTCCTCTTCGCTCGCCGGAGACTTGAGGGTCTTCTCCAGGCTATTCAGATCCTCAGCGTTTTCGTTTGGTTTTGAGGAGGTGTTGGGCTCGGTGAGATAAAGCACCAGTCCTTCGCGGAACCAGAGCGGCGTTCCCGGAAGCGCGTACGAGTCGATCAGCATGTGGAGAAGTTCGTGGCGTAGTGTGCTCTCCAGCGTGCCTGCCTCGCGTAATACATCGGAGGGTTGCATCTGGATGGTGTGTCCGCGAGTGGAAGCTGCAACCCATCCCGGCTCGCCGGTAGAGTTGCGGAAAGCTGCCACCGTCGGATAGATCTTCATAACTGGAGAAGCACGATAGAGCAGTCCAGTAGTTTCTTCGGACTCATGCACCAACCCGGTCGCCATCGCCAAGAGCGGGCGATCACGATCAGGACGCGTGGTCAGCAACGTGACATCTTCGTTGGCAAGCTGCTGCCACGGTATGCCCTGCGCGCTTACGCCGAGCCGCGTGCCCGGATAGTAGAAGCTGAGAATCTCACGATAGGTATGACCCTCCTCGCCCATGACCTCGGCGCCGATCTGGCACATTCCAACTCCGTGCCCCGAGCCCCGGCCCTGAAAGATGAGGCGATCGCCGTCGTCGCTTACGTCGTACCAGTTGCTTTTCAGGCGCTCCCATCCGATGTGGCGACCGATTGCGGCGCGAAAGATCAGCCCCGGCACCGTGACCGCACTGCTGCCCGTGACGCGAAGGAACTCCACGCGACCGCTGGGGGTGCGATGCAAAACGGAGACCGCGCGCAGGGTACCGGGAACAACTATGCCATCAGCCGCAAGAGCGCGCTGCAACTCACGCTTCGCAACCTCGGTGCGCCATTGGGTGCTTCCGTTGCGTACGCAATACTGATCGGAGTGCTGAACCAGGAAGGGCTCACGCGGCTCATTGTTGCCGAGAATGAAGCGCCCGTCCTCGGTTGTGCCTCCGCAGTTAGCGTGGTAGTAAGTGGCTGCCGGTTCGCCGTCATACCAAAGGACCTCGCCCGCAGTCGCGTCGGCGATGCTGCGGAAATGAGCGTTTATGCCGGTTATGCGCAGGTCCTGGCAATGAGTGGTGTCGCAGAAGTCGAATCCTTCCAGGGCGTGGCGGCTGCCAAAGTGCATCGCGTAAGTGCGGGCTGCGACGGCCATCGCCTTCAGCGCTTCATCGGACTTGAAGTTGCCCGTTTCCCCAGCGAGCACGCCCGCAATGTATTCCTCCATCGGCATGAGTGCGGTAACCAGCAGGTGACCCTCGCTGGCGCGGATCTCGATGGGAAAATCGGCGTGCAGAGGCGGATCGCCTGAGGCGTTCATTTGATACGCGCCACTGATGCGAAGCTCGGAAAAGGAAGATCTGTTTCCGGTGACCTCGATCTTCGATCCCCTGGCGCGCAGGTCGGCAGTCGCGATAGTGGATTCCGCGCAAGCTGCGCAGGTTCGCATTCGAGCCCGCCCGGCTTCGGCGCGAACATCTAACTTGTCAGGCGGATGGAGACACCAGAGCCGCACTCGGACGGTCTGCGGAAATCCAGTGCGGGAAGATTTGGCTGTGGCCTTATCGCCGAGTTCGGCATCACCCGCTATACACAGCAGGAGCAGCAGACCGATAGACGCCAGCAGCCGCTTCATTGCCGCGCTTCTTTGGCGGCTTCGGTGACCCCGGCATTATGATCGGCCGCGAAGGCCGCGAAGATCTCGCGCGCGACGCCGGCGGCATCCGAACCGCCGTGTCCCTTTTCCAGGAAAACGACCAGCACGATCTGAGGATTTTCAGCCGGCGCATAACCGGCAAACCAGGCGTGGGTCCATGGCCCCTCATCCGAGACGGCGGTCCCGGTCTTGCCCGCAACCTTCATTGGCGCATCGGGCTGTGCCATGCGAGCCATACCGTAGGCAACGGATTGTTGCAAGCCTTCGAACAGCGGCGATAGCTTCCCGTTGGGATCGCTCTTAGCGAGCCTGGCGAGATCGAGATAGCCGCGCAGCAACTCCAGCGGGGTCACGCTTATTCCCCACTCGCCAATCGCTAGCAGTTGCAATTCCTCCGGCGAATGGGCGACGGCAACGTTTCCGGCGACTTCATCGGGAGCCAGTTCGCCGGGAGAGCTGAAGCCGAAGCGCACAAAGCTGTCGTGCAGTTGCGCGGGTGTCAGGCGAGTGGCGACGCTGGTGAAGTACGAATTGCACGAGTAGGCCAGAGCACTCGCCGGCACCAGCGGCTCCGGGGTTGCAGGGTGAGTGCAGTCGAGCTTGTGGCCGCCAATGGAAACCGTGCGCCTGCACATCAGCGCGGTATGTCCGTCGAGCTTTCCAGCTTGCAGCAGTGCCAGTAGGGTGAAGGGTTTGATGGCGGAACCGGGATGCGCCACGCGACGCGCGGCCACGTCAAGATGGTAAGCCGAGAGGATGTGCCCTGACCGAACATCGACAACTACGGCGGCACCGCGACGGCCCGCCATAGCGCGAGCACTTGCTTTTTGTAGCGTCGAACTGCCGGACTCGCCCGCTATGGCTGGAAATGTCGCGATGCACACAACCATCGCTGCGAAGCATCGGCAGACGATTTTCAAGCGGGGCATGCCTCGATTGTGAAGGCGCATTGCAAGCGCTGTCGCAGGTGCGTCCTTAGTCTACCAAGCGAAGCGACCCGCTTACCGCTCCGACCAGGACCTTTGGTGTAATATGGCATTCACGACGGCGGTATGTGTAGCAACTTCGGATTCAACCATCATCCCGGGAGACCTCCTTGCGCATTGGAGTCGCACTGGTATTACACTCTGGTGCGATGGATTGCCTGGTTGCGCCTGAGGTTCGTTACCAAGTCTTCTCAGATAACTGCACAACGCAGCCACTCTCGCTGGCCGTTCTAAATCCGTAGGTCGCTGGTTCGAGCCACCCCCAGATTCAACTGGCAGGGTTTGGGTGTCTGCCGC
>JBEKTC010000249.1:0-7720 GCA_049516475.1 Candidatus Korobacteraceae bacterium | reverse complement strand
TATTGCGAAGATCCGGGCATTGTTAATGGCGGTGAGACCGAAGCCGACGTTGATGTGCAATGGTTGGGAACAAGCGCGCCGGCAGCCATCATTGACTTGGTATCCTGCGCCGACACGGCAACCACCTTCGGGGGAGATCTTTCGGCATCCTACATCGTCAGCACGCTCGACACCACGGTTTCCGCGTTCAGCGAGAGCTTCGGCGAGTGCGAGGCCCAGTTGCCCGGGTCTGGAGTCGGCAGTAACGGCTTCTATAACGGCCTGTGGGAGCAAGCGGTAGCAGAAGGCCAAACCCCTATCATCAGCGCCGGTGACTCCGGCGACGACGTCTGCGATCGCGGCAATGGCGAGGGACCCAACGGCGGGGACTTGGGCGAAACCGGACTCTCTGTGAACGGCCTGGCATCCACGCCCTACAATGTCGCGGCAGGCGGCACCGATTTCAGCGATAGCTACCAGACGAACTTCAACCCAACCAGCTATTGGAATAACAACGACTCCTCGCCTTATGGCTCAGCCCTGTCCTACGTCCCAGAGATGGCTTGGAACGACACCTGCGCCAGCACGGTGCTTGTCGATTACGTGAGCTATGTCGAGAACATTACCTATGGCAATGGTCCGGAAGGACTTTGCAATGACGTGAACAACTTCGGCGAGGAGTTCACCACTCTCGATGGCGGTTCCGGCGGTGTCAGTAGCATATACAGCCGGCCCAGTTGGCAAAGCGTGTATGGCGTTGGACTGAATGGCAACTTCACCTCCACCAGCAACCGCAACTTGCCTGACGTTTCGCTCTTCGCGGCCGACGGGTTTTGGGGTCACTTCCTGGTATTCTGCCAATCCGACGTGGCTCCGTGCGACTACTCCAATTCCACGGACGCTTTGTCGATGGCGGCGGGCGGAACTTCGTTCGTAGCACCACAGTTGGGCGGGATCATGGGGCTCATCAACCAAGCCACGGCGTCCCGCCAGGGCCAGGCGAACTACACCTTGTATGCTCTCGCGGCGCAGGAGTATGGCACGCCCAACGCTCCGAATAACTCCGCCGGCGCGCCCAGCCTGTACACCTGCGAAGGATCCAACGTTAATGCTATAAGCGCCTATAGCGGCATCTTCCCGCGCTGCACCTTCTACAACATCAACCGAACCTCACAATTCGGATTCACCTCCTGCGTGGGCGGCAATAACAACGGCTGCCTGGTTGACAACAATGACCAGCCTTGTGCTACCGGCACGCCGGATTGTTATACGAACACAAGTGGCGATGCGTACGGGCTTCTCTCCAATTCGACCAGCACATTCGAAAACGCTTTCCCCCAAAGTGCGGGATACAGCGCGGCGACCGGTCTGGGCAGTATCAATGTGGCAAACCTGGTGACGAGCTGGAGCAGCGGCGGATCGCCGGTAACGACTGCTACCCTGAGTGGCACCCTACAGGGTGGCGTATATGTCAGCCCCGTGGAAGTAACTCTCACGGCGACAGACTACCCAAGCGGAGTAGCCGCAACATACTACGAAGTCGACGGTGGATCTCAGCAGACTTACTATGGCCCGTTCACGGTTAGTGCATCTGGTAGTCACACCGTCGGCTTTCACAGTGTCAGTGAGGCTGGCATCGTTGAAGCGACTAAGTATGTGAGCTTCACAATAAGCGCATCCAACTTTTCCTTGACCGTGTCATTCAGTGGCAATGGAACGGTTACCAGCACCGATGGCAACATCAGCTGTCCCGGCACCTGCTCCTATGTTTATCCCGCTAATGCCCAGGTCACGCTGAACGCAAGCGCGACTCAGGGTTGGACATTCGTCGGCTGGACCGGCGCCTGCAGTGGTACTGGTTCGTGCGCGGTCACTATGACGCAATCCTTCTCCGGGAATGCGATCTTTGCTGGAAGTGGGGCCTTGCAGTTCATCGCTACCACTCCCTGCCGGCTGGTGGATACGCGCGGCGCGGAGGGCGAATTCGGCGGCCCGCCGATTCAGGGCGGAACCGCCCGTAGCTTTCCTATTCCGCAAAATCAAAACTGCAATATTCCCGCCAACGCGGCCGCTTATTCGTTGAACGTCACGGTGGTGCCGCACGGGTTCTTAGGATACTTGACGGTGTGGCCAACTGGACAAGAGCAGCCTGTCGTCTCCACCCTGAACTCGTACGACGGCCGCACCAAGGCCAATGCAGCCATTGTGCCCGCGGGAAGCGGGGAAGCCGTCAGTGTGTACGCCTCCAATACGACCAATCTGATTCTGGATATCGACGGCTACTTCGCGCCGGTCAGCGCCTCCACTGTCGCTTTCTATCCCCTGCCGCCATGCCGCGTGGCGGACACGCGTGGGACTCCCGGCGAGCTCGGAGGACCCTATCTGACGGGCGGCGCGACGCGCGACTTTCCGATCCTGGAGGCGGCCGCGTGCAACATCCCGGCCAGCGCGCTGGCCTATTCCTTGAACTTCACTGCAATACCACATGGCCCACTGGGCTATTTGACGGTATGGCCGACGAATCAGCAGCAGCCGGTCGTCTCCACGCTGAACGCTCCGACCGGAACTGTAACCGCCAACGCAGCGATTGTGCCCGCCGGCATGGGCGGCGAAGTCAGCACGTTTGCCTATAACGATACGGACCTGCTCATTGACATTGACGGCTATTTTGCGGTGGTGGGGCAAGGCGGCCTCTCGCTCCATCCGCTGCCCCCTTGCCGCGTGTTGGACACGCGTCCCAATGACTTCAGCGGAACCCTGAGCCCTCCCGTAGATGTCTTGGGCAGTGCATGCGGTGTGCCATCGCAGGCGCAGGCTTATGTATTCAATGCGACGGTCGTGCCTGTGGGCTCACTGGGCTACTTGACGTTGTGGCCCGACGGTATCAGCCAGCCCGTGGTTTCCACGCTGAACGCATCCGACGGAGCGGTCACCTCGAACATGGCGATTGTGCCGGCTGGCAATCAAGGCAAGGTCGATGCCTTTGCCCAGGGGACCACGAACTTACTTCTGGACATCTCCAGCTACGTCGCGCCGTAGTTCTGCTGAGAGTTGAGGGCTTAGCCTGACGCTGCCACAGGCGGTTCCTCGCAAGTTGCAGGCGATCGGGCTCCTCAGGATCCACTGGAGGCTCCTTGCCGGAGGGCCAGCGATTCGAGTGCCTCTAACACCAAGACATTAGAAGCCCAGAAAAATCTGATTTTCGTCGGTCGGGAACTTTAGATCGATCCCACGTTCACGGTTGGCTGCGATGGTGGCGTCGATATTGAGTTTGTCGAGAGCGATGGTACGTTGCTGCCTGCCAATCTCAAGGCGCAGAGAGTCTGGCGTCAGAGTGTATCGACGAGCCTCCAGCTTGTCGCCATTGGCGAATACAAAAAGCGTAGGCAGATCAGGCTTAGAGGTTGCGGCGTCTTTTGTGTCTGGCAGTTCAATCAGCTTGGGAGATTCGGGAACTCGTGCAGGCTGGCGGTTATCGTCGCGGCTTTGCAACACGATCACGGAAGGAGAAGGTGCTTCCGCCGGCGGTTCGGCGGAGTCGGGAAGGTCCCAGCCCCCATCCCAATACGGGTAATACCACGGAGCGAACGCTGCCCCGTAGTTGCGATAGCGGGAGTAGCCCCGGCGGGCGCCGCTCGGAGAGCCGTGTCCTGCGCCTCCAGAGATCCGCGCGCCGCCACCACCCTGGAATCCACCACCTCGCGCCTGGCCGTGCGCCGGAGCGGTAATCAGGATGGAAATCGTCAGCAGAGCGAACGACAATACTGAGCGCTGCATAATTATATGATGATCCGTTCGCAGCAGAGATGCAACGGATTTATGCGCCGCCGATTTTGCTCTGCCACCTGATGGCCGCTCGGCTTTTGGCGAGCTTCATTTTGCAGCTGTGAGTATTATGTTGGTGAGGGTGTCCAATGAAGATAGCAGGATTCGCCGCGATACTATTGTGGTCGTTGCTGGGCATGGGTCAAGAGATGCATGTGTCTCAGGGCAAGGGCATCGTCGTGCTGAGTGTGTGGGCACTGAAGCCATATCAATTAATGTCCGGCGAAGAAGTAGTCCCGATACTCACTGTGGATTGTATTGTAAAAGGTAAGAAGATTTCGCACCTTCTAAAGTTCCTGCCCGGGGGCTTGCTGGTTGAAGACAGTCCTGACATCACAGCCAAGAGCGGGGAATCTGTCTTCGGTATGACGATCAACGGCACCAAGCAAATAACCGAGTGGGGGGCCAGCGATCCCTCGACTTATGTCTACGCCGGAAAGACCGACGCCGACCGCGTGAAATTCATCCAGTCGTTGCTCAACTCGGGAACGGTTTCCATTCAGTTCAAGCCCTTCCTCAACGGTGCGGCAACGACTAGCACGTTTGACCTGGGCAAACTTCGTGAAGAGATGGGCAAGCATCCCGAGTGCGGCACGAACTAGGCTGAACACCCTCAGTTGAGTTCGTTATAGCGGTCGCATGGCTTTACCCTGGGCAGGCTTTTGCGCCAGTAGAAGCAAGCCTTGGTCGCATGGGATTTTTGGAATACATCCTTGTAGGTGACGTATACGTAGTTTGCAGCGCGCAACCGATCTCGCGACAGACCGGCCACAGCGTCGGGTGAGGTTGTGAACCAGACATCGGTTGTATATACCGCACCGGGCATCAAATTGCCCGCGGCTGCGGTTACGTTTGGCTCCTGCAGCGGACCGGATTGATCGATATCTTCAATGGTGGCGACGTCCGCAACCTGCAGGTCCAGTGCCGGCGTTTTGCCCGTGTTCTGTAGTTTGATGGTGAAGCCACCGCCGTTGGCGGTCAGCGGGCGAACCGTTGCTTCTGTCAATCCTACCCATGCTCTCTGGTCAGTTCGCATCTCATCTTGCAGCATCCGCGTGGTTGCCTCCGATGACTGGACCAGTTGAATATGCAACTTCCCGAGTTGCCTCTGAAGGCTAATACCGAAGCCAACCACGGCGATGGCGGCCACTAATGCTCCTACCGCAGTTATCCAGCTCGTGACTCTGCGCTGCCCGGACGGAAACTGGTCAGCTTCAGAACGCAAGGGAAGCATCGAGACATTGTTGAACGTGTTTCCATAAAACAGCGGGTTCGTACCCACCAGCTCGCCGGAAGTCTGAGCCGTGTATTCCACCGCGGAAAGAGTAGAACCAGACTGCACAACCGCGTCGGGCTCCAACTCAGTCTCGAGAGTCGAAACAGGGGAATGCGGTTGCTCTGGACTACTCGGCTCCGCCGGTTCCGGTATCTTCTGCAGGAGTGCGTCAAGTTCCTCGCGATTTTGCCACGATGTCCCCGGCAACTCCTCGGATATCAACGCACGCAGGGCCTGGGCGGATTCTGCGGCCGCCTCAAGCTGCTGGATGATATCTTCGATGTCGATGGACTTGGCGGCCCTGAGCTGCTCAACGCTTTCCAACGGCAGGACCAAGGAATCGTCCAGAGACGCAAGAGCCGAGGGCGGCAATGAACTCATGTCAAGCTCCTGATCCGGAATGTCCGTTCGGCTGTTGACATCAAGAACTGATTACGAATCGCCAAGGGTAAGCTTCGCTCCTGCTGCCGACAGACGCAATTTCAGTCCCACCACAACCCTGCCGGGGCCACGGTTCAGTTCGCATTTTAGCAGTAGGCGCATCTTTACCCTCCGTACCCAGAATGGTTCGCCGCACTGCCGCCTGCTGCTGCGATCTAGCGCTCCTACACCATCCTGCGGAGAACGTGCAGTAGCACCGCTTTCCACTGGCCGGGCGCTCGTCGGCCACTCGGCCCGGTCAACGGGAGGGTCTTGTGGCGAAGGTCTGGCATCGCGGCTCAGCGATGCAGCAATACGTGCCCAAGGGCCCAAACGTGACCGCCCGACACGCCCTTTCGCGGCATTTTCACTGCGAACATGTTGGGCGTTTGTTGTATATTTGAACCTCTAATTGCGCCCCGTTGGGTTGAGGAGATCCCATGATTAGTCCTGCTTACGCTGCCGAAACTGCGCTTCTGCCTGTAGTACCGCAAGCTCCGGAAACGGTTGCGGACGTCGGGGTCCCCAGAGCGGTCCTGGAAGATCTGGCGCTGAAGAACCTCTATATTGACGGGTCTTCGTCGTTGAAGGCGCTGGCGAAGAAAATGCGGCTCACGTTCCGCGTGGTTGACGAACTGTTTCGCCGGCTGCGTACCGAACAGCTCTGCGAAGTCACTGGAATGACCGGGAATATTGCCGAGGTGGCCATCACTTCTCGAGGCAGATCGCGAGCCTTGGAATTATTGAACCTCAACCAGTACACGGGTGCCACTCCGGTTTCTTTGGAGGCTTACGTTCAACGGATCCGCCAGCAGAGCGTGGGCGGCCGCGAAGTGCATCTGCCTGAGGTTGAGCGTGCCTTCTCCCATCTTGTGCTTGACACCAAGATGCTGGGAAAACTTGGCACCGCGCTGAATTCGGGCACCTCGATTTTCCTGTATGGCCCAACCGGCGGAGGAAAAACCACGATTGCGATTGCTCTCTCGCACGCGGTTGCAATCGATCCGGTTTGGATACCGTTTGCGGTAGAGGTCGATAGCCAGATTATCTCCGTCTACGACCCGCATGTTCACAACAAAGTCGAGGGCGTCGTTTCGCACGGCAGTGATGAGCGCTGGGTACTTTGCCGTCGTCCCACCGTATTGGTCGGCGGCGAGCTCACGATTGAAATGCTGGAGCTGCAACTTAACGCAATCACAAGATTTTATGCGGCTCCAGTCCAGATGAAGGCCAACAATGGCCTCCTTATCATCGATGACTTCGGACGCCAGCGCGTGCGTCCCGAAGAATTGCTGAACCGGTGGGTGGTTCCGCTGGATCGCAGAATTGACTTCCTCACCCTGGCCGGAGGCAAAAAGGTTGAAATTCCGTTTGAGCTGATTGTTGTATTTGCCACCAATCTCGAGCCGGCCCAACTGGCTGATGCCGCATTCCTGCGCAGAATTCAGACCAAGATCAAAGTCGGCACCGTTTCCGAGCAGCAATTCCACGATATTTTTCGTAAAGTTTGTGGCGATCTCGGGCTCGAATTTGAGTCTGCGACCGTCGATGAGTTAATCGGGGTAATCCGAAGTCTTATGGGCGGCACGTTACCAGCAGAGGGCGCCAGTGGTGGATCGTGACGCCCTCATGGTTGCGGTTAATACGTATTTTGTTTCTGACACCGACGACGACAACTGAATCGGCCGGCGTTGAAGTCTATTTTCGTCCGAGACTCTAATTCAGGTGCGGCTGCAGATCGCTCAAATCGGCGAAGAGATCTTACGGGGACAGGCAGCCGAATTGTCTCGCAAAGAGATTCTAAGCACGAAAACACAGGCGTTGATTGAGCACATGCGCGACACGATGCGCAACGCGCCAGGCGTTGGGCTTGCGGCGCCGCAAGTTGGAGTTCCGCTCCAGTTAGCGGTCATCGAGGACCGCGAGGAATACCATAGGAAGCTGAGTGCAGCGCAACTGCAGGAGCGGCAAAGGCAACCGATTCCATTTCACGTCATTGTTAATCCTCGGATTGTTTCGGCGCACAAAACGTCTCTCGAATTCTTTGAGGGCTGCTTGAGTGTCGCGGGTTACGCGGCGATTGTGCCGCGGGCGCCAGCGGTCACCGTGGAATACATGAACGAACAGGCGGAAAACAAAAGAGTAGAGGCCGTTGGCTGGTATGCCCGGATCTTGCAGCATGAGATCGATCACCTTGCTGGAGTGCTCTACGTCGATCTT
>JBEKTC010000248.1:0-7282 GCA_049516475.1 Candidatus Korobacteraceae bacterium | reverse complement strand
TTCGAAGCCAGGCCGATCAGCATGACTAGCCCGATCTGGCAGTAGACGTCGTTCAACTGACCGCGCAGAGATTGTGCGATGAGCGCGCCCAGCATTGCCATAGGCACGCTGAGCAGAATGATGAAAGGCAGCACCCAGCTTTCATACTGCGCCGACAGCGTCAGATAGACGAGCAGCAGGCCCAGTCCGAAGAGCAGCGCCGACTGCTTGCCCGACTTGATCTCTTCCAGCGAAAGGCCGGACCACTCGTAGTTGAAGCCGAGGGGCAGCTTCTCCGCGACCTTGTCCATGGCCTGGATCGCCTGGCCCGAACTGAAGCCGGGCGCGGCGGAGCCATCGATTTCAGCCGAGCGGAAAAGATTGTAGTGATTGATGACCTGCGGGGAGGTGGACTCGGTGATACTGACCACGTTGTCCAGCGGGATCATCTGGCTGGTATCGGAGCGGACGTAGAACTCGCGAATATCGCGCGGCTGGCGGCGGAAGCCCTGATCGGCCTGGACGTAGACGCGATAGGCGCGATTGTTGAAATCGAAATCGTTGACGTAGGACGACCCCAGATAGACCTGAAGGGAGTCGCTGATTTGCTGGATGGGCACCTGTAAGCTGCGCGCCTTGGCGCGGTCGATGTTGACCACAAACTGCGGGTCGCTGGCGGTGAAGGCGCTAAACAGGCCGCTGAGATCTTTGCGCGAGTTTCCATCGCGCACCAGGCCCTGGGTCACGTTGTAAAGCTGTTCGACGGTATTGCCGCCTTCGTCCTGCACCTCAAAGGTGAAGCCGCCGAAGCTGCTGATGCCGGAAATCGGCGGCGGCAGAAACGGAAAAGCCTGCACGTCAGTTAACTGGCTGAGGGGCCCGCGCAGCCGGTTGACGACGGCCGCGGCCGAATCTTGCTCGCTCTTTCGCTTGTTAGCGTCCGCCAGGTTAAGAAAGATCATGCCTTTGTTGGCGCCGCTGCCGGTAAAGCTGAAGCCCACGACGCTGAACGCGCCGGTAATGTCCTTCTCGCGGGCGAGCACCGCCTCGACCTGGCGCATGGCCTGCGATGTGTATTCCACCGAGGCGCCCTGCGGAGCCTGCACCGTGATCATGAACCAGCCCTGGTCTTCGTCGGGGACGAAGCCGGTGGGCACCGTCTTGTAGACGACGTAGGTCGCGGCCAGTCCGCAGAAGAAGATCGCCAGGACAACGTAACGCAGCTTCAGCGCTTTCTTCGCGCTGTAGACGTAGAGGCCGGTGCCGCGGTGAATGACGTGTTCGACGCCGCGGAAGAAGATGTTTTTCTTGCCGGTCTCGGGGCGCAGCAACAGGGCTGAAAGTGACGGAGTGAAGGTCAGTGAGTTGAAGGCGGAGATCGCGATGGAGAATGCGATGGTCAGGGAGAACTGCTTGTAGAGGAGTCCAGTGGTTCCGGGAAAGAAGGCAACGGGAACAAACACCGCAACCAGCACAAGAGAAGTGGCGACGACCGCGCCCGTCACTTCGCCCATAGCTTCTGAGGCGGCGATATGGGAATCGCAGCGCTCCTCGGACATGTGGCGCTGAATGTTTTCGATGACGACGATGGCGTCGTCGACGACGAGGCCGGTGGCCAGCACGATGCCGAACAGCGTGAGCGTGTTGATGGAGAAGTTGAGCAGACTGATGAAAGCGAAGGTTCCGACCAGCGAGACAGGAATGGTGACTGCTGGAATCAAAGTGCTGCGCCAGTCCTGGAGGAAGAGGAACATCACCAGCATGACGAAGACGATGGCCTCGACCAGGGTCTTCAGCACTTCGCGGATGGAGTCGCCGACAAAGGTCGTGGTGTCGAAGGCGACGGCATAGCGTAGTCCGGGCGGGAAGCGTTTGGACAGACGGGTCAATTCGGAGCGAACAGCTTTATCCACGTCGAGGGCGTTGGCCGTGGGCAACTGACTGACGCCGATGCCGATGCCGTTGTAACCGTTATAACGAAGCTTGCCGCTGTAGTCCTCGGCGCCAAGCTCGGCGTGGCCGACATCGGCCAGCCGCACCAGCGCACCGTTGCTGCCGGGCTTGAGGACGATGGCGTCGAACTGCGCGACTTCGGTGAGCCGGCCCAAAGCGCGCACGCTGATCTGATACATCTGCGTAGTCGCAGTAGGCTCGGCGCCGACCTGGCCGGAGGCGATCTGCACGTTCTGCTGTTGCAGGGCATCGACGACATCCGAGGCGGTGAGACCGCGCGCCGCCAGCCGCGCCGGATCGAGCCACAGGCGCATGGAGTATTTGCGTTCGCCGAAGATCTGCGCGTCGGCGACGCCGGGGATGCGCTTGATCGCGTCCTTTACATAAATGTCGATGTAGTTGCTGATGAACTCTTCGTTGTAGCGATTGTCGTTGCTGTAGAAGCCGGCGGCGAGAACAAACGAGGTGGAAACCTTGTTGATGGTAACGCCGGTATTCTTCACCGCGTCGGGCAGGCGGCCCGTCACGCCCTGCACGCGGTTCTGCACGTCGACGGCGGCGAGGTCGAGGGGACGCGTCAACTCGAAGGTGACGTTGATGGACGAACTGCCATCGTTGCCGCTGGTGGAGGTCATGTAGCGCATGCCTTCCACGCCGTTGATGGCCTGCTCCAGGATGGTGGTCACCGAGGATTCGACCGCGGTGGCGTTGGCTCCGATGTAGAAGGCGTTGACGGAAATTTGCGGCGGGGCCAGGTCAGGGAACTGGGCAATGGGCAGGAACGGGATGCAGACCGCGCCCGCGATCACGATGAAGAGCGAGGTGACGGTGGAGAAGACCGGACGCTTGATGAAGAAGTCGGAAAACAAAATATTTTCCCTTGGTATGGATGGCGTTCGACGCGTAAAACGGATTTGTGTCAGGGCACGGCTTAAGCCGTGCCGTCATGCCAGCCAAGAAACTCGGGCTTTAGCCCCTGAATCAAATTGGTTGCAGGGGCTAAAGCCCTGTGTATTTAATGATCTCTTTCGGCACGACTAAAGTCGTGCCCTGACACAAACCGCAATTTTGACGGCGCAGCTGAAGCTTCGTCCCTCCAAAATAGCTGCACTTCGCCGGGCTGAAGCCCGGCGCTTGCACCGCCTACTGCTCAATGCGGATGGGCGAGCCATCGGCAAGGTTCTGGCCACCGGCGACGACGACCTGATCGCCGGACTTCAATCCGCTGAGCACTGCGTAATCATTGCCCGTGATCTCACCCAACTCCACCGGAACCTGATGGGCCACCAGCTTGCCATTGTCCTGCTTGGCGACGAAGGCGAAGAACTGCCCGCTGACGCGGTTGACCGCGATCACCGGGACGGTAGCGCCGGAATGCGTGCTCCACACAATGCGAGCGCGTACCAACTGCATGGCGCGAAGCACGTCGGCAGCCTGATCGGCCGGGGCCTTCACCAGGATCGATTGCGTGCCGGTTTCGACCTGGGCGGAGATGAAGTCAACCTTGGTGTTCAACAGCACCTTCCCGGCTTGATCGACAACCTCGACCGGCGCGCCCAGTTTGATATCACCCGCGTGCTCGGAGGGAATCGAGACGTAGACCTCGAGGCCGCTGCGTTCGTCGATGGTGGTGAGCACCGTGGTGTTGGTGACGCGATCGCCCACGTGGACGGGAACATCGCCGACGATGCCGTCGGTGGGAGCGAAGACGTTGTAGTACTTCAACTGCACCTGCTGCTGTGTGATCTGGGCATCCAACGACTTCACGTCATTCAGGGCGCCGTCGTAGGCCGATTGCGCCTGCTGCAGGTCCTGCTGGCTCATCACGCCGCTGGCGGCCAGAGCGCTGACGCGATCGAACTGGGACTTCGCCCACGCCAAGGCCGCTTCCTTGGACTTTCGCTGGGAATCGAAGTTGGAGACCATCGCCACCTGCCGTCGCGGATCGATCTCCATCAGCGTGTCGCCCTTGTGTATCAACTGCCCGGAGTGTACGCGGATGGCGAAGATCCAGCCTTCCACGTCGGACATAATGGTTGCCGAGTTGCGCGACTTGATGGTGGCTTCGTACTCAGAGGCGTTGCCGATGGATTGGTCCTGCACGGTTTGAACTTTGACCGGCATGACCGGAGGGCCCTGAGGAGCGTCGGCACTGCTGCGACTGCAGGCGGTGAACGCCAGCGGCAGCGCCAGAACTAATCCGAGGATTGGGGCATTGGCGCGTGAAGCGAGCGAGAATGCCCGGAGAGTGTGAGGTGCCATATAAAGGATTCGATTCGCCTGGAAACAGGATGATTCCGCAGCAACAGTTTTTCGATCCTCAATTCTACTCTGAGCTGTGCGATTGCGGGGCGCGTGGCTGGGAAGATGAGATCAAGTATGGGTTCAACTCGGGAAGGCGCGTTCGTAACGTGTTGAAATGCGGACGGTCGCCAGGCGGGCTTTGCTCGGCGGACGGGTTTTCCTCACGATCCACAGGAATCCACATAACTGCACTATGAATAGGCGTTGAATACGCCGGGTGGCGGGGCTAGAGTCGGGGAACGGTCGGCGTCGAGCAGTGGGGAAGAGAGTTTCCAAAGATGGGCGGTTCGATTGACCGATTAGGGGGCCGAATTCAAAGGCATGGCTTGGTGGGGGTTACTAGTTAGATGCGGGCTTCAGGTGGTAAAATAACAATATGTGGTATTCGCCTCTTGACATCCACAAGATGTCGGGAGTAGTGTTCGTCAACAGCTTGGTTGCGAAGGCGGCCGAGATTCCTCCCCCAGGCAAGCCGATGTGGGCCAGAGGTGACCGCAGCGGCAATTGGTTGGGCCCTTGAGCGAAGCGTTTTCTCGAGTTTTGCGAGAGAGTTGTCGGGCCCCGAAGCGGTGGCAGTAAACAACCGACGAAGTCATCGCCTAGACGATGGCATCTGCGGTGCTCCTTTCCAAGTCCGATCAGTTCGTCGCGCGGCCCGTGCCGCCGGCGAATATTTTTGCGGTGACATCAACCGGGGGCTTCTTCTCTGCCAGCGATTGCGCGAGCGAGAGAAGAGGCCCTCGCAGTCTTGCGGAAAAGCAGATCTCTCGCGGACGGTCCGCTCGGGATGACAAGAATTAAGAAGGTGCGTTACGGCGCAGCTGAAGCTGCGGCCCTTCAAGGACGGAACAGGATTTCTGATGCGATAGGGGTCCTTCGACTCCGGTTCGCAAAAGCAGCGAACCTCTGCTCACGACGACACACTTAAAGATGAGGATTTTCGCTCGATATACAAGTTAGGGTAGCAAGGCGAAATCGGGCGTCCTAATAGGGCAAGAACGGCAATACATACTTCGTATCAGGAGCAAGGACCATGGCCGAAACAACCACCACGACAACGACGAGCGCCGCAGTCTCCACGACCAAGAATCAGGCGCCCGGCCAGCAATCTCAACGCTCGAAAACTGCGCCCGGCCTCGCCTTCAAGCGCTATTTCACCAAAGCCGGCGTCTCGCCCTACGACGAGCTGGAGTGGGAGCTCCGCCTCGCCCAGATCACCGACTCGCAGGGCGGCATCATCTTCGAGCAGAAAGATGTCGAGGTGCCCAAGGACTGGTCGATGACCGCGACCAACATCGTGGCCAGCAAATATCTGCATGGCCCGCTCGACACGCCCGAGCGAGAGAGCGGCGTGCGCGCGCTGGTCACCCGCGTGGCTGAGACCATTCGCGATTGGGGTATCGCCGGCGGCTACTTCCGCTCGGCTGAAGACGCGGCCATCTTCCATGACGAACTCGCGCACCTGCTCCTTCAGCAGAAGGCAGCGTTCAACTCGCCGGTATGGTTCAACGTCGGCTGCGATCGCATTGAGCCCGACTCCGACGCTCGTAACTGGCACTGGAATTCCGAGACGCAGCGCGTCGAATATAGCGCTGTCGGCTACAGGAAACCGCAGTGCTCGGCCTGCTTCATCAACTCGGTACACGATTCGCTTGACTCCATCCTCACGCTCGCCAAGACCGAAGGCATGCTCTTCAAGTGGGGATCGGGCACAGGCACCAACCTGTCGCCCCTCCGCTCGTCAACCGAGTCGCTCTCCGGCGGCGGCACCGCCAGCGGCCCGCTCAGCTTCATGAAGGGTTTCGACGCCTTCGCCGGCGTCATCAAGAGCGGCGGCAAGACCCGGCGCGCCGCGAAGATGGTGATCCTCAACGTCGACCATCCCGACATCATCGAGTTCGTTGACTGCAAGCAGAAGGAAGAAGCGAAAGCGTGGGCGCTGGTCGAGCACGGCTACGATGGCAGCGGTCCCGACAGCGACGCCTACTCGTCGATTTTCTTCCAGAACGCCAACAACTCCGTGCGCGTGACCGACGACTTCATGTACGCGGTCCTCAAAGACGGCGACTTCTCCACCCGCGCGGTGAAGGACGGCCGTCCCGTGCAGACCTTCAAGGCGCGCGATCTGCTGCGCCGCATCTCCGACGCAACCTGGCACTGCGGCGATCCCGGCATGCAGTACGACACCACCGTCAACCGCTGGCACACTTCGAAGAACACGGCGCGCATCAACGCGTCGAATCCGTGCAGCGAGTACATGTTCCTCGACGACTCGGCCTGCAACCTGGCCAGCCTGAACCTGATGAAGTTCGCGCCCAACGGGACGTTCGACGTGGAGGCCTATCGCCACGCCTGCGCCGTGATGATTACCGCGCAGGAAATTCTGGTGGACAACAGCGGCTATCCCACGGAAGCCATCGGAAAGAACTCGCACGACTATCGTCCGCTGGGACTGGGCTATGCGAATCTCGGCGCGCTGCTGATGGCCGCGGGCCTGCCCTACGACTCCGATGCCGGCCGTGACTACGCTGCCTGCGTCACCGCGATCATGTGCGGCGAAGCCTATCTCCAGTCATCGAAGATTGCGGAGCTTTGTCAGCCGCTGGATCCCGCCACCGAAGCAACCGGCGCGCTTAAAGAAGTGTCATCCCGACCGGAACACTCTTCTGATGTGTCATCCCGACCGGAGCGAAGCGGAGTGGAGGGACCTGCTGTTCCAGCCCCAAACCCCTATTCCCCAACCCCTAGCGGCGCGGCTTGTCCCGGCTGGTACATCAACCGCGAGCCCTTCCTCGACGTGATCCGCATGCATCGCGCGTCGGTGAACAACATCAATCGGACGAACGTTCCTGCGGCTCTCTACGAAGCCAGCAAGGACACCTGGGACGAAGCGCTGAAGCACGGCGAGAAGTTTGGCTATCGCAACGCGCAGGTCACGGTGCTGGCGCCCACAGGCACCATCGGCTTCATGATGGACTGCGACACCACCGGCATCGAGCCCGACCTGGCGCTGGTGAAGTACAAGAAGCTGGTCGGCGGCGGCATG
>JBEKTC010000247.1:0-9421 GCA_049516475.1 Candidatus Korobacteraceae bacterium | reverse complement strand
CTCGACAGCCTGGATTCGCGTCTTGACCAGAACGCAGTGGATGCACTGTCGCATTGGCGCTTCCGGCCCGGCATGAAGAACGGCCAGTTCGTCGCCGTCGAAGCTGTCGTGCAGATTCCATTCCGGATGCGAAAGCTGCAATAGACGTCTTGTGTAAGCCAGTTTGCTCAAAGAGTCTGTGTGAGAACCAAGTTTGATCCTTCGGCAGTCGAGTATGAGTCACGAAGAAAGAACCCCGGAGGGGTGGAATTGCAGTTAGCCCAGGACGGAGCGAAGCGGAGTCCTGGGTAGGGGGCGTGGAAAAAGTGCCTGAGTCCTGTAGGGACGGCACGGGTTTAGCTAGCCTCGTCAGCCCGAGGTCGGAGCGGGAAACAAGCCGAGCCGCGGCCGGGTTCCCCGGAGGCGCCGCTTTTGCGCTGGCTGAAGCGGAGGAGCGGCGACACGGACTGCTTTTCCCCGCTGCTCAGGCTGCACAAAGCTTTATTTCTGATCGCTGTTTTCCGCCACAACTGGAGTCTGCCTGGCAGCAGGTTTGGATCGCTGCTCGAACAAAACTACTTCGCCGGGTTTTACGTAGCCGAGTTGTTCGCGAGCTTCCTTCTCAATCACGCTGGGGTCGCCGCGCTGCAGGGCCTGCACGCGATACTCAAGCTGTTCGTGATCGAGTTTGCTGCGCTCGATCTCCTGCTCCAGCGCTTGCACTTCCGCCCGTTTGCTTTGCCAGACCTTCATGCCATTGGCGCCGAAGACAACCTTGTATCCAATATGGACCGCAATCAGGGCGATGCATATCGTCGCCATTACGCGACGCATGCGATAGAGCCATTTTCCGGCGATGCGAATCGTGATCCTCACAGCATTTTCTAGTGGAATTCGCTTCCCGCAGCCAGTCAAGAACAGTTCCACCGAAAAGAGGGCAGGGAACCAACTCTGATACAACGAAGAGATGGCGAAGACGCGATTCTGCGTGGTCATCGCCGGGTTGGGATTCGCGCGCCGCAGAGCGCCTTTGACCAGTTGCTGGACGTGTTACAGTCTCAACAAAATGCTCAGGGGAGGTCTTGATGACGAACGCGCGCCTTGTGCTCACCACCGTTGGGCTGAAGGAAGCGGCCGAAAAACTCGCTCAGCAACTGGTGGAGCGACGGCTGGCCGCCTGCGTCAACGTCGTCGGGCCTATACGTTCCATCTACCGCTGGAAACATAAGGTCCACAATGAGCAGGAATACTTGCTGCTCATCAAGACGACCGCCGAGCACGCCGCCCAGTTGCAGTCGGCCTTCAAGGTATTGCATCCCTATGAACTACCTGAGTGCGTTCACTTGCCGATCGAGGGTGGTAGCGACGAATATCTGGCGTGGTTGGCAGCGGAGGTCAGCAGCGGCGAGTGAGCGGTTAGGCGATGGCGGTCCGCCGATCAGGAAGTACTTTCAACATCGCCTCGACTGAGGTATAACTCCTACGGACAAGCTGGCACGAGGTCAGTCGGCATGATGGAACGATATTGTCGCTGGATCTGTCTCTTCTGTCTTTGTAGTCTATCCGCCTTTGCCCAACAGAATAGTCAGGCGAAGCCGCCGGAACCCGCTGCATCGTCTCCCAGCGGCGCGACGAACCGCCTCATCACACTAGATGTTGTCGTAGCCGATCAGTCCGGCCACGCGGTCCTTGGTCTGCAACAACAGGACTTCGCGCTCCTCGACAACAAACTAGCGCAGAAGATCGTCTCTTTTCACGCCGTGACGGTGGCCCCTACGAGCGATGACCCGCCAGTGGAAGTTATTTTGGTGGTCGATGAAGTCAACACTTCGTTTCAGGAAGTAGTCATCGTGCGGCAAGAGATAGAGAAGTTTCTAAATCAAAACGGCGGCCAGCTTGTGCGGCCGGTGTCGATACTCTTCTTTACGGACTCGGGAGCGGCCGCGACTACTTCTTCCAAGGATGGAAAGGCTGTGCTCGCCGAGCTGAATCAGCACAAGCAGCCCCTGCGCAACACGACCCGGTCTCAAGGGGCTTACGGCGCAATTGAGCGGCTGAACCGATCTCTGAGTACGCTCGGCCAACTCGCCGACTTCGAAGCGAAACGGCCGGGACGCAAGCTGGTGATCTGGATGAGTCCGGGTTGGGCTTTTCTCGCCAGTCCGCGGGTGCAATTTAGCTCCAAGGATCAGCAGACACTCTTCCGCACCGCCGTAAGTCTCTCCGACGCGCTACAGCGGGCCCGCATCACTCTTTACAACGTCAACCCTGCGGGCAGCGGAGGCAACGCGCTAAAGTCCTACTACAAGTCCTTCGTAAAGGGTGTCCCGACGGCCAAACAGATGCAGGCCGGAAACCTGGCATTGCAGGTCCTTGCCTATCAAAGCGGGGGTTTGATTCTCAATTCAAGCAACGATTTGGCCGGCGAGATCGCAACCTGTGTTAGTGACGCTAACGCCTATTACGTTCTCACTCTTGAAGCTGCTGCCGGAGACGGTCCGAACGAATATCATGCACTGGAAGTCAATATCGATAAGCCCGGACTGGAGGCGCGAACCCGCTCCGGATATTACGCGCAGCCCGAGCAGATGCACTAGGAAACGCTAGCGAAGTTCGACTGGTGAAGGGGACGGCCTTCAGGCCGTCCGTAAATGCTGCAAAATCAAAATGGCTTTAGCCACTGAGGGATGTCGCCCCGGTGGTCGGACGCGGTTTGGTACAATATTCTGCGAACGCCGGTGAGGATAGGCGTTCGCCGCAGATTGAGCCGCAATTTCTACTGATTTTTTTCGCTCGCCATGATCGCGCTGCCTTTCAGCGGATTGCGGCGACACATTGCCCCACAAGCGAAACCTTCGCTTTGCGCGGACGCAACGTTATAGGGAGCCTGTTCTGACGTCGCGATCTGATCGTATTTCATACAACCCGGCGTACCATCGATTCGTCGTAATCCTGGCTTGGGCTACGTTTCTGCTGATCGTCGCCGGCGCGCTGGTTACCAGCAACGATGCCGGCATGTCCGTACCCGATTGGCCCACTTCCTTCGGTTCGCTCTATCGGCTGCCGCCCATGGCGGGCGGCGTAAAGTGGGAGCACAGCCATCGCATGATCGCCGAGTTCATCGGACTGCTGATCATCGTGATGGCGGTGTGGACGCAGCGTGTCGAGACCCGCAAATGGATGCGTGTGCTGGGCTGGACAGCCCTCGGCGCGGTAATCGGCCAGGGAATCCTGGGCGGCATTACCGTGCTGAATTTTCTGCCCTGGTCCATCTCTACGGCGCACGCCACGCTGGGGCAGATGATCTTCTGCATCGTCGTGGCGATGGCGCTTTTCACCAGCCGCTCCTGGCTACAGGATTACGAGCCCGTTGCCGAACCTGGTCTGTGGCCGGGCACACCGGCGCTCACCGCGATTGCCGCCGCTTGCGTCTGGGTCCAGTTGATCCTTGGCGCTGCCTTTCGTCACTACGGCATGAAGCTGCTGCCGCACCTGATCGGGGCGTGCGTAGTAACCGCCGTCGTTTGCTGGACCGTCGTCCGGGTGCTCACGCGTTACGGCAGCGTGGATCATCTGCGCAAGCCGGCACAACTGCTGCTGGCCCTGCTGATGATTCAGCTCGGCCTCGGATTTTGCGCCTATCTCACCCGCATGACCTTTGGACATAACGCTGTGCAGCCGTGGCAGATCATGGTAGTGAGCACCGTGTCCCACGTCGCCTGGGGCGCGCTGGTGTTGGCCGCCAGCGTCGTGTTGGCCATTCAGTCGCGGCGCATGATCGACGTTCACTCTACGGAATCTGCCGCCCATCGCGTGCATGGAAAGGCCGTCATCGCATGAGCACTGCCAGCCAGCCGTTGGCTATTCCGCGCGCGGGATTTGCGTCGCTGCTCCGCGACTACGCCACCCTGACCAAAGCGCGCGTCACCACCCTGATCGTGATGACCGCGTGGGCTGGCGCGTATTTCGCCGCCGCCAAGTCGGGCGTGTCGTCGCTGTCATGGACGCTCTTGCACGCGCTCATCGGCATCGGTCTGGTCAGCGGCGGCACTGCGGCCATCAATGAAGTCGTCGAGCGCGACATCGATGCGCTGATGCGCCGCACCGCGCGCCGTCCGCTGGTCACCGGTAGCATGAGCCTGCTGCACGCCTCGGTCGTTGCTTTTGGCATGACGATCGGCGGCGTGTTGTATCTGTGGGCGACAACGAACTGGCTCACCGCCGCGCTCGCGGCATTAACGTCGATAAGCTACCTCACGGTGTACACGCCGATGAAGCGCGTCCACCCCATCTGCACGTTCCTTGGCGCGTTTCCGGGTGCAATGCCCCCAGTGCTCGGCTGGACCGCGATCCGCGGCCGGCTCGATGCCGAAGCCCTGGTGTTGTTCGCCATCGTTTTCTTCTGGCAGTTCCCGCACTTCCACTCCATCGCGTGGCTCTATCGCGAAGACTACGAGAACGCGCGCATTCGCATGTTGCCAGTAGTCGAAAGCGATGGCCGCTCCACCGCATTTGCCATCGTGATGTACGCCCTGGCGCTGGTTCCCGTATCGCTCGCGCCCACGCTGATGCGCATGTCGGGATGGACGTACTTCGCGGGCGCGCTGGTGCTCGGCCTTGGGATGCTGTGGTTCAGTCTCCGCATGTGGACGATGAAGCTTACGCCGCTCGTTCCTGAATCCAAGCTGCGCGCGCGTCACGTGCTGCAAGCTTCGGTGATCTACCTGCCGCTGCTGTTCGCGCTCATGATGATCAATCGCGCGTAAGAAGTTGTCAGCAAAACCGCAATTCGCTTTTCGCCCTTCGCTTCTCGCCAGATCTTCCAATAGGATGTGTCATCCTGAGCGGAGGCGCGGCGTCTTTGCGCGCCGGAGTCGAAGGACCCCTATTGCGGTCTGACTGTCGTGAACACGCGAACCAGATCGAAACCAGGGACGTCCCCGTTCGACCTGCCTCTCCGCGCCATATAGAATCATCTGTGGCCCTCATGACCGCTTCTAATACACTCCATCAGCCGATCGTAGAAGAGTCGACTGCCGCAGCGCCCGCCGTCATTCAGTTGCAGGCGCTCCGTCATCTCTACGGCGATCGGGTCGCGCTGGCGGGAGTTTCCTTTGACGTGCGCCCAGCGGAGATATTCGGGCTGCTCGGCCCCAACGGCAGCGGCAAGACTACGACCTTCCGCATTCTTTCGACGTTAATGCTTCCTTCCGGCGGCCGCGCGCTGATCATGGGACACGATGTCGCTCGCGAGCCTGCGCTGGTGCGCCGCAATATTGGCGTGGTCTTTCAGGCGCAGAGCATCGACATCAAGCTCTCGGCAGAAGAGAACCTGATGCTCATCGGCCACATCTACGGGCTGCGCGGCGCGGCGCTGAAGAAGCGCGTCAGTGAGATGCTCAACCGCGTTGGCTTGGCTGATCGCGCGAAGGAAAAAGCTGAGAAATTTTCCGGCGGCATGCAGCGGCGGTTGGAACTGGCGAAGGGGTTGCTCCATCATCCGTCCGTGTTGCTGCTCGACGAGCCGACGACCGGACTCGATCCCGGCGCGCGCCGCGACTTGTGGCAGTATTTGCAGATTCTGCGCGACGAAGAGCGCGTGACCGTGCTGGTGACAACACACTTGATGGAAGAAGCCGAGCGCTGCGATCGGCTGGCGATTTACGCCAATGGCAGCGTTGTTGGGCTGGGCACGCCGGCAGAGTTGAAGAGCGAGATTGGCGGCGACGTGATTCTGCTGGAATCGCACGAACCCGACTCGCTGGCGCAACGAATTGAACAGCGATTTGGGCTGCATCCCACAGTGCTGGATCATCGGGTTCGTCTGGAGATCGAGAGTGGACACCGCTTCGTGACCGATGTGGTCGAAGCGTTTCCCGGCGAGATCGAAGGTGTATCCGTGCACAAGCCCAGCCTGGAAGATGTGTTCATCCGCCGGACGGGACATCGCTTCTGGACGGAAGAGAGCGATGCAGAAACGAAGGAGTAATTCACCACGGCGCCCACGGAGAACACGGAGTCTCGAACCATCGACACCGAGACACCGACAGCGACATTCTTGTGTGTCATCCTGAGCGAAGGCGTCGCGGCTTTTTGCGACGCCGGAGTCGAAGGACCCCTATAACTGGCATGAGCCTTCTGACAACCGATAACTGAATCATGGCTACTAACACGCTAGCTCTACCTGCAATCCTGACCCCCGCCCACGCGGGCACACTGCTGCCGTCGCTCTCGCTCTGGTGGCGCGAGGTCGTACGCTTCTACCGCCAACGCGCGCGCGTGGTCGGCGTCATCGCGTCGCCGCTGCTGTTCTGGATCGTCATCGGCTCGGGCTTTGGCACTTCGTTTCGCTCGAGCGGCGCCGGCGGCCAGCATTATCTGGCGTTCTTCTTTCCTGGCGCACTCATCATGATCGTGTTGTTTACTGCCATCTTTACCATGATGTCGGTGATTGAAGATCGCAACAAGGGCTTCTTGCTTTCGGTTCTGGTGGCGCCGGTCAGCCGCTCGGTCATCGTGCTGGGCAAGGTATTGGGCGGAGCGACGCTGGCGACATTGCAAGGCCTCGTTTTTCTGGTATTCGCGCCGTTCGTGGGCGTGCATTTTACGCTCGCCAGCTTTGGGCTGACGGTGCTGACTATTTTCCTCGTCTCGTTTTCGCTGACCGGGCTGGGCTTCATCATCGCGTGGCCCATGGATTCGACGCAGGCCTTTCACGCCATTATCAACCTGTTTCTGATTCCGCTGTGGCTGTTGTCAGGATCGCTGTTTCCGCTCTCCGGCGCGTCGCTGTGGATTCGCCTGCTGATGCGCATCAATCCACTGACTTATGGAACCGAGGCGCTGCGGTCTTTGCTGTTTCCAGGTGCGTCGTCGACGGACCTGTCGCTAGGCGGCAACTTTGCCGTGCTCGCGCTATTCGGGCTGGTAATGTTCGCATTGTCCTTTTTTGTGGCTAACCGTCGCTCCACCAAACCCGCGGCATAATGCAATTGAATCCCACATTCTTTCCGGCACTCGACGCGGTACTGAACGGCTCCAGCGCAGTGCTGATCGGATCGGGCTTGTATTGCATCAAGCGCGGCCGCGAGCAAGCGCACAAGCGCCTGATGCTATCGGCGTTCGTCACTTCGACACTCTTTCTGGTCTCCTACCTGTATTACCAGTCGTCCCTTTTGTCCTCGTCACCCTGGCTCGCGCGCTGAAGGGAAAGTTCGCGCGGCACAAGGCGATCGCACCTTATACCTTCGCCATCTGGATGTATGTCTCCGTTACTGGCGTCGTCATTTACGTGATGCTGTACAAGATCTTTGCTGCTTGACGAATCCTTGCGGCAGCTTACGACGTACTACGAAGTGTGCTGCGTTAAAGGCGCAGCTTTGGCCGTGCCGAAAACGCCCAACCTGATTTGTCATATGAGGCCTTTGACATGATGTGGAGGAAGTCATGAAGTTTGCAGTTTTGATCGCTCGCCTCCTGCTGGGCGCGATCTTCCTGGTGTTCGGCTTGAATGAGTTCCTGGGCTTCCTTCCAGTCCCCGAGCTTACCGGCAGGGGAGTTCTGCAAATCAGTGGCACTATTACAACCGGCCACGCATACGCCATCCTCTTTGCTTTTCTTGAAGTAGCCGCAGCGGCGCTTCTGCTGGCGAATCTTTACGTCCCGCTCGCCTTGGCCTTCCTGGCTCCGGTTATTGCGAAGGCTCTGATCTTCCACATTCTGGCTGAGCCGGCCGCGCTGCCCTTTGTCGCAATTCAGGTGATCCTCTGGGCCTTCTTGACCTGGGCGTATCGCGAACGCTTTCGCGGACTGGTGACGGCGAGAACCTAAGCCACAGAGTCACGTGTGCGGCAATCACCGGCGATGGCCAATATCCCGGCCTTGGTTTTCTTGGAGACCGCGTTCGGCGATAATCAGCTGTGACTCAAGTCAAGGCAGAAGCGTTTGTTGACCTGCAAGACGACGCGCCGGTCCGTGGGTTTATCCATCGCGCTGAAGGTGCCGATTTCGTCGTGCTCACCCACGGAGCGGGTGGAAACTGCAATGCTCCGCTGCTGGTGGCGCTTGGGGATGCGTTTGCAGCGACTGGCCTCACCACGCTGCGCTGCGACCTGCCGTTCCGGCAGAGACGTCCCACGGGTCCTCCTTCTCCTTCCGACTCCAAGCACGATCAGGATGGGCTGCGCCGCGCGGTGACGCTCATGCGAGAGAAGTTTGCGGGGCGAGCGTTTCTGGGCGGCGTGTCCTATGGCGGACGGCAAGCCAGCATGTTGGTCGCGGCCGAGCCTTCGCTTGTCGAAGGATTGCTTCTTTTGTCATATCCGCTGCATCCGCCGGGACGGCCCGCACAATTGCGCACCGCACATCTACCCAGCCTGCGGACGCCCACCCTGCTGATCAGCGGAACCCGCGACGCGTTCGGCTCAATCGACGAACTTCAAGCCGCGATCAAACTGATTTCAGCGCCGGTGAAACTGGTTGCGATTGAAGGCGCAGGACATGGCTTGCTCCAGAAATCGAATCGCGGGGAGCTGCCGGGAAGAGTGGTTCAGGAATTCCAATCCTTCTTCGGATCGCACTGACTTATGCCCATCCTGGCGGGCGGGCAGTTCGCACTCTAGCCAACAAATGTGAATGGGCAAGGCCAGCATCGTACAGCTTTAGCCTTGCCCATTCTCCGGTGTCAGGCTTGCGCCGCCAGCCCGGCATTCCCGATCCAGCGCTGCGGCTGTTTGGGCGCTGCTTTCGGAAGTATGTCCAGATAGATCACCGCATAGCGGAACGCCATCACTCCGGCCGCGATCACCAGCACACTCGAGGCCAGTTCGCTCCACTTCGGCACATAGTGCGTGCCCATGGCAGTTTGCAGTGCGTTGATCGAGACGTTGAGCCGGTCGACCATGAATCCAGCCACCACGAAGGCACATGCCCAATACAGCCGCTCCGGGTTCTCGCGCACGCTCTCAAAGCTGAGCAGCGTGATCTGGAAGGCATAGCCGAGCGCCTGGTTGCCAATCAGATCCAGCAGTTTGAAGAAGGCAAAGACGATCAGCAGCAACTGGATCATGCGGCCGCAGTCGCTGAGGATGCTGAAGTCGACGCGCACATTCAGCGAGCGCATACAGAGATAGATCGCCATCACCGTCAGCGCCAGCCCCGCCGGAATCGCTGACAGGTAGAACATCGCGTGCATGTAAGGCGAGTACCACAGCGGATGCAGCTTGCCACGGGTGATCAGGAACAGGCCGCCGAGAAACGACTGGTGCATTGAAGACAGCAGCACGCCGGCCAGAACGACTCCGATGAGGATCTTATGGTGATAGTGCAGCACCGTCTCGCGAAACCCTTTCCATGGCAGCTTCTCGATGACCGCAGGTGCAAACTCAAACGTCAGCACGGTGGTATAGGTCATGATGCAGACGCACACATCGAACAGCACCGA
>JBEKTC010000246.1:0-12877 GCA_049516475.1 Candidatus Korobacteraceae bacterium | reverse complement strand
GACACGTTTGTTCCGCTTCAGGAGCGCACCGCCATCGCGAATCGTGCCCAGGCTGACCTGTTCATTTCCATCCACGCGAATTCCAGCCACGATGGCTCCGCGCGCGGCGTCGAGACCTACTACCTGAATTTCGCCACCACGGAAGAGTCGATGGAAGTGGCCTCGCGCGAGAACGCGCTCTCGCAGGAATCCCTGCACGACCTGCAGGACATCATCAAGAAAATCGCCCGCAACGACAAGATCGAGGAATCGAAGGAACTCGCCAGCGACATCCAGGATTCGCTCACGCAGCGCCTCCAGGTCGTGAGCCACAGCGAACGCAACCGGGGCGTGAAGAAAGCGCCGTTCGTGGTGCTGATCGGCGCGAACATGCCGAGCGTCCTGGCGGAGATCTCCTTTGTCTCCAACCCCGGCGACGAAGCCAAGCTGGAAACTCCTGAGTACCGCGAGAAGATCGCCGAGTCACTCTACAAAGGCATTGCCAAGTACGCCGGCGGCCTCAGCGGCGTCAAAGTGGCAACGAAATTCAACAAGGACGCCAGCCAGTAGCTGCGAGCCCCGAGCCGCGAGCTTTTAAGCCCCGAGCTGCGAGTCCCGAGCTAATGTCCGAGTCGGAAGTTCGTTGCGTAAACTAGAGCTTTGTATCAGGGCACGACTTCACAGGTTGCTGAAAAAGTCCGCTCTGAACGCTTTGTGTCAGGGCACGACTTCACAGGCTGCTGAAAAACTCGTGGCGAAGGAGAATGAAGGAGAATTCAGGTAGAGCTGGCCTTCAGGCCAGCGTCTAAGCCCTTTGTTTCTCATCCTGAGCCGGCTTTAGCCGGCGACATCAGGGCCTGTTTAGGACTTTTTCCGCAGCCTGTTCAGTCGTGCCGACCCATGCGCCAAGAAAACTCGGTCTTTAGGCCCTGAGGCGAGAATAGAAAGCAGCATCAAATCGTCAAACGCCTCCGGATCGCGGAGCCCGCTGGACGTCATTTGTTTTAGCCGTGGGCGTCAGCCCGCGGTCAAAGCCGGCAAACCAAAATCCGAGCCCCTTCAGGGGCGGCACCTAGGGGCAGCTCGTGGCTCGCCGGCTCTCTTCCCTGGAAACTTTGCCCCTCACGCCGTAGTCTAATGATGTAGGGCGAATGCCCTCTTCTAGATGAAACGCTTCTCCATCGCAATCCTGACTTGGCTGTGGCTTTGCACCTTGGCCACCGCCGCCGACAATCCCGCGCTCCTGCCGAAGTCCTTCGCCGGCTGGACGCAGGTTGGCCAAGCGCAAACTACCGTCAACCCGGCGCAGGTCGACGCGGCCTACCCGGCGGTGCTGCAAGAGTATGGCTTTGCCGACTCGAAAACCGCGACCTACACTCGCGATGACGGGCGCAAGCTGACGCTCAAGGCGGCTCGATTCAACGATGCCACCGGAGCTTACGGCGCCTTCACCTTTTACCGCCAGCCCGCGATGACCATCGAGGAGATCGGCACCAAGGCCGCGGGAGCCAACAACCGGATTCTCTTCTTCCGCAGCAATGTCCTGGTAGACGCCAACTTCGATCGCGTGACCGCGATGTCGGCGGCGGAGCTGCGCGAACTCGCGGGCTTGCTGCCTTCGGCGAAGGGTTCGGCCGACAATCTGCCCACGCTTCCGCAGTACCTGCCCAAGCAGGACGCGGTAGCGAACTCGGCAAAATACATTCTCGGACCGCAGGCTTTACTGGCAGCAAAATCCCCACTCACCGCCGAGCAGGTTGACTTCAGCCACGATCCCGAGATCCTAACGCAGGACTACTCATCAAAGCGCGGCGATCTGACGCTGACCCTGCTCGCCTATCCCACGCCTCAGATCGCGGGCGAGCGGCTGCGCACATTGCAAAGTGCGCAGCAAACAACCCGTACTTTTCTCGCGCGACGCACCGGACCCATCCTCGACGTAGTCACCGGAGCCATCGGCAGTAGCGAGGCGAAGACGCTTCTCAACTCCGTGAACTACGAAGCCGAGGTCACGTGGAATGAAGCGACCACCGTCAGCAAGCGCGACAACATCGGCAATCTGATTCTCGCAGTCTTCGCTCTCATCGGAATTATTTTGCTGATTTCCATCATCTTCGGAGTTTTCTTCGGCGGTATTCGCATCCTCGCAAAGCGAATGTTCCCCGACAAGGTGTTCGATCGGTCTGACGAAATGGAGATCATCCAGCTCCACCTCGAAGGGCCAGGCGACCGCTAAGCTGCTGAAATGAAGCTTGTTAGCAGATAAATGCGGAAATCAGGTAAATTTCAGGCTTTTGTGTGAATTCTGGCAATCTAATGCAAGTTATTGAAAATACAGCAATTTAAGTCCCAAAAAGTGCTTGACACGCACTTTCCCGAACCCTAGTATTTGTTCCAGAAAGTTTTGACGGCCTAGCCTCCGTTGGAACTATTCTCCCTTGAAGAGAAGGCCGCCCAGTTGCCGGGTGGCCTTTTCGTTTGTGCGAAACTCGTCTGAATTGTGGAAAACGAAGTTCAATTGCGCGCAAGAAATTCTGCTGTGAGCATCACAGCAGCGCAGACCGTGTTTCGCAAAAGAAGCAGCCGCTCGAATATCTTCACATTTCTATCCCGCGATCTTCAGCGCGTGAGGCACGATCATCTCAAGTTCGGAGTCGCATTAAGTTCACTCGCCGCGGGCAAGCTATGCACAGTGAGCAATCTGCGATCTTAGCCTCAACTTGAAACTCGAAACTTGAAACTCGAAAACTCATTTATAATCACGGGAATTTCGCGCAAGAAGCGCTTGGAGGCATGGCATGGGACGTCCGGTGTTGCACTTCGAAATTGGGTGCCGCGACAAAGCCCGCACCGCGGAGTTCTTCGGCAAGCTATTCGAATGGAACACGCAGGAGGCGGGACCGGCGACGATGATCGATACCGGCGCCGGCGCCGGCATCAACGGCCACATCACCGCCCTGGGTCACGAACCAAACAACTACGTCACCGTCTACGTTGCCGTGGACGACGTGCAGGCGTATCTCGACAAGGCGGTGTCCTTGGGCGGCAAAGCGTTGCTCCCGGTCATCACAATTCCACAAGGACAGTTTTCATGGTTCGCCGATCCCGATGGCAACACCATTGGATTGTTTAAGCCGTCAAAGTAACAGCAGCGCCGGGGTTGGCGCATCAGTCTCGTTACACAGAACCGCAACTTATTAGAAGAGTTCGGCCTGTCGAATTCACAAATTCCCAAAACAAGGAGCCAGCCATGGCAGTCAAACCAATTCCCGACGGATACCACTCAGTCACCCCTTACCTGACCGTGAATGACCCCGGCGAGGTGATCGATTTCCTGAAGAAGGCGTTCGACGCGCAGGAGACCTACGCAATGCGTGATTCCAGCGGCAAAATCCAGCACGCCGAGGTCAAGGTTGGCGATTCGATCTTGATGCTCGGCGGAGCGCGAGGCGAATGGACGGCGCGTCCAGGCAACTTCTATCTGTACGTTGAAGACGTGGACGCGGTTTACAAGAGGGCGATCGCGGCCGGCGGAAAGTCGCTCAGCGAACCCGCTAATCAGTTCTACGGCGACCGCCACGGCGGCGTGCAGGATTCCCAGGGCAATACCTGGTGGATTGCCACTCACATCGAAGATGTCCCTCCCGAAGAACTGGAGCGCCGCGCCAAAGCGCAGCAGCACACCCAGGCGCCAGCGGCAGAAGAGAAAAAGTAGAACTGGTGTCCCGAATCCGAAGTTCGTTGCATCACTGAGAGCTTTGTATCAGGGCACAGCTTCAGAGTGTGCGTGACTTTGGTTGAGGTCCTTGCGTCACGCTTGAATGCGCGGTGTGCGAACAAATTCGATATGCCCGCAATCGAGTCCCGCAAAGCGCGACGGCGACAGCCCAGCACGCAGCGCAACCGGTTCCATCTCGAGCTGCCTGGAATGCAGGCGCTCGCGACCCGGCGTCGGCAACCATGCTCCCGTCCCGCTGTGCGGGACGACTCAGCTTAGCCCAGCACGCAGCGCAGCCGGGGCCCCGATTCGCGCGTCTGTAGCCTGCCCTGAGCGCAGTCGAAGGGCGCGAATTGGGGTGGGCAGCGGAGTGCTGGGTACGCTGTATTTTCCAACCTTGAGCCCCTTTAGGGGCGGCACAAACGGATGTCACCGGCGCCAGTCTGCGTGAGAACTACCGAATCAGTTGGCCTGATTGCCTCCGTTCTCTCGTGTAGTGAACCGACTATCCGACGTCCCGGCGACCGCGAGGAAGATCGGAAACGCATTGGCGGAAGTGCGTTCCCAGTTGTTATAATTCACCTGCCGCAGCACACAACACTCAGCGATCCCCGCTCCGTCTGAAAAGGCTGGCGTCGGCGGTTCAACTCCGTCCCTGGCCACCATCATTCCAAAGCCTTTAGTCCCGATTCCGATTTTCCATATTACCGGCAGTTTACCGGCAGTTACCGGTCTTGCCCGACCAGAGCGCTTCCGATCAGCTCCGTCCTCCTGTGGCTGAACAGAAGCTCAAGGAACATTCCCTGGGCATTCAGCCTGTCTGCCGGCATCGACTTGGCATAGATTTCGAGAGTCGTTTTCAAGTTTTGGTGCCGCAGAATCTCCTGCACCGTCTTGACATCCACTCTCATTTTCACCAGCACCGATGCCAGCGTTCTCCGGAAGGTGTGAAAGCCGAAGGTTCGGGGTGGCGCGACCACCCCGGCCTTTCTCGCCGCTACCCTCAAGTAATCCGCAACCAGCATGTTCGCTGCAGGTGGCTTGGTCCCTTTCAAACGAAGACTGGGAAACACCAGGTCTTCATCGTTGGGGTAGAGCGTCTCCTTTCTCCAGGCCAGAAGATGCGCCGCCAGCAGCGGATGCATTGGCACAGGAGCTTTGGATGCCTTCGACTTGGGCGGGCCGAAACGGCGTTCGACGTAAGCCCGCCGTACCCGGATAAGCTGGTCCGTGAAATCCAAATCGCACCACTGGAGGGCCAGGACCTCAGAGACGCGTAGCGCTGTGGCCGCATCGGTGATGACCATCGTGCGGTGCATCAGATCCAGAGTGTCGAGGATGTCAAGAACCTGGGGCAGTGTGAGGATCACCGGTTCGAAGTCACTCACCAGCGACTGGCGCACGAAGCCGATGGGATTCCCGTCTGGCGTGCGTGGTAGAAATCCCTGTCGTTGTCCGTGCACGTAAACATTGTTCATGGCTTTGCGGATCTCGCCCAGGGTTGGATTCCTGAGCGCGAACTTATTCTTGAGTTCCCTCAGCCAGTCTTCGACCTCAGGCGGTTGAACTGCCAAAGCTGGAGTGGCGCCCCAGCGAGGCAGGGCCCAGCGACTGAGATAGCGTTTGTATTTGCGGATCGTCGAGTAGGCCTTCTCGATCGTGGCCTGGCGCTGATCCTCGGGCAGTTCTCTCTGTATGTAGTGGGCCGCAAGTTCCCCAAACAGCAACTGTGCCCCGACTTCGAAA
Source organism: Candidatus Korobacteraceae bacterium (assembly GCA_049516475.1). Taxonomy (GTDB): domain Bacteria; phylum Acidobacteriota; class Terriglobia; order Terriglobales; family Acidobacteriaceae; genus Bog-257. The sequence continues at coordinate 7,434 of JBEKTC010000246.1, read as the reverse complement.
GGTGATTGATTAGGATTGAGATGGAGTTCTTCCACTCGCCGCCAGGCTGCTTCTTCGCTTGGATATTCCCTGACTTTGCCGACCTTAATTGACGTGGCTTGCACCCACGCTTCTTCTGAAGCCATCCGTTCTGAAATCGTGCCATCACTTCTCCTTTGGAGAGGTGGCACTCCCGGTTGCTGGGGAGTTTGGCTGAGAACGAGCCCACTGGTCAAGTTCGCTGAGCTTGTAACGCCAGGTTCTTCGGCGATTCCTGGGTCCACTGAGGACAGGGTGTGCTGGAATTTTGCCCTCCCGAGCCAGCTTTTGCACTTGCTTCCAGTCAAAAGCCAGAAATGCCGCCGCTTGTTTGCTGTCAACGTAAGGTTCAAGGCTTGGCGGGCTGGCTGGGGTAATCGGACTAAGCTGGGTTGACATAGATTCCTCGTAAACTCGTGCATTCTCGATGCGTCGTGCCGGGTTCCGATCGTGGTCTCCGGCATGTCCGCGAAGCCCATGCACGCTTAAGCTTTGATCAACGCGGACAGGCGCATGGGACGGCTTCTCCAGCGCTCTTGTTAACTTCAAATCGGGTGGTAGTCAAACGGACTGATCAGGCGATTGCTGGGCACGTGTCATGCGGTCTGGATGGACTTGCTTGTAATTGGCGGATCTGGCAGGAATTTCTTGCTGGAACCGCTCTTACCGCAAAGCGGTCGTACCTCGGCGGCAACAGCGCAGCCTTAGCCTCGACTCGTGATCGTCAATAGATTTTTTTCACCAATCGCACTTTGACTGGACGCAGCAGAAGGTACGCACGAGACCGACGCCAAACTGAATGCCACAAAAGTATGCGCACCAGACCATGATTCACTCCGGTAGAGTCGCCGCGAAGTCGACTGCCTCTCCCACGCGCTGCCTAACTTCCTTAAGCCACGCCTTGGGATTGGTGCCGTGAATCACGCGGCCGAGGAATCCGAGCTGCTCGGCTGCATTGTTGCGGTTCCGCCGAATGTCGTCCTTCGTGATCTTGGTGTACAGAGCGAGAAAGCTATCCATGCTCCGGGGCTTGGCGAAGACGTACGTCGCATGGCCAAGCTGAGGGGTTTCGACGACCACGGCTCTCTCGACGTCGAAAATGTATTCATCCCGAAACAGATAGATTCGGCGTGCCCGGCGCGAGAGTTGGCGATAGAAGAACGGATCATAATCTGGACGCCAGCTGATCTGGGCCACATCAAAGTCACCGGGAATACGAAGCGCCGAGCACACTCGCTCCAGCTCAGCCTTCTCGGTGGCATGGCACTCCAATCGGAGACGGATCTGCTCCAGAGCCCGCGAATACTGGCCGAAGCGATGAAAGGCAGCTCTGGCAGATTCCATCTGCTGCTGGAAATCGGGTGGCAGTTTGACCTCTAGCCGGCTCGGCAACGCAGTTTCCCATGTGACGAGCTCCCACTTCTCACGACGTTTGCGGTACTTGCCGCTCTGTACGAACGTGCCCTCGATCTCGATCTTGGTTCCCAACAGGTGCTTCCACTGATTCCATGTGCGCTCCCAGAGTGTATGTAGGGCGGCTGGATCGAGCCAAAAATCCAGCTTGCGACGCACGTCGCGGCACAGTGCCCGGTCGTCGTAGAAATCACATTTGCGCAGTGGCACATGGAACCGCCGGCGGCGGAGATCTGGTGAAAACGCGAGGATGCGGCGGGCAAAGAAAGTCTCTCCATCACGGGAAGGTTCGCCGGCGACGAGAAGAGAACCGAACCCACCATACGGAAACAAGGCCGGTGCTTCTGGATCAGCCAGCAGCGCGTCATAGCAAGCGCGCAGTTCCGGCTGGCCGACTATGTTGAATGCCCGCTCCAGTGCCACGCGCTCTCTGTGCGGCACGCCCGCCGTTCTTAGCTCCAGATCGCGCAGCTTGAAAGCCACGCGAAGCTCGGAGGGCGAGGCGCTGGCCGGGATACGCAACACTTCGTACAGGGTGGGATGATCGACTCTGTCGGACGTACGCGGCAGGCGATAGAAGTACTCCCGCAGGACCTCGCAAGGCAGGAAAATCGTACCGATGCCAAGGCTTCCTCGGCGAACCTCGGCAGAGACGAAGTGCTGATTTCGTTTGTCCTGTTTGGGCTGGCTGACGTATCCGATCGGCGCTTGGTAGATATAACGGTTCGGTTCGGAGACGGCATTCTTGGTGACGAGGATTTCCGGACCTACTGCATCTGGTGCTGGAATCGAAAACGTGATTTCGTCGCCGACGGTGACAGACTTCGCAAGAAAACGGGGCAACAGAAGCTTGGTTTGATTGGCGAAGACACAGGCAGTAGGCTCCTCCTGCCGCTGGACGCTAACCACGCGCTCCCGGCACACCGGAATGGACGGGCTGAAGGACGCAAGAGCCATGCTGTCGGCGGGCAGTATAGAACTGCCTTGCGGAACAGCAAAACGCCGCTTCGAACCTGAAGTCGATCGTTCAAATGGATTAGCTGGTTGCGGAAGGTTGCGACGGTCTTGAGCGGGTGAGTCCACCCGCTATCGCGCTTCACCGTATTGCCACCGAGTGGTCACAATTGGACAGCTTGGACGAGGACAGTTCTGCCACACTGCGGTCATGCCAACGAAAACGATTCCGGAATACCTCGAGGACGAGCACCGAAGCCGTGAAGACACTCAGCTGCGGACGGACGAAGAAGCCACCCGCATCCAGTCGCTGCACCAGGGCCACCATCGCACTCGAAAATCGCCCAAGCCGGAATTGCCGGCTCCGGTTAAGGTCGTGGTGGAAGCGAAAAAGCCCGCTGTGGCGAAAGCGCGAAAGCCTGCCGCGACCAAAGCGAGAAAGCCACCCATAGCCAAAGTGAGAAAGCCTGCCGTGGCGAAGGCGAGACAACCTGTCGCAGCCAAAACGACAAAACCTGCTGGAGCAGTTCGGAGAAAGCCAGCAGCTGAGCGAAAGACGGGAACGAAAGCCCGCAGGAAGGCGTGACGATCTCTATGATCTTTGCGGTCAGCGGCGACCCAGCAGTAACCGCAGGAACGGCTATGATTCCACGTCGGGAGAGCGCGCACCAGAACTACCCTCCCTTAACAACCTAGGCCTCCGATTTGCGTGTTCCCGCTACCAGCAGCACGACTCCAGCGGCGCAAAGCACGCCACCAAGTGCCGGGGAGAGCTTCTCATCGCTATGAGTAGTGACGCCTAGTGAAGCATCTCCGACCTTGATACTATGCGAATGGCTAGTGGGTACAGGCACGATGAATGCGAGAATTCCCAATACGAGTATGACAATTCCGATCCAGGCTAATGGACGCATTTGACCCCCGTGAGATTAAATGCCCCACCCACGCTGCTTCGATTTGGATGAGGATTATCGTACCCCCGCCCAAGTACAAGGAGATTAGGTGGGACACCAGGCAACATGCTCTGAACAGAGATCCCTAACTTACTTCTCGAACACTTTCTTGACCTGCCCAACCTTTTTCTCGACTTTGCCGCCCTTGTGTTCGGCCTTGCCTTCGGCCTCTAAGTCAGGATTGTTCGTGACCTGCCCTACCGCCTCTTTGACTTTGCCTTTCACTTCATGAAAAGTGCCTTTAATCTCGTCCTTCGTACTCGTGCTCATCTGGTTTTCTCCTTATTATTGAGAATTGCCTAAGTAACGAGCGGGATTTTCTGTTACCCGCCCAGGAAACTGCAGATTGTTCGCCAGACCGGATGAAAGGTTGGGTCTTGGCGAATGGCCCAGTGCAGGTCTCAAGCCGCCTTGAAACCAGGAACGATGGTGACGGGATCTGCTGCCCACGCGGTGCGAGGTTTGGACGCGAGCACCTTCATCTGCAACCAGTCGTACGGGAACTTCGCGGCCGCAATCGAGGCAAACCACATAAGTTCCGGTTACGGAGGCTGCTGCCGTGCGGCGTAGCTTGCCGCGCACGGTGATGGGAAAGCTGCACCGTTTGTGCCAACAACCGAAGACCAGATTGAACAGACTCATAAGCCCTCCTCGATTGAAGTTACAATCCATGCCGCTAGCCCGGACTTTCGACCGTCTCCGCAAGCAAGGACCGGTTTCGGCTACTTAGCAGCCATTTCACAACCGCTCGCGTTAACCGCTCCCGCGCTGCCAGTACCAACCGCCCCCGCCAAGCAAGAACACAATCACGACGATAATGAGAATCGTTTCTAGGCTCATATTGAAGTTCTCCGAAGAAAAGTCTGACAGATCGAAGACTGAACAGTCTGTTCAGAAAAGAACACACTTAGACTCAACAGTTTGGGTCAATTAGTTTTTGAAGCGAATTAAGAAGCCACAACCCCCTCGGCCCCTCGCAAATGGTGGAGCAGAGTTCCAGGACTCTTCGCGGCTGCCAGAGCGGCTTGGGAATCCTCTGTTCAATTTTGACCAGACCAGTGCGGTATCGAAACGAAACAATACCCTTTTGTTTTCCGGCGTTCCCCGACTGCTGCGACGTCTCCGAGCATGGTGCTTGAGTCCAGGAACTCTGCCAAAATCAACAAAGGAGAACCGTATGTCCAAGACTTGGGAACACTACCATCACGCTGCTCGTCATCATGAGCGGGCGGCCTACCATTACAAAGAAGCAGCGAAATACGACGCGGCCGAGGACCACGAAAAGGCTGCGCACGAGGCATACTTGGCTCATGGACATAATCAACATGCAATTCATCACGACGCCGAGGCTGCGAAAATGCATGCCGAGCAATGCGACAGCCTGGCGACGGCCGCTTCCGAGCCAGCAGGGAAGAAAAAGAGCACGGTTTAAGCGCGACCACATTTTTTGGGCCCGCGCTCTGTTGTCAGGGAATGAGATTCACCTTTCACTGGGGCGTGGGTTGGCCTATGGGGAATGCCGTGTGCCTTCCCGGCGCCCCTTCGGCGAGACATCAATCTCTTGGCGTTGGACGGCTGATGGGCGGAAGCATGGACATCTGAGGTGGGCTGGGCGTTAGGAGATGGCCGGGAGCATGGCGACGATCCCACTTGGGACGCTGTCGAAGCCGACGCGCTCTACGACCTAATCGCGCGGGAGGTGATTCCGGAGTTTTAACGCACTACCTCCCGGCTGCTACCGCCTACCATCCTGGTCTGCTCCGGCGCAAATGAGAGACTACATCGACGACTTGCCCTTGTGGAAGGCGCGGCCTTTAGAGCTCTGAGGCACGAGATCAAACAGAACAACAAGAAGGGTCTTACTGCCATTCATCCAGAACCGACTAGAGCGCCTTCGCGCGCCCACGGGATGGAGACTCTCGAACCGTTAGCGCAGAAGTGTAAGGGTCACCCATAAAGTGATCAAAGAGACAATGACAACACCCGAAGCGGATAGCACGGCAGAGGCTTTGGTCGACGACGATGGAACGGCTGGCGCTAAGCTCGGGGCGCCACCGGCTCACGCGAACGAGCTGGCACTTCCAAACAAGAAGAAGACCCAGAATATTCAAGTTTCGTCCGCTGTCATCGACGCCGCCCGGAAGGACGGTGAAGAACTGCTCCGGAACTTGCGAACGTCTCTGAGTGGTCTAACGCAAGGTGAGGCAGAAGAACGGGCGCGCACAACGGGCGCAAATGAGGTAGCGCAAGAGCGGAAGCAAGGCTGGCTTATCCGCATTCTGAAAATCGTTCGCAACCCACTCGTGATCCTGCTGACAATCTTATCAGCGGTTTCCTTCCTCACGGGCGACGCGCGGGCTGGCTCGGTGATGGCCGCTATGGTGGTGTTGAGTGTGGGACTGCGCTTCTGGCAGGAAGCCCGGGCGGACTCCGCCGCAGAGAAGCTCAAGGCCATGATCCATGTGACCGCTACGGTCATTCGGGACGGCGCGGCGAGGGAGATACCACTGCGGGACTTGGTGCCCGGCGACATCATCAAGTTGGCAGCCGGCGATATGATCCCGGGCGACGTGCGGTTGCTATCCTCGAAAGACCTCTTCGTGAGCCAAGGCAGCCTCACTGGCGAATCGCTCCCAGTCGAGAAGTTTCATGATCCGGAAACCAAAGAGGAAAGCTCGCCCACTGAACTTAAGAACACGTGCTTCATGGGGACCAGCGTCGAGAGTGGCACGGCGACGGCAGTTGTGGTCACGACGGGGGTGCGCACCTACTTGGGAAGTATGGCCCACTCGATCACCGAAGAACGTCCGCTGACGAGCTTCGACCAGGGCCTCAACCGCTTCACCTGGCTGATGATGAAGTTCATGGTCGTGATGGTGCCGCTGGTTTTCTTCATCAACGGTTTCACCAAGCACGATTGGAAGGCGGCCTTCTTTTTTGCGTTGGCGGTGGCTGTTGGCCTCACGCCGGAGATGTTGCCTATGATCGTCTCTGTCTGCCTCTCCAAGGGCGCGCTCGCCATGAGCCGCAAGAAAGTGATCGTCAAGCGGCTCAACTCGATCCAGAACTTCGGAGCCATGGACGTGCTGTGCACCGACAAGACGGGTACGCTCACGGAGGACCGCGTCGTCCTCATGCGGCATTGCAACGTCGCCGGTCGTGAAACCGATGACGTGCTGCTGGACGGCTACCTGATCAGCTACTTCCAGACTGGCCTCAAGAACCTGCTCGACCGGGCGATTCTGGACACCCCCGACTTCCACGCGAAGCCGATCCTGGAGAAATATAAGAAGCTGGACGAGATACCATTCGACTTCACTCGACGCATGATGTCTGTGCTGCTGGAGGACGCCGAAGGGAAGGCGATTCTCCTCACCAAGGGGGCTCCGGAAGAGGTTTTCCTTCGCTGTTCGCATTTCGAACTCGACGGCAAGCTGACCGAAATGCACCCGGATCTCATGGTCGAACTGAAGCAAGAGTACGACAGCCTTAGCAACGACGGCTTTCGCGTGTTGGCAGTGGCAAACAAAGACCTGCCCGGAAAGCAGATCTGCGCGGGGGATGACGAGCGCGACCTTGTACTCCGAGGATACGTTGCGTTCTTGGATCCCCCCAAGGAAACCGCCGCCCGCGGCCTTGCGGCCCTGCACAAGCATGGAGTGGCCGTAAAAATCCTCACCGGAGACAACCACCTGATCAGCCGCAAGGTGTGCAAAGATGTCGGCCTCGTTGCCGACCCCATGCTGCTGGGCGGTGACGTGGAGAAAATGTCCGACGCCGAACTTGCCGAGGCCGCGGAGAAGACGGCGTTATTCGCCCGCCTCTCTCCCGCGCACAAAGAGAGGGTCATCCGTGTCCTCCGGGGCAAGGGGCACGTCGTCGGATTCATGGGCGACGGAATCAACGACGCTCCCGCCTTGCGAGCGGCGGACGTCGGCATCTCGGTGGACACCGCGACTGACATCGCCAAGGAGTCGGCGGATCTGATCTTGCTTGAGAAGGACCTCATGGTGCTGGCAGGGGGCGTTATCGAAGGCCGCAAGGTCTTCGCGAACATCGTTAAATACATAAGGATGGGAGCGAGTTCCAACTTCGG
>JBEKTC010000245.1:0-7384 GCA_049516475.1 Candidatus Korobacteraceae bacterium | reverse complement strand
TGGCCCTGCATCGCTTCCAGAATTGCGGGCACCAGATCGGTAGACAGGCGAGCCTTGGTGACGTAGCCGACGGCGCCGGCGGAAAACGCCGCCTCAACATAATCATGATCTTCATGAATCGTTAGAAACACGATTCTGGCCCGGCACTTCGCTTTCTGAAGGTCTCTTGCGGCTTGCAGCCCATCCAGCACCGGCATCGATATATCGATGACCAGGATGTCAGGATCAAGAGCAAGGACTGCGGCTACTGCTTGTTTGCCATCTTCCACCGCGGCGACGACATCGCACTCCTCGCATACCGTGCGCCGAACTTTCTCGGCCACTGCGGCATGATCATCAGCGAGCACCACTTGGATTCTTGTCACATGAGCCCTTAGTCGCCCAATACAAATTGTGGACGCATTCACAATTCAATTGTTGCCGGGGTATCAGCGGTTGACAACTGTCGCTTGCGACAGTGACCTAAGCGGTTGGTGCAGAGTGGTTTTGCAGTTGTTGGAAAAGGAGATCTCTTCGGTTTGCCGGAAGCCAACATCCAAAGGCCCTGAATCAGTGGGAGAACTCGATTGCCGGGCGATCATACTGCCCAATGCAACGTAAAACGGTTCTACGGATACTGTTTGAACATTTTCACAATGGCATCTTGCACCTGGCTCTCCAGTTTCTCTGGCTTCGTGCTCAGGTTTTGCTGCGACATGCCACGCCACACCAGTTTCTTGGCACTGGCATTGATGAGATCGACGACCAGTTCTCCCTTGTGGATGGTAATTGTCGTATTGCCCCAGGTGCCCGCCAGTGCCGGCCCGGAGAAGCTTGGGTCGAAGGGTGGAATGCCTCCCGTCGCGTTATAAAGCGGATCGTTGGAGGTGAACGAGGACTCCTGGTCGATGGACCCGTACACCTGAATGATCAGGTCGGGATTACTGGTAACTTTCGTTAGGCCTTTCTGCGTGAGTTCGTCTTCGATGGTGCCGACGATATCAGCTGCGAGCATGGGATGTGCAACTGCGCCGTGTGGCGCCCATGAGTAAGTCTTAAACTTGGAAAAATCGGCATTGGGATCGTATTTGTTGACGTGGATCCTTTGCCCCAGGGCGGCAAGCGAAACCAACAGGATCAGTGCCAGCGCCTGTAACGGGCGCGACCAAGAAAGGATAGTCTTACCAACAGCCATGTAACTCTCCTTCGAGCCGAGGTTTTATTCGGCAGCGACCACTACATCATTCAGAGCACGCCTTAAAGAGGCCGCTGAAAAAGTCAGAAGCAGATCCCTCGTCGGCCTAAAGGCCTCCTCGGGATGACAAGATAAAAGGCTTACCGGCACGACTGAAGTCGTGCCCTGACACAAAGCACTTCGACTTTTCAGCAGCCTGTTAAAGGCGTGCTCCACCCAATGTGGCGTACGGCAATCCTGAAATGCGCAGGTCTTTGACCTTCGCAAATTTACGGCTCAACGCGGTCCCGGCTTCGACCTACGGCAGAATGACCAATTCGGGCTTGCTCCCGCCGCCCATCCCGTAAACCGCAGCTGAAACGAACGCGCCGACATCGTACTTGTAGCAACCCGGTGTGGTCGCCTTCACGCTGACCGGCTTATTCCCGCCGCCCATGATGGGGTCGTCCGGAGTGAAAGGCGAGTCCTCTGGGAAAGAAACCATGAACCCGATGTTCTTGTTCGACGACATCCAAGTCACAGTTGTGCCGGCCTTAACGCAGAAGAACTGGTTGCTCTTGGCGCCCGGAATTCCCGGCTTGACGCTGGCCCCGTTGCCTGCCCGGTTGATATCGACCGTGCATGGAGCAGAAGCCGATCCGCAGGTGTTGGCCGCGGAGCACAGGCTTGCCGGAGCTGCCTCGCCACACACGTAGTTGCTCCTCTTCTGTGCCTGGGCAGACGTACAGTTCAGTATCATGACTGCGAACACCAGCAGCGCGCTAAGGGAAGCAAATCGCAAATTCGTCTTCATGAAGCACCTCATACGAAGTAGGAATCGTGAATCGGAAAAAGACCTTGGGGCAGTCATCCCCGGAAGGGGGACGCGAACCCAGGTAACGAGAACTTGCTGAAAACCTCTGCCCTGCCCCAAGCAGAATTCAGCCGCCGAATTGCCCGTTGGGGGCTAATTCTCTGCTGTACCCTTCCAGTCAAGGAAGTTCCCAAGTCTCCATGGATTCTGATTCAGATCGAGCTGCATCTCGCCGTCCTTGTTAATGATCAACTGGGCGGCGGGGTACAGAACGCCGGTACTCTTGCTCTTGTCCTGGTCATTCAGGTCGAGTTCACCGGCTGTAAGGTTATAGCTCTGGGTCGGACTGTCCGTGAAAGCCTCTCCAAACCTGATGGGGCGGTTGGTGGCGAAGGTAATCTTCCGGCCCGTCGGCGTCGCAACCATGCGTATGTAGCTGACGTCATAGCCCAAGGTGCCGGGGATTGCGATGCGGCCAACCGCCTTCATCTTTTGCAAGGCCAGAACCAACCCCTGGTTCTGTCCCTTCTGGAACGCCTGTACCAGGACTTCTCGATCTTCCGGAGTGGAAAACTCATAGATAGTCAGCGTGATGCCGATGTTGTGTCCGAGCTGGGTGCTGGTGCCCCAGGCGGTGCAGTCGATGGATTCATACTTGTCCCTGGAGAAACCGGGGATGCTACCGATCATCATCAAGCCCAGGACCAGCAGGCTTGGAACCGCGATTCTGACGAGTTTCGATTTCTTATCCATTGTTTATCTCTTCTTTCCGATTGAGGCTAAAGATGCTGACCGCCGGGAGTGGCGACGACCCCTCGAAAAGCTATCACAACATCGATGTGTGGTGTCAGCCAGCAAGGAGCGAAACCTGCATTGGTGATTGTTGTCCCGGTGAGGCCATTTGCCTACTGTCACTTGCGACAGTAGGAGAAGCGCGCGTTAGTTCCGCGCCCTGATCCCTAGACTGCGGAAATCACGCCGTGATTGATCGCGTACTTCACCAGTTCCGAGTTGGTGGTGATTTCCAGCTCTTCCATAATTTTGGCCTTGTGAAACCGGACGGTTCGGTGGGTGATCTGCAAAATGCTGGCGATCTCCATCATGGAACGCCCCTCTGCGACCATCTGCAGTACTTCGCGCTGCCGCGCGGTGAGCTGTTTTTGCCGTTGCAGCCGCTGGGGGTCACGGATGAATCTCTCACCCATGGCCCGTTTGATTTGCGGGGTCACATACGAACCTCCCTTCACTACGGCATCGATCGCCCGCAACAATTCAGAGGGCTTTGAGGTCTTCAGCAGATAGGCCGAGGCCCCTATCCGGAAGGCTTCGGCGGCGATGTCTGCGCCAGGATTCATCGTCAGGAAGATGAGTTGGACGTGCGGCATCTCCTTTTTCAGTTCTCGCGCCGCGTCCAAGCCGTTGAGTAACGGCATTCCCACGTCCAGAAGCACCACGTCCGGCTTGAGCTCGGGTGCCGCTTTCAGCAGGGCTCGGCCGTCGGTAACGCAGCCCACGACTTCGTAATGAGGTTCCAACAACTTCTGGAACCCTGCCGCAATCATCGTATGATCGTCGGCAATCAAAATGCGCATTCGTCCCATGTATCGGCCTCCGCCGAATCCCTTCAAACCGTCTCGGCAGCCGTCACCAATGCATCCGTCTCTGCAACTAAAGGCACAGTAGCCACAATTCTGGTGCCAACATTTAACTTCGATTCGACGGAGAAAGTGCCTTTCACCAGATGGACTCGCTCCGGCATACTGACCAGCCCCAATCCTCCATTCAGCATTGCTGCGTCGACGTTGAAGCCCACACCCGCGTCGCTGACCTCCAGCCGGATCTGGTTCGCCGTAGCCCGCAATTCCACTGAGAATCGGTGCACGCCGCTGTGCTTCACCGCATTTTGCAGCGCCTCCTGCGCGACCCGGAACAGGCAGAGAGAGATGCCCCCGGGCAAATGGTTGGGAACATTCTCAGGCTTGAATTCGACGGTCACATCATGTTTGTTGGAGAACTCCTCACAGCAGCTCCGCAACGCAGCTTCCAAGCCAAGGTAATCCAGCTTAGACGAGTGAAGTTGATGCGACAACGCTTGAACATCGCTGGCGATTTCGGTGCAGTGCTGCTGAATTTCCGCGAAACCTGCCTTCGCCACACCTTTGGACCCCTGACTCGCCAGCTCCAGTTCCAGCGAGAGCAGCGCCAGCCTCTGGCAAATGTCGTCATGCAGCTCCCTGGCGATTCGGCTGCGCTCTTTTTCCTGGGCTTCGATCAATTTGCCGCCCATTCTTTCGAGTGCTTCCTGCGCCAGCTTCTGGTCCGTAATGTCGGTGGCCGAACCGATAAACCCGGCAAATGAGCCGTCCGCATTGAGTCGTGGCGCTGCCACATCCAGCATCCAGCGGTACACTCCATCGCGCCGACGGAGCCGGTACTCCTTGGAAAATCCCTCCTGCTGCTCAATCGCCCGGGAGTTTGCAGCCAGCACATTCTGTATGTCGTCAGGATGAATGAATGCCGTCCAGGCGTCGGTAAATCCAGCCTCCGGATCGCGGCCGGTGAAGTGGTTCCGTCTCTCGCTGAGATACGTGACGTTACCGTCCTTGCCGCAAATCCAGAGCAGGGACTGGGTCGTATCCGCCAGCGCCCGGAAGCGCTTTTCACTTTCACTCAGACTAGCTTCGGCTTTTTGTTTCCGCCAGCGTTGCCACAGCAATCCGATGATGAGTAACGTTTGGACAACAATCAGAACAACGCCTGCGATGACGTATTTCCCGTACCGTTGCCATGCAGTCGGCTCCCGGTACAGGACGATCGTGCCGGGCGGGAGCGCCGACTCCGGAATATTCCACCGGCGAAGTTCTCGCCAATCGACTTCCGGGAGAACATGCGAGGCATGGATCACCGGAATAGTTTCCGGGTTTTCGCCAGATAGCACCCGGGCGGCGAGCAGTCCTGCGTTCTGCGCCTGCTCTTCCAAATCAGGATAGGATCCGCCAATCGCTCCATGATCAAAACAAAAGTTGTGAATGCAGTAGGTGGGAAATTGCCGGGAAATCGCCTCAAGAATGTCCTCTGTGCCCATGGCCAGTTGTAACGACGCTTGCGGCACCAGCTCGAAAATAACCACCGTGCGACGAGGAAGCGCGGATACCTGGCGCAGCAACTCATCGGGCGAAAGTCCCACCAGGTCAATCTCATTCATTTGGGTTGGGCGAAGCCCAAGCTCCTGATGAGTCACGTTCACCCAGTAGCTCTCGAATTCTGAAGTTCCCCCGACCACGGCTACATTTTTTGTGTCTGGGTTCAGATGAAGGGCCAGGTCCAGAGTGCCCCGAACATCCCCCCGCAGGGTAACCCCGGTTACACCTGGCCAGAGCTTGCGGCCTTGTAGTCTCTCCGGCACGATCATCATGAAGACGATTGGGACTTTGGGGAAAATTTGCTCCCGGAAATCAATCGCAAACTTCAGGGCCGGATAGACAGCGACGATGACAAGATCCAGTTTCTGCTTGCCATACGTTTGGCGTAAAGTCTCGCTCAGGCTCTTCTCGTAGTCGCGACTTCCGAAGCGTTGCGCTTCCAGGTATTCGACGTAGAAATTTACCGGCGCCGAGACGTGGGACCGGACGGTTGACTCCAGCGACTGGGGATCCAGGACGTCACGCTTCGAAAAGCTATAAAGCACCAGGACATTTTTGGCCGGCCGCGAATCCGCAGCAAAGCACAGCCCGGTTGAGCCTGCCCAGGCGAGCGTGCAAATCGTCAACAAAAACGCGGTAGTCAGCCATTTTGCGGCGCTGCCTCCCCGGCATCCCTTAGGGTCAGCGATTGCGCACGGCTTTTCTTGCATAACCCACCTGACACAGTAATCCCGCCGGGACCATCGCAACCATTGACCTGGGGGAGTTATCCAACATTATCGCCCCAAACAGAGGCTCCACAATGAGTAATTCTCAATTGATTGCCGTAAGTCATTGATTTTGTAGCCCTCTTACCTCGAAAGTGGTAGAGATTTGCTCGCAACTTGGGACGAACACCACTGTCGCAAGCGACAGTTTACCTTCACGCCCTGTGCAAGTATTGTGTCCTCCTGAAGGCCGGAAGTTGTGTGCGCTTGAGTGCGTTTAGCCAATGCAAGGGATCCCGCATCGCAGAAAACCATCGCAAGCTGCCGCGGGAAACGAGTACACTCATGTGGAACTGAGGATCACTAGAAATCTACAGGAACTAGCCGACGATCCGCCTGCCGTCTTTCGACGAAGGGCCGATCCCACCAGTTCAGCAACACGCTAGTTTGCTCCCACCCGGAATAGCTGTGAGTTATACCAAGCTTGACTGCTGCAGAGCGCAGCAGCACAGAGGAGAAATCATGAAGAGAAGCAGGTTGATAACGATTGCATTCGCCGCAACAGTATCACTGGCAATCCTTCTGGTGTTTTGCGGTACCGCTGCCGCTCAGTCCGCCAAAGCCCAGGGACTGATAACCGGACGTAGCGGCGACACCATGACATTGCAGACTCCCGATTCGTCGAGCGTAGTAGTTCTGCTCACCGACAGCACGCAAGTCGCCCAGGTGCAGGGAATGTTCAAGGCGCGGCGCAAGCAAATGTCGATGGCAGCGCTTATTCCCGGACTCCAAGTCCAGGTAGAAGGCTCCTATAACGCGCAAAACCAACTGGTAGCGAGTTCGATCAAGTTCAAAGGCAATGACCTGCAAGACGCTCAAACTATCCAGGCCGGCATACAACCGGCGAAGGAGCAGATACAGCAGACCCAACAGGAACTGGCCGAGCAAAGGGCAGCGCTGGAGCGGCAGCAGCAAGAGATGCAGGAGCAACAACAGCAAATGGCTGAGGCGCAGGCGAAGATTGACGCTAATAAAGCCATGATCGAGGCGGCGAACAAGCGCTTCGGGCAGTTGGCCGATTACAACATACTCGACGAAGTGACGGTGTACTTCGCCAACGGCAAGGTCGCGCTGGATCCGAAGTACAACGCACAACTGATGCAGTTGGCCCAAAAGGCCAAGACCATCACGGCCTACACCATCCAGGTGAAAGGCTACGCCTCATCGGTTGGCAGCGCTTCGCTGAATCAGAAGCTGAGCGACGAGCGGGCCAACAATGTAGCCCAATTCTTGCAGCAACAGGGCCACATTCCGCTTACCAACATGCTGGCTCCCGGCGCTATGGGCGAAAGCCGGCAGGTCGGCAGTGACAAGACCGCCGAGGGCCAGGCCCAAAACCGGCGCGTAGTGGTCAGGATCCTTCAGAACAAGGGAATCGCCGGTACCTAGCGTGCACCCCCTATTGGGTGGAGCACGCCTTCTACAGGCTGCGGAAAAAGTCGATCTGATGCCCGGCTCGGGTAGTGCGGGCCTTTTAGGCCCGCGTTAACGCCGGTCAAGACGATTT
>JBEKTC010000244.1:0-7439 GCA_049516475.1 Candidatus Korobacteraceae bacterium | reverse complement strand
GCGCAGTCAGCGCCCACTTGACGGTGGACCAGTGCAGGCCGGCTTTGACATGGAAGTTGTCGGTGACGTAGTCGGCGTCATCGTAATTGGCGAAGGGCTGCCAGTGGACGGGATAGTAGACAGCAACAACGGCGACGGCCAGTACCACGCCGAGAAAGATCTTGTGCGTGAGGGGTGAAGCGAACCGGCCTGGGGTGCGGGTCTGTTGTGCAGGCTTCAGATCAACAGATGTCATACGTTCCCCTCTTTTCGGCGACGGCGGTGCGCCTCAAGATAAGTGAGCGATGGGTGGAGCACGCCTTTCAGGCGCGCATCGCGGGCGCATATTGGCGGTCCGCGCTTTAGCGCCTGACGTGAGGTCTCCCTTTACCTCAGCGGCTAAAGCCAATTTCATTTTCCAAGCGCGCATGCACCGCTGAAGCGGTGCTCCACCCTATCCACTCGAGTGAGTTTTCCGTAAATCGTCAAAAAGCAATGTAGCGCTGAGTTCAAGAGTAGAACGTTACGCAGGAGGGTATAGCAAGTCAAACGATGCCGATTGATTGGGACTACGGCGGAAAAGTGTCGTAAAAGACGAAAGCCAGCCGATGGGCTGGGCTCTCTCAAACTTCATTCGACTCGCGGCCAAAAGGCGGCCCGCTCGCTCAGGATGACACTTGAATTTCTTCTGGCGAAAAGCGAAGGGCGAACAGGGTTCCGTTACCGTCGCAGTTTCGCCGCCGCATCTTGGCTTTGCTGGGCGTCCGCCAAATCCCCGAGCTGGCGATACGCCGCCGCCATATTGTTCCACGCCGCGGCCTTCAGTTCGGGATCGCGCGTCAGGCTGATGGTTTTCTTGTAGCGCTCGATGGCCGCAGAGAAATTTCCCCGCGTCTGCTCGTAGATTCCGATGTTCAGGTTGCCGACGGGATCATCAGGGTAAATCGCAACCGCTTTGTAGAAATGCGAGACGGCCTCGTCGGCTCGTCCCTCGGCCACCAGCGCCTTGCCCAAATTGTTCTCGGCGAGAAAGTTTCCGTCCGTAACTTGCACGGCGTGCGACCACAGGGTCACATTGTCATGCCAATAGCCGACCTGGCGATAAGCGACTATTCCCAGCGCCAGCAGTACGGCAACGCTTACGACGCGCAGCACGGCAGCCGGAAGATGCTTCTGCTGCGCCCATTCCGCGACAGCCCAGCAAATCATGATGAAGAGACCGATGAACGGCAGATACGCATACCGATCCGCGATGCCCTGCTTTCCCTGATAGCCGACGCCTTCCAAGCCGACCATGGGTACCAGCGTTCCCAGAAAAAACAGCCAGCCCACCAGCAGATAAGGCCGGCGGCGGCGGTTTGCAATCGTCAGGGCCGTCACCAGCGCGACGACCAACATTGCCAAGGCCGCTTGCCGCAACGGAACGTAATCCGGGTGCGGATAAAAAGCGGACAGCCGTACAGGCCACAGCGTTTTGCTCATGTAGTCGACGTAGGAGACGAGCGCATACTCCACACGCAATCCGAGCGGATACCACGTCTTGGTGCCATCGGCGCGCTGCGCGCTCATGGTTACGGCAGCACTGATTCCAGCCAGCGCAAACAGCGGGGTCTTTTCCCACACCAGTTGAGAAAAGTCGGAGATGGTTCGACCACGGGAAGGCTGATCGGCTGCGGGCGAAAGCCGCCGCAGTGGCCAGTAATCCCACAACAGCAGGACGAAGGGGAACGTAATCACCTGCGGCTTGGCCATCAATCCGAGGGCAAACAAGACGGCGACTACGGCGTACCGTGCGACTTTGCGATCGGACGCGTACCAGCGATAAGCTCCCAGCGCCAGCAGGAAAAACAACATGCTGAGCGAATTCTTGCGCTCCGCGATCCACACCACCGACTCGACGTTGATGGGATGCAGCGCAAACAGCGCCGCCACCATGAAGCTACGTCCGCTGAAACCCGTTGCCCGCCGGAGCACCCAGAAGAGCAAGAGGACGTTCAGCACATGCAGCAGTAGATTCACGTCGTGCGGGCCGGCGGGATCCAGATCGAAGAGTTGGCAATCGAGAGCGTGAGAAAGCCACGTGACCGGATGCCAGGTGCCGACGTGATACGTGGTAAAGGCCCAGCGCACGGTGACCCACGTCAGGCCGTCTTGCACGCGCGCATTCTGCGTGACGTAGAGAGTGTCGTCGTAGTTGACGAACGGATAGTGATTGACCCGGAAATAGATCGCGACGGTGATGATGACCAGGACAAGGATCAGCACGAGCTGCTGCTGTCGCGACGAGGCGCCGAGCTGCGATGGGGTCGTCTCGTCAGTCTTGAGGCGAACCGGATTCAATCGTCCTCCAGCATCGCCAGTTCTGATTCGAAGGGTGGAGCACCGCTTCAGCGGTGCAGTTGCGGTCCGAAGAAAAATTGGCTTTAGCCACTGGGGTAAGGAAAAGCATTACCTCAGGCGCTAAAGCGCGCTCCAATCATTGCGCTTGTATTCCTGCACGCCTGAAGGCGTGCTCCACCCGTCGGCCACACCCGAAGCGAAACTGCTCTACTGGCCTTGCAGCTTCTTTGCCGCCTCGAAGCATTCGTGCGCCTGCTGCGAATTGCCCAGACTGCGATAGGCGAAACCCATATCGTTCCACGCCTGGATCTTCACCGACGGGCTGGTGGTCAGGATGATCGCGCGCTTATATTGCTCGATCGCGCCGTAGAAGTTGCCATGCTCCTGATCATAGAAGCCAATGTTGAATGTGCTGATCGGATCGACCGGGTGAATCGCCTCCGCCTCGCGGAAATGTACGACGGCTTCGTCCAGCCGCTTGTGTCCCATCAGCGCACCACCCAGATTGTCCTGCGCAACGTAGTTGGGCGGCGTCACTTGTATGGTGTGCGTCCACAGGATTACGTTATCTGACCAATAACCGATCTGCCGTCGGGCTGCGATGCTGAGCGCCAGGACCACGACAATGCTCACTGCCGGCAGCAACGCCGACGGCAGGCGCTTTTGTGCGGCCCATTCCGCAACGCCCCAACACACCATGATGAATATTCCGATGAGCGGCAGATAGGCGTAGCGATCAGCCATGGCCTGCCGCCCAACCTGTACCAGGCCGATCATCGGGACCAGCGTCCCCAGGAACCACAGCCATCCGACCAGCAGGTAAGGACGACGGCGGCGTTCGAGGACCAATAACGAAATGGTCAGCAGGATCAGCAGCGCCCCATAGACCTGCCAGGCGCGCAGAGAGTCTCCCGGATGGGGATACATAGGCGCGAGCCCGGTTGGCCAGAACGCGTTCATCAGGTACTTGACGTACGAGACCAGGCCGTTCGACAGGCGAACCGAGAGCGGCGTCGCGCCCAGTGAAAGCACCGCGCCACTGGCGCGCTGCGCTTTTATCGTCAGCACCGCGCTGGCGGCGGCAATAGCGAGGAGTGGAAGCTTCTCCAGGAGCAACCGCCGCCATTCGCCGGACGATCGCTGCTCGCTGTTCGCTGTTCGCTTCTCGCCAGAAATTTCACGCGAGTTCTGGCGAAAAGCGAACAGCGAATGGCGAAGAGCGAGCCTTCCCAGCGGCCAATAATCCCAAAGCAGAAGGACGAACGGGAAGGTAATGATCTGCGGCTTGGCCATCAGCCCGAGCGCGAACAGCACCGCGACCACGGAATAGCGAAGCGCGTGCGGCTTCGCCGCATACCAGCGCCACGCGCACAGCGCCAGCAGAAAGAACGTCATGCTGAGCACCGTCTTGCGCTCGGAAATCCAAACCACCGATTCGACATTGATGGGATGGACAGCAAACAGCGCGGCCACCATGAAGCTGCGGCCCGCGTAGCCGGTGGCGCGCAACAGCACCCAGAACAGCAGCGCCGCGTTCAGCGCGTGCAACAACATGCTGGTCTGGTGATGGCCGCCGGGAGTCAAGTCGTACATCTCAACGTCCAGGGCGTGGGAAAGCCAGGTCAGAGGATGCCAGTTGCCGCTGTGGTCGGTGACAAATGCCCATGTGACCGTGTCCCAGGTGAGGCCATTCTGGATGTGAACGTTGTCGGTTACGTAGACATTGTCGTCGTAGTTGACGTAGGGATGGGTCCTGACCGGATAGTACAAGGCAACGCTGAGGATAATGAGCAGCAGTCCCAGAAGGTAGGCGCGGTTGCCGGACCAAGTGAATGAGCTAGCCGGGTGCGATTGCACTTTCTCATCAGGTTGCAGGCCGACGGAACTCACCTTATCCCCTTCGCTGGACGAGTATAGCTGATAGGGCGCTTTTCGCTCCTCGCTTTTCGCCAGATGAAATCAACGTGTCAACCTGAGCGAGCGCAGCGAGTCGAAGGACCTGCTTTTCGCTCTCTTTCGTCAAAACAATCCTTCTGGAGAAGAGCCGAAAGCGACCAGCGACCTGCCGCTATAGGGGTCCTTCGACTCGGACTAAAGTCCTCGCTCAGGATGACACGGCGTTAATGAAATTTCTGGCGAAGAGCGAAGAGCGAAGAGCCGCCTCACTCCGCCATTGCGTAGTAACCCTTCCGGGCGTGAATCTCCAGCTTCTGCGCGGGACGAACCTCTATGCGCAGAGCGTGGTATCCCGGCGTCGACTGTTGCGGAGGAAACGAAACATAGTATTGCGTGCGCAGGTCCTGCTCGATCTGCGCAAAGGCTGCGCCCAAATCCCGGCTTGACGGCGCGACATAGAGTCGTCCACCGGTCGCATCGGCCAGGCGCTGCAATATCCGGTCGCCTCGATCTACAGCTCCCTGGGGATGAATGGTCAACGCATAGATCTGAATTTCGCTACGTTGGGCCGCGGCAATTGCGTTGCTCAGGCTGCGAAAACTCTGCGTATCGTCGCCGTCGCTGAGAACCACGACGGCACGGTGGACCAGTTTGCCATCGCCATTGTTTGCAAGCTGGCCGTCACAGGCGGAGTACAGCGCGTCGAACAAGCGGGTACCCCAGCCCGGTTGCTTCAGGCGGCCAATCGCGTTGATCAATTCCTGACGGTTCGCAGTCGAGTCCTGCCACAGCTTTATGTCACCGCCAAATCCCATGATGAAAGCGATGTCAGTTTGCGGTCGCATGATCTGCTGCAGGAAATTGACTGCCGCAGCTTTCTCATCGGGGAGCACGCGTTTGACGGAATCACTGGTATCCAGAATGAGGCCGATGTGCAGCGGAAGGTCCTGGGCACGTTCGAAATCGTTGAAGCGGACCACCGGCGACTGGTTATCGAAAATACGAACTTCGTCCGGGGAAAGATCCTGGATCACGCGGCCCTGCTCATCGGCTACCGTGAATTGCAGCCGCACTTCGGGAACGTCGTGGCGGAGGGTATATCCCGGACTGCCTGCCGGAAGATGGTCGCCGGTTTCCGGCAGGGCCGGGAGTGCAAATGGAACGGCGGCACCACGGCTGCCATCATAGCCGGGCGAGGACGCGGATATACTCGACGATCCGCCATCAGCCGTTGAGCTGTCGAAGCGACCGGAAGCCCACTCGCTGACGCCCGCCAAGGTCACCCCGCTCAAGGCGAGCGACAACCCTGTGATGAGCGCCGACCTCTGCACACAAGAGTTATCGGCTGCCCGGCAAGGCAGCTTGAGAAGAAATAAGCATCGCTTGCACCATGCCCCGTTAGTGGCATGTGCTCCGTCTTCGGCACCCTCCTGTAGTAACCTATTGCTAGAAGTTAATGCCCTCGGAAAAAGTTTTAATTGTTGACGACGAGAAGCTGGTTCGTTGGTCTCTGCGCCAGAAATGTGAAGAGTGGGGTTATCACGTACTGGAGGCTGACAACGGCTCGGCTGCGCTGCGCGTGGCCCACAACGAGTCTCCCGACCTCGTGCTGCTTGACGTACGCCTGCCCGATCTCAGCGGTATTGAAGTCCTGGAACAACTGAAGAAATCCGGCGACGCGCGCGCCGTCATCATGATTACCGCCGACCCGCAGCTGGAGGATGTGAAGACCGCCCTGAAGCTCGGGGCCTACGACTTCGTGGGCAAGCCGCTGGATTTCGACGAGCTCGGTGTCGCCGTCAAGAACGCGCTGGAAGCCACACGGCTGCGCTCGGAAGTGGAATCGCTGCGCGGTGAGATGCGCCGCCGCACCGGTTATCACAACGTGATCGGTGTCTCCCAGAAGATGACCGAACTGATGGGATTCGTCAACAAGATCGCAGCCAGCGAGGCCACCACCATTCTGGTGCAAGGCGAGAGCGGCACCGGCAAAGACCTGATCGCCAAGGCCATTCACTACCAGAGCCGGCGGGCGGAGAAGCCGTTCGTCGCCATCAACTGCTCGGCCATTCCAGAGACGCTGATGGAGGCCGAACTCTTCGGTCATGAGCGCGGCGCTTTCACCGATGCCAAGACCATGAAGAAAGGCCTGTTCGAGATGGCCGACGGCGGCACGCTTTTTCTCGACGAAATCGGCGAGCTGTCACCGCTGCTGCAGGCCAAGCTGCTGCGCGTACTGGAGGATCAGGTGATACGCCGGGTGGGCGGCGTGCGCGATATGCAGGTGGACGTGCGCGTGATTGCTGCGTCCAATCGCGATCTGGAGCGGGCGGTTAAAGATGGCCAGTTCCGCCAGGACCTGTACTACCGGCTGGCGATCATCTCCATCTTCCTGCCGACGCTGCGCGAGCGCAAGGAAGACATTCTGCCGCTGGTGGAGTTCTTCATCTCGCGTTACAACCGCAAGTTCCGCAAGCACGTCACCGGCATCACCGACGAGACGCGCAAGCTGATGCTCAAATACGACTGGCCGGGCAATGTTCGCGAGCTGAAGAACGCGGTCGAGCGGGCCATGATTCTGGAAGAGAAGAATGAGCTCAATCCTGATTACCTGCCGTTTGCGGTGGCGCAGCAACAGTCTGTGCTGACGGCGTTCGAAATCTCATCGGCAAACAACGGCGGCAACGCCGCGAAAGAATTGCCGAATGGGCGTAGCCTGCCCAAGCTGGAAATTCCCGAAGGCGGCACCTCGCTGGAGGAAGTGGAACGTGAGCTGGTGGAGATTGCCATGTCGCAGGCCGACGGCAATCAGACCCACGCCGCGAAGTTACTCGACATCAGTCGCGATGCTCTGCGCTACAAGCTGAAGAAGTTTGGCCTGATGCGCGCAGAGGAAGACGAACCCGCCGCCACGCCGTAGGAAGATGCTGAACAACCAAATCCGGGCGGGAGCGACTGCGTTCGTCGGATGGATGTAGTTGCCGGGACCCAAGAAACAAATCTGTCGGGCACGGGCGCGACAGATTTGTCTTAGCTCCTTTTCGGATGCGGATTACCGATGTACGGGAACTCCTTCAGGATGTCGGTGTGGGGGCTGAGGCCCGAGGGCGGACACTCATTCTTCGTCAGGAAGGCGAGGCGGTAATTGATGACATCGTCGGTGAAGACCCGGCCATTAGGGTACTTTGCGGGCTTCGAAGGATTGAAGCTCAGCATGTCGGGCA
>JBEKTC010000243.1:0-7458 GCA_049516475.1 Candidatus Korobacteraceae bacterium | reverse complement strand
CACGGTGGTGGAGGCGGACACGGCGGCGGCCATCGCTAATGGTTTGGCAAGTTCAGCAACCGCGACAAGCCCACGATTCAGGTCGTGGGCTTGTCCGCGCAAGCGTCAACTGGAACTCAATCTACTAGTAGCCTATGCTGGAAGTGATGATGAATATACGACTAAAGCCTCTGCCTCTCGCACTGCTGATGTTAGCTGCGGTTGGTTCCGCTCAGGGTCAAACCAGACCCTACCCGTATAACCCGCCGCAAAGAATTGCGCGCGTGCAGTATATGACGGGGGAAGTGTCGGTGGCGCCCTGCGAAGGCAACGACTGGGCGAAGGCCGCTCTTAATGAGCCTCTGAAGGCCCCTATTTGCATCTGGGCCGACAAGGATTCGCGGGCTGAACTGAACGTCGGCAACGCATTTATTCGCATGAGTTCGGAGACAAGCGTCACCCTGAGCACCGTCAATCCGGGCACAGTTCAATTCAGGGTCAATCAAGGCGTCGCCAGTCTTTCGGTTCGATATCTTTTTCCAGGCCAGATATACGAGATCGATACTCCCAATACCACGTTGACCCTCACGAAGCCGGGAGTTTACCGCGTGAATGTTTTTCCCGATCAGGACCAAACAGTGGTGACCGTGAGGAAAGGCTCTATTACAGCAACTGGGCAAGGCCCCTCGGTGAAGATAAATTCGGGCCAGCAAGTGCGGTTTCAAGACAAAACTTCGCTGCAGCACACCGCGGAGAAAGCGCCGGCGCCCGACGGGTTTGACGACTGGGTCAATGTTCGCGACCAGAGATTATGGGGCCCTGGACCTTCACATTTCGGCATTTACCTAGGCTATCCTCCGCCCTACGGACCACCCCCCGGATTCTGGGTGCGGTAGTCGCGTTGCATCACGCTCGGCGCTCCGATGGTTTGGATTCATAAGCCTACGCAAAGCGTCGGATAACTTCCTGCTTGCCGGCCATCTGCCCAGAACCGTCCGGACTAGGTGCGAGTGAGCAACGAGCATGCATGGCCACATCGATTGAACGGTGGTTGGTTTATAGGGAATTCATCAACAAGCGCAGGCCGAGTCTTCACTGCCGAACTTATTTCAAACCAAGCTCACCATCGTACTGTTGGATGACCGCGTAGCACTCGCAGGCCGAGTCTTCAAGTTTCTTGCGGTTCACGATCTTCACCGCGCCACGGGTGTACTCGATTATCTTCTTCCTCTGCAATACACCCGCTGCCAAGCTCACGGTGGGCCTATCTGTCCCCAGCATCGTGGCGAGAAAATCATGAGTGATCGGCAGCGACCCTGAATCCACTCTATCCTGAGTCATTAGCAACCACCGCGCAAGCCGCTGCCCAATATCGTGCAGCCGATTACATGCGGCTGTTTGTGCAATCTGCATGCCGCGAATTGCCGCATAGCGGCTCAATATCTCTTGCAGGCGGGGAGCGGATTCTAGAGTGTTTTGCAAAGCTCCGGCCTCGATCCGAAACCCATCCCCCGTGATTTGTACCACCGCTTGAAGCGGACTCCTGCTCAGGCCAACAGCAACCGGTGTTCCTGTAAAGCCCTCCATTCCAACTATGCCAGCTTCGGCCGTTTTTCCATCTTTCATTACGACTACAAGAGAAATCAAACCGCGATTCGGGAAGTATGCAAATTCTAGCTTTCCGCCCGCCTCGTGAAGGACTAGATGGTTTGGCAAGCTGACGTATTCGAGATGAGGACGGAGGGAGTTATAGTCGCTCTCGGAGATGGATAAAAGGATTATGTTGCTGACTGGTTTTCCATTGGCATTCGTCCGCTCGCCGGACCGCACGACTTGGAGGTTTTTGCGCGCCACAAACCAGAACCGAAAACCATCCCAACTGGGAGGGTGAACTAGTCGTGGCATGCGAAACAGGAACCCTGCTCATTCGCTCCACCCGAAAAATTATACAGTGCCCTCCCCAACGCTTCGGTAGGGTGTCCTACATTCACTTTACCCCTGATACCGCAAGCATCGCGACGCACGAAACGTGACCCTCGGTTAAGCGATTTCCCAACATCAAAGGAGGCCCTGAAATCGGGCGTGCGAACGAACAACAATCTCCCGCGTATGTAGGATGTCCAACCGACAGACCATCAAAATTGGCATGTGATATTTAGTGCAACAGGGGAAGTACTGGGCGCCCATGGTTATGGCCAGGTCATCATGAGCGCGAGAATCCCATTCTGTTTCAGCGCCTCCGGTTCTAAAGTCGAAGTGTAAGCGCTGCCCTTCGGAGGTATGAAATGAACGCAAGGGGCATTCCAATCCGCAGACCAAGTGATCCAACCGAACGGGTTCCATTGGTTGATTCGGTGCGATCCGCAAAATCAGCTACAGGCGAAATTTCAAAGCCTTCCCGCCTTAAGACGCCTAAGCCGCGACCAAAAAATGGCGATACGGTTTTCGATCCCGAGGCCTTCCTCGCGCAGACGGGCGTGGGTAGAACGGTTCTTAGCCTGAAAAAGAATGAGGCAGCCTACGCACAAGGCGACGCTGCCGACACAATTTTTTACGTGCAGAAGGGCAGGCTGCGAGTAACGGTCACCTCCGCGGACGGAAAAGAAGCGACGCTTGCCTTGGTGGGTGGCGGGGAGTTCTTGGGGGAGGACTGCATGGTCTTAGCACAGCCTCTTCGACTCGCGACTGCTACCGCGATGACCGATTGTGAGCTGCTCAAGATCAGCAAGGCGGAAATGGTCCGCGTCCTTCACCAGGAACACGCGCTGTCGGATGTGTTCGTTTCTTTTCTGCTTACCCGCAACGCTCGGGTCCAGGCGGACCTGGTGGATCAGCTTTTCAATTCTAGTGAAAAGCGGCTAGCGAGGATTCTGTTGTTGCTCGCCCAGTTCGGCAAGGAAAGCAAGCCCGAGACGGTGGTTCCAAAGATCAGCCAGGAAATCCTGGCGGAGATGATTGGCACAACCCGATCACGAGTGAGTTTCTTTATGAATCGCTTCAGAAAACTGGGCTTTATCGAATATAACGGCGAGATTCGGGTCCACAACTCCCTCCTCAATATTTTCCTGCAGGAATAAGGGCTCTGCAGGTTTTGTGCAGACCTCCATGTGAAAAACCGCTCGTTAGGAGCGCGAGGTTCAACGGTTGGAAAACGGCTTCAGCGCATTTTCCGAGCGCACTGTCTTCCACCTGGGCACCCCGTAGCCATTGAAACCCGAGTTTGTGCAAGATTGATCAGACATCGGAACGTATGGCGGAACATCTTCACACTGAATCCTCTTCTTAGGGGATGACTTAAGTAGCACAGAAGCCGCTCTGGAGGGAGATTCCGGGTGGCTTCTCTCTTTTGCGGAAGCGCACGCCCAAGGGGCACCTTGGCGATTGCCCCCGAGTGACGGGCGACTCTGAAGCAATCCCACCACTCTTCCGCACGGAGCGGCACTCTGCCGCAGCCGGGCTAGTGCGCGCTGAACCCATTGATTATTGGGATCGAAATCAGCGGGTTGGCGCCCGCGGATTTGCGTGTAAACTATTTATAATAAAAGGCTTAGTTGTGGAGGCGGCGGGAGTTGAACTTTCTCGTGGCGTTGAAAACAGGGAACCTATTGAATCCTCAGGGCGCCCAAAACGCAGAACACTCGAAAGTGGGCAAATCGTTGACCGTATATTGACCACACGAAACGGGCGCCCCGCGTCGTTCCCCCGCGCTCAGCAAGTCATCCGATGATTCGACACAAATGGCCAGATAACTTCCTGCCTGCTGACAATGCGACCGGAACTGCTACTTTTTGCCCGTTGTGTGCAATTTTGCTCTGTTTTCTTTTTCGCCTGCTGGCAAAATTGCGTGCTTGCGAACCTTTAGGGATTCGTTTGCCCGTATTGCGATTGTCGGGCGGACGGCGAGTTGAGACCAGATGGCGCCATGCTGGCCTTGACTGCAGAGGCCCGCGCCGCAGTCGCCGTGCTTGTACCGGGAAAGGTTGGAATCCTTGAGTGTTCATCTCGTAAATCCCAGCGACAATTCCTTCGGTACCGCTGTCATTACGCCGAGATGGTTGTTTGTCCTTGCGGCGGCGACCCCTCAAGCGGTGGGGGACCCCATTCTCGTCGATGAGTCGCTGGAGCAGATTCTACCGGAAAGCATCATGCCGGGAGATATTGTCGGCATCAGTGTACATACTGGCAACGCTCTACGCGGATATGAGGTTGGCCGAATGGCGCGCGGGCGCGGCGCGTGGGTGATCTACGGTGGGATTCACGCTACGCTGTTTCCTGAAGAGGCCCTGGTACGCGGTAATGCTCACGCCGTGGTGAAGGGAGATGGCGATGTTGCGTGGGGCAAGGTCGTGACCGATTGCCTCGCGGGCAAGCCAGGCAGGATCTATGAGGGCGGACGGATTGAAGGCAGCCAGTTTTTGGCCGCGCGATGGGACCTGATGCAGCCTGATAAGTATATGTGGGCCTCGGTGCAGACCATTCGCGGATGCCCGAAGCATTGCTCTTTTTGCAGCGTTTGGCGGACCGATGGGCAACAGCCCCGGCAACGCCAGTATCAGAGCGTGATCGACGAAATCGTTAATCTGCGGCGGATCGGCTTTCGATTTATTGCCCTGGCCGATGACAACTTCTATCCGGTGACGTTGACCGACCTGCGGCTGGCCCGGGAGCAAAACAATATCGCCAAACTTGAAGAGTTGACGGCGACCCGCACAGAGCGTTTCCAACTGATGGAAGAGTTGGCAAAGCTGCCCAAAGACATGGTGTTCTTCACGCAGATCACGATGGAGGCAGGTGAGGATGGCGAGTATCTGGACGCTATGCGGAAGGCCAATATCAAGGGCGCTCTGGTAGGGGTCGAGGCGGTAACCCCGGAAGGACTCAAGGCGGTCTTCAAAGACTTCAACTACTCTGGCGAGGCTCTGGCGAAGCAGTTGCTGACGTTCAAACAGCATGGCGTCCATGTACTTGGTTCGTTCATCTTCGGTCTGCCGACAGATAAGCCGGCAACGTTCGATGCGACGGTGGAGATGGCACTGAAGGCGGGCGTAACCTTTGCCCAGTTCCTGATGATGTCGCCGTTTCCGGGCACCGTGGATTTTGCGCGCTGGGAAAAGGAGCAGGCAAACGATCCTACGCTGGTGGGCGATGTGCCGATTACTCGGTACTGGCTGATTCCGACAGATGTTCGTCCCAAGATGTTTACGCCGCATCCTTCGATGAGCTCGGATGAGATTCGGGAGCGTACACAGAAGGTTTGGGACAGGTTTTATAACTGGCGTGCTATCTGGCAGAGGTCAGCCTGCACTCCAACTCTACGGGCCAGGATTGCTTTTATGTTCCTTTCGAAGCTCTACCGGCAGATGTATGCAGGAACTGGAATTTCGACCGATAGCGCCCGCCGAAACAAGTCCAAGAGGTGGGCCCGGTGGACAGCTCGACAGTGCAGGAAACTGTTCCAGGCGAACCCAATGCCGGAGCTTCGGTCGCCAGTGTGGGAGCCTGCGTTTGCCTCTCCGCTGCCACGTCCTCCTGCGTTTCTGCAGAACGAGCGCGATCATGAGATGGGGCCCTTCATGGTCATTCCGAACAGCTGAGGCCGGCGTGAACTGAGGATTAATAATCTTGATCAGCGGGGTGCAGTCCACTGATTTACATGTAAAATATTGAAACTAAACTACTTGTGGAGGCGGCGGGAGTTGAATCTCCGCGCCTCACTGATTCTAAATAACTTATTGCAGAATCAATGCCGCTAAAACATCAGAAATCTCAGAAATGGGCGAATGTGTGTACGTGGCGTGTACGTGGACTTTCGCCAATTTTTCGAGTCGCTGCTAGCAGAGTGGATGATGCGCTATGGGACTTTACGCCAAAGGAGGCGACTTAGATGGAGCTTTCTGATGAACGGTAGGCGGCCATACTGCGCAATTCTTCCGATGCGATCTCTCCAGGGATGAGGGCGAACTCACTCGGCATAAAAACCCCTGTGCAGTTGGCGTCGAGCAGTTCAACTGCGACCTTCGCAATTACGCATTGTGCTAGCTCCAAATCCGTCGCTGCCGTTTGGTAATAAATCCAACAACAAGCCTTGTGGTCGGACCACGACTTTTTTTGACTGAGGCTGACTAGCCAGTCCACATCCTCCTCAGGGTTCGGTATGTATGGATGAGGCCAACTGCGAAAACTAAGTTGATGCGGCCCCGCCTGTAAGACCACTCCTTCATCGAACACCAAAATGCGACGGCCTGATCCGCGAGTGCTCCAGAACGCAAGCCCCCACGCTCGCTCCGCAGCAGCTTGAATCTCCTCCGCAGAAAATGTATGTGGTTGTCTGAGTAACAAGATCATCGCGGGAGGCTTGTCTTCTCCGGCTCGAAACCAACGTAGCGGGACAACACGTCGGAAGACACGGTGCAACACCGCCTCTATTCTGCCGTTGATCCGCTGCATTCCACTTTCCCAACGATAGCCGTGGTAATCAGGCGACCATCTCACAATAGTAGAAGGTCTGCCTCAGAGCAGAAAGATATTCTTGTGAAATGCCGACTACTTTGCAGCGAATTCTAGTGGAGGCCCAATCGTTTCCGCCGCATCCACTAAACCGCGAACAGAACTCGAAGCTTCCCTTTTTCGGGTGTACGTTTCATGTACGCGGACACACCTACGGCCTTGAAAATAAATAGGTTAAGGCCTTGGAGGCGGCGGGAGTTGAACCCGCGTCCGAAAATGTTACTGGCAAAGAGACTACATACTTAGTCCAATTCATGCGCCGGAATTACCCGGCACTCTCGCCAGCCCCGCTCAGAATGGACAAGAAACGGGGCCAGGCCAGCCTGATGATCTCGCCGCAAACTCACAGGCGGAGAGTTGGCAGCCAGCTCACTGTGCGACGCCCGCTCTCAGCCCATGAGCAAAGCCGAGGAGGACGGCAACTTAATTAATTAAGCTGCGTATGCCAGGTTTTGGTTGGCAATTGTGTTTTTGCACACGATTACGGATGCATGCACTCCGGTATGCCTCTTTGCCGCAATCACTTCCGTCGAAGCCGTGACGCCCCCAAACGTGAAGCGAACCGCGATCAACTTAACTCTACCAGCCAGGGCAGGGAAGTCAACCGCCGCTATCCTATAGATGCGCGGCTAAAGCGGTCGGACTCGTCACTCGTAGTTGCTGCGGCCTTTAGTTCCGATCGATCATTCGCCGACAGCGAGACCCGGATCGGTGTGTAGCTCGATGCCAAGATCCGGGTCACTTTTGTTTAACCTGGCTGCCGGTACGGTTTACTTGCGCCCGCCTCCAGCGGCGCTACCACCGCCCATGGAAGCCGAGCCGCCCGACCAAGCGGATGCTCCAACCCCGCGCCCCGCGCCGGACGCCGACGAGCTACGTCCCGCACTTCCGGAGTAGGTTGAAGCGCTTGAGCGTCCGCCCGAGTAGCCCGCTGTTCCGCTGCGGCCAGCTGACGCGCGCACCGACGACACG
>JBEKTC010000242.1:0-7460 GCA_049516475.1 Candidatus Korobacteraceae bacterium | reverse complement strand
TGGTATGGGCGAGTGGTCGGCCACTCGGAAGTAATCCAGTTTGACGGGTCGTCGGCAAACCGCCGACTGAGAGCAGCCGACACGCCGTGGGTCACAAGAAAGGGTAGGGCGTTATACGGCCAAGTGGCGGTGCCAATGCGGTTGCCGGATGCTGGCCGACTCCCGAGGAACATATTCCATCCGGTTCAGATAGGGTGCGAGTTGGCCTGTTCGCAACAGTTATATAGCGTCACAATTGCACTCGCAGCGTAAACTGTTGCTGTGAAACGCCTACTTTTCTGTTTATTGAGTGTTGGAGTCGCCGGCCTCTTGACCACAGCATCCTCTCAATCGAAGCCTGTACTGATTTCCAGTGGTCTACCGATGTACCCGCAGCAGGCAGGCAATGCTCTTGTCATGGGGAAGGTGACGCTCTGGTTCATGCTGAACCAGCACGGGGCGCTCCTCCTGCAAGCGGCACCGCCTCAGACGTCGTCGGCCCAGACACCCCCGGCCCAGCCCGCACTCGCCCGCCCCTTCTCTGCAGATATGGAAGAGAATGCCACCGACTTGGCCGGCAGCATGCGGGACATCAAAGGCAAGATCTACGTCTCGCGGCCGCAAATGCGCATGGATATGCAGCAGCCTGGTCATCCCCTCATCATCCTACTCGTCAACACCACGACCAGGACCACGGACATGCTGTACCCCGAGCAGCACAAGTACATGGAGATCAAGGCTGATCCCAAGAATCCGAGGGAGCACGGCAGCGGCATGGACACGGCAATCTCGGCGCTGCATTCGAACCCGTGCGCTGAGGGGAAGAACACGACCTGCAGGGATATCGGCACGGAGCAGGTCAATGGCCGCACCTGCGAACACTGGCAGGTCACCGACAAGAATGGAAAGGTCATCGGAGAGGTTTGGCTCGATAAATCGCTTCACATAGCCATTAAGGGCGTTAGCGAACGCGGGACCCGGCAACTGACCAACGTCAAGGAAGGCGAGCCACCTGCCAGCTTGTTCAAGATTCCCACCGGCTATCGCAGGATAGACCTCGGGAAATGATGCAGAGCAGGCAGCCCGCAACAATGCAATGGTGACGACGCAAGCCGCGACGCACAATCGTCCAGCAACGCCCTCGGCGCGAGCGCGATCAGGAAGCGGCGAAAGCCCAAGGATGAAGCCGACAAAATCGTCGTGACTAAAGAGGCCGAGGCGCAATGAAGCGTGTCACTCACCGAACTCGCAAATTGAAGAAGTTGCACCAATGTTACAGGCCAACGGTCAGCAACGACGGAGGTATGCAGTCTTTCTCGTGCAACGGTAATACACTGGGATAACCTACACGTGACTTAACGCGCCCACAAATCCATTGAGTGCCTGGTGTTCAGCCTGATAGAGGAACTTGACTGTTGAGAAATCCCCATGTCACTCGCAATCCAATCAAAACGTCCTCCGCTCGGATAGGGTGTGAGTTGGCCTGTTTACGTAAACAATCCTGGGACAGGGCTGCGATTCGCTATAGACTGCTGCTGTGATGAGACCAAGGTCGATGGTTAAGTCAGAACGGAGAATGAAATCATGAAGAAGAGCGTCATAGCAGTTCTGGTTGTAGTCAGCACGCTGCTTTTGTGCAGCGTATCCGTCATGGGACAGCAGGCCGCGGCGCAAAGTGCTCCGGGCACGGGCGCGCAAGCGAACCCGATCAAGGACCAGGACATCGAGATGCTGCGGGCGGACCTTCGCGCGCAGCGCAAGCAGATCATGGCGGAGAACATGACTCTGACCGCCGACGAGGCCACCAAGTTCTGGCCTATTTTTGACCAGTACCGCCAGGAAGCCATCAAACCCAATGACGAACGGTGGGCGGTGATTAAGGACTATGCCGCGAACTACAACACCATGACCGATGCGCAGGCCCAGGATTATATGAAGAGATCGACGACGGTTGACCAGCAGCTGCTGGCATTACGCATGAAGTATGTTCCGATATTTGAGCAGGTCATCTCGGCGAAGAAGACTGCCTTGTGGTACCAGATCGATCGCCGGGTCGACCTGCTGATCAATCTGCAGTTGTCCGCGATGATTCCCATGGTCAACACCAAGTAGGCGGCAACCCGGACCGGTTGCGAGCTCGGCGCAACGCGGGTTTGACAGCCGGGTACGGGTTGAATGGCTGCGCGATGATCCCGTCAACGCCGAAGCGATTGGCTTCGGCTTCGGATTGGCTACGATATGGCCTGTTCTCGCTCGCAACGACGAGGTCCCGCAAAGAAGGGCACGGATGAGAATCCGTGCCCTTTGTGAATGCCGCCGCTCGAAGACGGCGTTGAACCCGCTTCAGCTCCTTACGGACCTGAGGTGTAATGGTATTCGTTGTAGTACCACTGACCGCCGACCAGCGACCACAGGGTCACGTAGATCTGGCTGCCATCCGCCGGTAGGCTGTACACCGTCGTCGTCAACACGTTACCCAGGTTCCCCGACTGATAGTAGTTGTTACCACCCACCGTGCTGCCCACATCCATCCAGTACGCCGAGGCTCCTGAGCCCGCGCTCCACGTGAAGGTTGCAACGTTACCGCTCAGCGTCGATCCAGGAATCGGCGTTTGCATGACCCCCAGAGCGCTGCCTGCGTTGTAGGCCGTGTAGGTGTACTGGTTGTTAAGCCACTGTCCACTCACCAGCGAGTACAGAGTCACATAGACAGTGCTGCCGTTGACCGGCAGACCTGGGACCGTGGTGGTCAGCACGTTGCCCAAATTTCCGGATTGGAAGTACTGATTGCCGCCTGCGCTGCTGCCGGCGTCAATCCAATAGCCGGTCGCGCCTGCGCCTGCGGTCCAGGTGAAGGCCACGCTACTGCCCGTCAGCGTCGAAGTTGGAGCCGGTGACGTTATGACACCTTTTTGAGGGTTGGTGCCAAATGCGTTGTATTGATACTCGATGTACGACCACGAGCCGCCCACGAAGTACCACCAGGTCGCATACACCGTGCTGCCGTCACTGGGCAACGAATTGACGGTTTGCTCGAAGGTAGAAGCGGAGAGGCTTTGCGACTGGTAATAGTTGTTCCCTCCGGATGTGCTGCCCACATCGAGCCAATACGCCGTAGCGCCGGGGTAACCGGCCCACCAGAACGGCGCGGAGTTGCCGGTCAGGGTAGATCCGTTGACCGGACCGTAGATTCCCGGCGTCGTTGTCGGCGGATACATGAGCACCCGATTGTTCTCTAAGTCGGCCACGTAGAAATTGCCGCTGCTGTCCAGGGCGACTGCCCAGGGTTGATTTAAGCTGGTAGCGCTGATCCCGCCGTTGTTCCCGGTGCTGGAAGTGAAGCTGCCGCCCTGTCCATAGACCCGCGTAGCGGTGGTGCTGCCAGAGAGATAAAAAAGTACCCGATTGTTATAAGCGTCGGCCACGTAGAGATTGTTGCTGCTGTCGAGAGTGAGTCCAGCCGGATTCTCCAGGCTGTTGGCGCTGACCCCGCCGTTGTTCGCGGTGCCGGTGGTGAAGCTGCCCAACTGCCCGTAGACTCCCGTGGCGGTGGTGCTGCCGGAGAGATAGAACAGCACACGACTGTTATTGCCGTCGGCTACGTAGAGATTGCCGCTGCTGTCCACGGCGAGCCCAGTCGGAAAAGCTAAGCTGTTGGCGCTGGTCCCGCCTTTGTTCGCGCCGCCGGTGCTGAAGCTTCCGCCCTGCCCATAGACCCGCGTGG
Organism: Candidatus Korobacteraceae bacterium; assembly: GCA_049516475.1. Taxonomy (GTDB): domain Bacteria; phylum Acidobacteriota; class Terriglobia; order Terriglobales; family Acidobacteriaceae; genus Bog-257. The sequence continues at coordinate 3,757 of JBEKTC010000242.1, read as the reverse complement.
CAGTGGTGCTGCCGGAGGGATAGAACAACACCCGATTGTTGTATTGGTCGGCCACATAGAGATTGCCGCTGCTGTCCAGGGCGACTGCTGTCGGAAGGTCTAAACTGTTGGCGCTGATCCCGCCGTTGTTCGTGGTGTTGGTGGTGAAGCTTCCGCCTTGCCCGTAGACACGCGTGGCGGTCGTACTGCCGGCGGGGTAGTACAGAACCCGATTGTTACCGTAGTCGGCCACGTAGAGATTGCCGTTGCTATCCAGGGCAATACCGTAGGGTCCGTTTAAGCTGTTGGCGCTGATTCCGCCGTTGTTCCCACCGCAGCAGGTGAAGCTGCCCATCTGCCCGTAGACCCGGGTAGCGGTGGTGCTGCCGGCGGGGTAGTACAACACCCGCGAGTTTTGTTGGTCGGACACGTAGAGATTACCGCTGCTGTCCACGGCGAGCCCATCTGGATCATGTAGGCTGTTGGCGCCGAGCCCGCCTTGGTTCGGGAAGTTGGTGGTGAAGCTGCCCAACTGCCCGTAGACGACATCCGCAGTGGTAGGCGGAGGGGGCGGCGGCGGGAGGACAGCTTGCGCCAGGACTGCACTGAAGCCAACCATCAGGAGAGTAACCACAAAGCGGATAGAGCGAGTGAGCATAAATGTTGGTCCTTTTCTCGGAAGCCGCGGAGGGAGATGGAAGTGTAGTCTCCAACTCCTGACGGACGTCCTGCTAGGGGTGAGAGGGCGACCGAGACTTGCTGTCTTTCTGGAGATGATCCAGGACGCCGAGCCCGACCTCAGTAAACTACCGCGCGCAGTTTCCTTGCGCCTTAGGCTCAAAACGGGGCCGGTTCAGTCGGAGCAAAGGGATATAAAGCTGAGTAAGTGGCGCCGGCCGAATAGGTGGAGTCTACGCTCAGGCAGCCGGATGTCAATACAATTTAGCGTGAACACAATTAGATCAGTGCCCGTGCGACAGATTAATCTGGATCGGCGGACGCCGGAGCTAACAAGATCTCCAACCATTCAGCCACCAATCCTTCGGATACGTAGCGTGAAATCGCCATCTCGTACGTAATCCCGAGCACGGCCGGCTCTGTGCCCGGACACACTCTCATTGACGCGGGCCAGGAGTCTGCTTCGGGGAAGTCACTTGGACGTGTTGTCGGCGTTCCGTCCTTGTCGCCGGGACCTGCGTAATTCTTCAAGAGCACGGGATGGGCGTTTCCCGTCAAGTTGACTCCGAACAGGACAACTTTCGGGTGGCCCGTGACTCGCCAACTGGGAAACCCTTACAACATAGCTAACACTTCGGACAAGTGAGGAGCTAGCTTCCACGTCAGCTTACTCCTCGAGCACGGTGCCTCCGAAAACCGGTCGGCTGCCCAATGACGTGTAAAAGCCATAGAACGCCATGGCGGCTGTCAGCAGAATTCCGGCCAGACTGATGCCTGAATACCACACAGACCCTTGGGTCGTCAGCGGAAAGTTTTGCAGGATATAGTAGACAATGAAATTAGTCACCAGGGCCAGCAAGCCGAAACGGATCAACACAAATACAGCCAGACCAAAGAAAATCAGATTACCCACTAAGACATAGGGAGCAAACTGGCGGTCCGCCGCGGCGAAAACCGTAAACAAAAGAACCCATGCGATCGCTGCCGCCCACTCCTTTCGCAGCAAAGCCCGCACAAGGACCAGGACAAACAGGGCCGCAAGCCAGAAAAAAAGCGCAAAGATCAACGCGAGCGCTACCTCAGCAACTATCATCCGCGCGCCCAGGAACAGCGACTGTGGGCCCGAAGATGGTTGCGGCGGAGGATAGCCGATCCAAGAGAAAACAAACCACACCGGTCCCCCCACAGCAGTCGAAAACGGCGCCAAAAAACAACCGGCAAGGACATCGCGTCCCACCAGCGGATCCCGAAAGCCTCCCGCCAGCAAGCGGCTCCAGGAAACCAGCGTGGCGGGCCAGCGGCGGCGCACATAGGGCTCCAAGGCAATGTAGAGAACCCAGATTAGACAGGACCAGCCAAGGCCCCAGAACAGAAACTCAAAGAAGAGCCTGAGTTCGGCAAAATTCGGGATGTGGTGCGCGCCAAAGGCCCACGCTACCGACCAGGCCGCAAAAACAACAACCGCAAGACGAGAGGCTCCATGGCGATCGCCCCGACCCAGGCGCAGATTCCTTCGGGCAAGCATTGCGCCGACCACCAGTAGCGAAAGCAACAAGACAATGTAAATCACCAGAAACGCCCGCTCGCCGGTGGTCGGCTGATACGGTTGTGTGCGCTCGGGACGAGTCCAGGGGCCAATCAACTCGAAGTAGACGAGCTTGCCCCGGTAAGCAGCGGCCTCAATCCGCATGGGGATATTGGGGCGTTCCGCCAGCGATCCTGTCCAAGCGGCGCGGGCGTCGCTATAAACAGGTGGCGTCCACATTGGCTCCGCCGGTGGCCACTGGGACGGATCGAGCCCCGCGGCAGAGAACAGCGGTCCCCAGCTCAGTGGCGACGCGGCGCGTTCTGACCTCTCTACTTGTGGAGGAACCACGATGAACTGCGTAAGGCGACCGAGCGGATCAAGTCTGACCAGCGTCATCCCCGACACATCGAGCGGCGGGTCGTCCGTCCATACGGACCCCGATATGGGTGCATCCGAGAAGATGTTCCCAGCCTCGAGCGGCCGAGGGCTGCCGCGATACCAAAACACGAACGCCCCGGTTTCGAGGTTGTCCCAGCGTGTCTTCGACTTGTCGTGTTCCGCGATGTAGCGTAGAAAGTCGTGCCCCTCGTAGAACCCCATCGCGGTGTCCACCGACCGTTCGGAGTATCCGACGCTCTGCAGAATCTCCCGCGCGCGTTCGGCGAGCGCCTCCGGCGGTTTTTCCAGCGGTACACGCCGGAAAAGCTTTGTTTGTGCACCCAACAGAATCGCCGCGATGACCGACACAATGACCCCCGCCAGCACCGTCCAAGCCATGGCGGGACGCAAGCCTTCGGTTTCTCCCGAAGCAGCCACCATCTCGGGCGATGGCGTTTCACCTGCCGCAAGTGCAGCCGCCAGCGGATCTCCTCCCGGAAACGCGGCTGCTACCTGCCGCACGGAGGATGGCCGTTTTGCCGGATCTTTTTGCAGACAGCGCAGGATCGCGGTTTCTACCGCCGGATCAATGTCCTTTACCACCGACGACGGTGTCCTGGGGGAAGACTCCATATGCGCCCGTCGCCATTCGACTGGAGTGTTTGCCTGATAAGGAAGGCGCCCGGTGAAGAGCTCATAAAATACGAGCCCCAGCGAGTAGATATCGCTGCGAACGCTGGCCTCGCCCTTTCCAATCTGTTCTGGAGCCATGTAGGCCGGCGTGCCTGCGGTCTCGCTTCGGCCGGTGGCGTCGTCGCTGCTCAGGGCCAGCCCGAAGTCCGTGATGCGCACTCGCCCTCGTCCATCCAGCATGATGTTGGCCGGCTTCAGGTCACGATGTAGTAATCCGCAATCATGTGCCGCTGCCAGCCCGGCGCAGATTTGGTGCGCGGTCTCCAACGCCTTGTCCGGTGGCAAACGGCCTATGCGGCGCAGCAACGACGACAGGTCCTCGCCGTCGATGTACTCCATGGTGAGAAAGTGCTGGTCGTTCACCTCACCGATGTCGTATACGCGACAGACATTCGGGTGCGAAACCTGGCGAGCGTTACGCACCTCGGCATGAAACCCCGCGAGAGCCGCGGCATCGTGCTGGAGTGAGGCGGGAAGAAATTTGAGGGCTACAACATTGCC
>JBEKTC010000241.1:0-7478 GCA_049516475.1 Candidatus Korobacteraceae bacterium | reverse complement strand
CTCCGTCATCACGCTGAAGTAGAAGAAGTCCCAGTAAGACCATATTTTTGGTGGCGTGATCTCCGACTCTGACGCCTTGATTCGCTCGTCCTGCGCTAGCAATAGTCGTTCAAACGTAGTTCGAAGTACCTCCAACACCTGAGTCCAAACCTTTGTGGACGTAAGAGGCGGGTCAGCCCAGTAGACCTTCTCGTCGACCAAAAGCGCTTTTCCGCTTGGATCGTATATGGAGGTTTCGAGGACGATCGGGGCAGGACCACCGGGGAGGAAGGCGGTCTCTTCGCGAACTCGTACTACATACCCAGAATGGGACCGGGCCATCAAGCGGGCAGAGTCTATTGTCACCGGCCCATGCGTGAACTCGAAATATACTGCTCTCACGGCGGCCAACTTCGCGCTTAGCCGTATTATCTCTGCCGTTGCGTCTCGCTGTTCAACGTCCTGCCGGACTCTCGATAATTCGTATTGGCTTTTGGCGATTTCCTGATTGAACCAAAAACTATCTGGCCTAGATGAATATAGCCATTTGTAAATTGCGGCAAATATAAAGATAGACGCAAGAAAGGCTGCGAAGACCAAAAGGCGCATAGCGTTGCGCCGCCAAAAACGCAAGATGCCCCCTCGAATCTCCGTTAGTTCCATGGGTTGATTCTTTCGGCGTGTTTGACTCCTCAGCTTAAGCCTGGTGGGACGGCTTGTCAGCCGATACCAATGGAGAAAACGGCAGAAAATGCACAGACTCAGGCGCGTTTCATTGGGTTTTTGCGGGGCATCGGCGTACGGCAGTAACCTGAAGCACATCGTGGAGGATTCAGTGCAGGATATGGCCGAGCAATCGGCGTGCAAGATGTCCTCCGCGCCGGAGATGCGAAAGCTGAGCGCAGCGCCTGACAAATAGTCCGGTATCGCGTTTTGGCGGGAGTTGAGGCGGCCTGTGGCGAGGGATCCCACCCAAGCAAAAGATGAGCCGCTGCCGACGATTCGCAGGCAACTTAACTCCGTCTGAGTCTTGTAATCAAGCCGAATCCGAAAGGAGTAGCTTTTAGCTACAACGCAACCAACCACATTGAGCTCTTAGGGACTTGGGCTATTCGCAAGGCTTGCGGCGTGAGCCTTGGCGCGATCGGCTTCCGCAGGTCGCCCCAACAGCTCATAAATTTGGGCCAGATTGAGCCACGGTTGTCTTTCATTGGGAGCGAGTTGAACCGCTTGCTCTTGGGCCTGGGCAGCGCGGTGATTGTCGCCGAGTCTCCGCCAGGCTTCAGCGCGCCCCGCCGCCATTTTGTAGGAAAAGGAGTTCCCACCCGTGTCTTTCTTGCGGGCCCCTGGGGCGGTGCGCTCCGCTTCGTCAAACGCTTGCAGGGCGTCTTCGGGACTACCGACGCTCAACGCATAGTAGCCCAGTTGCAGCAGTTGCAATGATGGATCCACGTCGAGGTCGGCGCCTTTTCTGGTGGCTGCAATGGCATCGTCCGCACGGCCCTCCGCCCGGTAGAAATCGGCCAAGACCGACCAGGTGTATCCGCCGGGGGCAAGAGCGACAGCGCGCAACAGCTCCTTTTCGGCTTCGGGACGCCGGTCGAGTCCAACCAGCGCGCCAGCGCGAGTTATATGGACGCCCGCGCCCGCAGGAAAGAGCCGCAACGCTTTTTCCGAGGCGGAAAGCGCTTCCGAATCGCGTCCCAGGAGGTGGAACACTGCGGCCGCATTGACCCAAGCGACAAACTCCTCCGCGCGATTACGGAAGTGAGTGGACGCAGGCAGAGGTGTAGTGGCGCAATTTAAGGGGAAGCGGCGTATCAACGGCTCTGTCTCTGGCGTGCGGCGAACAAACACAGCCGAAACCTCGTCCAGGTAGACGAGCCGCCATAGATTGCTGAAGCAAAAATTTGCCAGGGCCAGCGCTCCTGGGCTGGCGCTGTAGGACAGCAGAATTGTGTTGATGCCATAGCGGAAGATCCCGGCTTCCCACAAGGGAGAATCTGGCGGACTCTTTAGCAAACTATATTGCAGTTGTATCCACGGCAAGCCGAAGAGCGTGTCCCGGCCGTCGATGTAGTCGAGGCGTTGCGGCCCGAGTTTCCAACTGAGGTAGCCACCGTCCTCATAGGTGTTGAAAATCTCGCCGGGAAGGTGCTCGCGTTCGATAAACTCAGCCGCCCGCCGGGGGAACCACCAACTCAATCCCATCCCGAAGGTCGAGAGCTGCGTAGCCCCGCCGAAGTAGAAGCGGTTGGTCATCAGATCTGCGGAGCGGGCACAGACCAAGACCGTGAAGAGCACTCCGGTCGCGCCTGTGAGCACCCAGCGCAGCCGCGGTGCTGATATCCAAGAGCTACAGCGCATCAGGGCGTCAGACAGAATCGGTCCGGCGATCACCACCACAACGCAGGCGAATACCGCTTCCATGCGAAAGTGCTGCAGGGGAGCATAGCTCGCCCCAAACAACATGATCGCCGCGCCCAACTGCCCCCGAAACAAGGCAATCGCCCCTGCTAACACGGCCACCGCCAATACCAGGAAGAAGGCGCTTTTGGCCCCCCCCGTCGTCAAAGCGGCGCTGGCGGTCGGCCAATTCAATCGAACCCCCCTCCACTCCCCAATCCATTGTTGCTGCTCAGCCGTTGCACGGCCCTGCAACAGTAGCGCGCGGTAAATGCCCCAGCCCCATGCATTCACCAACGTCGCCAGAACGGTGGCAGCCAGCCATATCCAGGCACCGCGGACCCTTTGTACGGCAGCGCGTCTGGGTGCCTCACCGCAAATCATCTCTAGCATTTCGGCAGCAATGTAGGCGGCGATCAGTCCAAGTCCGGCGGCGAAACCGAAATGAACGTTGACCCAAAACACCATGATTATCGGCAGCAGCCATAGTGGCGAGCGGCTCGTCTGGTAGTACTGCCAAAGAATGGAGAGAAATGCCGCGAAGAAAATTACGCTAAACATGTCAGCCCGCGGCGGCGTGCGGTCGGCGATGAGAGGCACGGCGAGGATCGCAATTCCAGCGCTTGCCGCAGAGCCTCGACGCAGCAGCAGCGCTACCGTTCCCGCGCACGCAGCAGCGCTCGTCCACGACAGCAGCGTGTAGCCGCCGGCGAGGAACAGGAGATAGAAGGCCACGCCGGCGCCCACGGGGTAAATCCAGTGCCTGCCTTGCGCGGTGTACGACAAGACGTCGACCGAAGGGACGCTATGATGTCGAACAACCCAGCGACCTGTGGCCATCTGCCAACCCGTATCAAAGTCGCCCACCGTGCGAAGCCCCGCCAGGAACGCATAAATCAGCGCCAGTACGGCAAGAAAGTAGAAGAGGCGGCGTTCAAGGCTACTTCTTTGAAGGCCGGAGGTAGAAGCCAGGATTTCCATTCTTGGATCCTGGTGGCCATTCTAAAGGAACTGGGAAGGCACAGCTAAAGATGTGCCTTCCCGAGGCACTCCCTCGAGTTTCTTATCAGGCGGTGAATACGTGTCCTGATACAAAACGATTCGTGACTGGGGTTTGCACAATCTGTTTGCGAACTCCGGGAAGGGTGTTACGGAATGTCCGGCAGACCCGCGATTTGTCCCAGGAAGAACTTGCCGCACGGGCTGGCTATCACAGGACGTACATCGGGCAACTGGAACGAGGTGAGAAGTCGCCTTCACTGCGGACGGTATTCAATCTGTGTTCTACCCTCCAGGTCAATCCTTCGGTGCTGATCCGAAAGGTTGAGCGGTCGTTAACCAGATGAAGGTGCAGTCGCAGCATCCCCGGCCGAATCTCGGAAGGTGGCCGACTCGACTACGGACGACCGAGCATTGAGCGAAACCGCGACTTGAGTACCATCTCCGCTGGCGACTTGCCGTTTGTGTCGAGCCATTTCTCAAATTCCAGAATGCGAACGCGGTGCTGACCTCCGCCCTGCCGACGGTAACCAGAAGGACGCGAAGTATCTGATAAGGCTTGAAAAGCGCTCAGAGATAAATTTTTGGTTTGCCGCCAAACGATCGTCCCTTTGAATGCTATGGATCGTTCGGATAACGTCCTTCTCGGTACCGGGAGGCGCTAATACTCCATCGTCGGTCTTGTGAAAGCCCAAGGATCCTAGATGACGCCGCAAGCGTTTCTTGAGAGTCGCCTCACGTGTCGAAACGCTAATGACGGCCTTACGTTTCTTTCCCATCATTCCCTCTTCAATGCGCGCGTTATCTCTGAGCTTCGCTACTTTATTAAATGCGGCGCGACAAGGCCAATGAATTCCTTGGCGTCATGATCTTGGTTTTCTTCGAGACTACCCGCTTCAGCGCTTCCTTCAGATCTTCGTGCTCGAAAGCGGAGGCCATCCGGTCGATCTGGTTCTTTGTAGTACCGTGGCGGGCGGCTTCGTCGCGCCCACCTCGAGACGGCTTTGCCGACCTGCTTGGCTATTTCGCGGGCCTTGGCGGTGTCCAGCTCAAAATACTTCGCCACGGACATCGCCAGAGCGAGGGAGGCGGTGCCGTCATCCTCATTAATCGCCGTGGTCAGGATAAGCGGCTTTATGTCGGTCGGCACGGGGTTGAGGTCGTATGCCGGGGATAGCCGCCAGCCGTCGCTGCCTTCATAGAGAAAACCGTGATCGCGCAGGTGGTCGTCGGTATTGGAGATGAGGATATTAAAAACGATACGCCGCCACAGCTCCTCCATATCCGCTTTTGGCGCGGCCCCGTGGGATTATCCATCCAGCGGCATCCAGAAGCCCGTCAATGTTCTGACTGGCCAAATCGTCAGGAGCACTGAGCATGGAAAATCGAATTATAGTCAGCGCTGATGCTGGTAGCGAATGAAAATCCGCGGTTAGATGCGCGATTGGAGCACGAAAAGCAATTGAGTCCGCTTCCGTCCGTCTGCATGTCCCTATGAATTCGCTCCTGTAGAGCCCGCCCGAAATCTTCTGTTGGCGGGCAAGCGAACGATGGAATTTCTGGACTCACAATATCAGGCACTTAGCGGGATCGATTTGCGAGGGTAATTGGGCAAGCCGCAGAATGCCAATCTGAGCAAGGGCACTTGTTGGCCAGTGGCACACTTCCAAGAAGAAGGCTGCGCGGCAGCTTGAGTCTTTTCTACGAGTAGGGCGTTTTACATCCAAGTGGTCGTGCCGATGCTGTTGCCGGATCAGCCCGACTTCCCGGGAGTAATCTCCTACAAGCCGATTTCTGGCCAACTTCACCGGGGCAGAGAGCGGAGGATTCGAAATTCACAAGGGGCGCGTCCGGCTCGGCACCCCTTGTCGGGGACCCTACTAGTTTGTTGGCGCGGTTGTGGCGCCGAGAGAGCGATTCCTAGGGAATCGTTGGGCGCTAAGTCGATCCAAGTTAGGGCGGTCGCTGATCGCGGGATTTGCCGGCGCTACTGTCGATAGGTTTCCGCTGACGGTCGCTGGATCAGTCGTGCTGGGAGCGGTGTCGGCATCATCCTCGCCGTGACACAGCGCCGTGCGGCAGGCCGAGAGCTTGAACACCACGCCGCAACCGCCGCCTATGGGACAATTCAAGTCGCCGCCGTTGCCAGTGGTGCCATACAGGTTGCCGTTATTGTCCCGGAACAGCCCTGCGTAAGGACCTAACCCGTCCGCTTGACCCGTGAAGGCATAAAGCACGGTCTCCCTGAGGTTCGTGTCTACCTTGAAGACCACTCCGCAGAATCCTCCGCAATATGAGCCTTGGTTGCCACCGAAGTTGGTGGTGCCATAGAGGTTGCCCTGCTGGTCCCGAACCAGGCCTCCGTAAGGCGTATTCCCGTCCGTTCCTCCCGTGAAGGTGTAGAGGACGGTGTAGTTACCCGCCGAGTCCAGCTTAAACACCACCCCGGCGTTGGAGGTGCCGCCGACGCTAGCGGTGCCATAGAGGTTGCGTGCATCGTCCAGGATGACACTTCCTGTGGGCACCCCGCCATCTGCCCCGCCAGTGAAGGCATAGAGGATGGTCTCGTGCCCTTGGGGGTCTACCTTGAAAACCACTCCTTGATTGGAAGGTCCGCCGTTAATTGTTGTCCCGTACAGATTGCCGTCATTGTCTAGAGCCGGTGCTTCGTAGTAGGACGGTTCTATCCCGTCCATTCCTCCGGTGAAGCTATAGAGGACGCTCTCGGTCCACTGGCCTCCGTTGCCTGTTGTAAGCTTGAAGACCACTCCGCAACCGAATTCGCTGCATCCGCTTCCGTTCCCACCTCCTGAGACGGCCGTACCGTAAAGATTGCCTGCACTATCCCGGGTCAATCCCCCGGGAGGATTTATTCCGGTCCCTACCTCGAAGGTGTGAATGACGGTGTAATTGCCTTGCGCGTCTATCTTGAAGGCTACTCCACAGCCTCCACCGCCGCTGAACGGGCAATTTGGGTCCCCGCCACTGGGAGCCGTACCATAGAGATTTCCATCCTCGTCCCGAACCGGCGTTCCATATGGCGCTCCTCCGTCGGTTGCTCCAGTAAAGGTGTAAAGGGGAACCTCGTGGCCAGCCTGGTCCAACCTAAACACTAGGCCGCAACCGCCGCCGCCGCAGCGGCCGCTTAGGTCGCCACCGGCGTTGGTCGCGCCATAGAGATTGCCCGCCTCATCCCGGATCACACCCGCGTAGGGAACTGCTCCGTCCGCCCCGCCGGTGAATGTGTAGAGGACGGTGTATTTCAGACCTAGGGCATTTTGCGCGACCAGGCGCGTCGGAATCGCCAGCGCCGACAATAACGTCATCGTGGTAACGCACGTCAATATTCTGGATTTCATGTTGCCTCCTAATATCTGGTTGAGCTGATAGCGATCTTCTGGCGGAAAATCGCCTCCCGCCAGCAAAGGGCGTTCGCAGCACGGAAGTAGCGCCGTTAGTCAGCTGGAGCGTTTTGCTTGCTTGCGTGTTCACGATTCACCCCACCTGCTGCTGCAATGGCGGGCAGTGTGCGCGAATCGGCGATTTGGGTCAATGGACGGGGTCTGACTTCTGACTGAACTGTACGTGATCTGCGTAAACCCTTCGCTTCGCTACCTTTGGCGACCGCGTTTCCTCTCCTGCGGTATTAGTTTGCGGTGACTTCCGAAAAAGGAAGCTAGGAATTTGCTATATCCAGAGGTAAACTTCCCCCACCGATTTACTGATTTCGCTCTATGAGAGACACGCTGCCAGTTCGCGTGCGCTTCGGGATTTTCGAACTCGACCTGCGGACAAGGGAGTTATGCCAGGGCGAGCAACCCATTCCCTTACAGGAACAGCCCTTCCAAGTACTCCTGATGCTGGTGGAGCGCGGCTGCGGCATCGTGACCCGCGAGGAAATCCAGAAGAAGCTTTGGCCCAATGACACGGTGGTGGAGTTCGACCAGAGCATCAATACGGCGATCAAGAAACTACGCAAAGCGCTTGGTGACGCGGCGGATGAGCCGAAGTACATCAAAACGCTCGCGGGGCATGGTTATCGTCTGCTGGTGCCAGTGGAGCGGGTGGCGGTCGCAGATGACTCTTCTGATTCG
>JBEKTC010000240.1:0-12313 GCA_049516475.1 Candidatus Korobacteraceae bacterium | reverse complement strand
ATGTTGTCCCATCATGATCAGCAGTCCTCCGAGGATCAAAATCACGTAGTACATGGAAGCAATACTTCCTTGTACCGCACCTCAGCTGCTAATCAGAGTGACTTTTTCAACACCCACGCCTGATTTCATCAATCATTTTGAAGCAAGTGAGCTAAGTCTCTTCTCGTCAGCATCTTGCACCGTAATGCAAAATTAAGTTGACGGGCCTTTCCAATGGCGCGATATTCGTGCCGCGACCAATACGGGTAAGAAACCAACGTCAGGATGGTAACCCCGGACAGCCGTAAAGGAGATCGTCATGACAAACCGGCCACGCTCCACTTTTCGCGTACTGTTTCCCGCGTTCGCGCTCGCAGCACTTGGTTTGCTGACCACGATCGCGACAACGCCGGCTCAGGCGCAGACCTTCACCGTGTTGCACACCTTCAGTGGCGGGATCGATGGTGGACAACCCTTCACGGGCCTGACCATGGATCGCGCGGGGAACCTGTATGGCACCACTAGCGCCGGAGGTCCGGCCGGATACGGCACCGTCTTCAAAATGACGCACCGGGCCTCCGGATGGGAGTTAAGCACGCTGTACGGCTTTCATGGTGGCGCCGACGGCGGCATGCCGGAGACCCGAGTGATATTCGGACCGGACGGCACGCTTTACGGCACAACCAACGAGGGCGGACTGCAGCCCTGCAATGGCTACTCCGTTGGTTGCGGTGTGGTCTACAATCTGCGGCCGCCGGCAACCTCCTGCAAGACCGCTATCTGCTACTGGACGGAGAACGTAATTTACACCTTCGGCGGTCTAAATGCCGGTTTCCCGATCGGCGATATTGCCTTTGACCAGCATGGGAACCTCTATGGCTCGGCCGCTGTGATGTACGAGCTCTCGCCCTCCAACGGAAGCTGGACGCTGACCGTCCTCAACAGCAACTTTGGATCCTACAACGGAGTGGTCCTCGACGCTGCCGGCAATGTCTACGGTGAGGACGATGATTATGTCTTTCGCCTGGTGCCGGAAGGCGGGGGGCAGTGGCTGGAGCAGAACGTCTATACTTTGAACGACCAGACGCAAGGTTATGGGGTCAGCGGCCTGACGTCCGACCCTGCGGGCAACATCTATGCCGGCACCTCCAACGGCGGCCCGAATGGCAGCGGCACCGTGTTCGAACTCACTCCTACCGGCAGTGGTTGGGACTTCAGCCTGCTTTACGCCTTCAGCGGAAATGGCTCAGGCGGACCCGGGAGCGGCACCCTGCTGCTGGATTCGGCGGGCGACGTCTACGGAGCAGCCGGCTACGATGGGGCCAACAACGTCGGCTCCGTCTTCAAGCTCACTCCTTCTAACGGCGGCTGGACCTACACCGATCTTCACGATTTTCACCAGCTCGGCAGCGATGGTTGCTACCCTCAGAACCCCATGGTGCAGGACGCCACCGGCAATTTGTACGGCGTGACTGCGGCCTGCGGCGAGCTCACGCCGTAAGGCAGTCAGTTTTCAGTAGCCAGCCCTCAGTTGCGGGATGGCGTATGGACCGGGATATGCCACAGTACGGCACCACCCCTCCAGGATGGCGGCGGTGGACAACTGGCGATAAATCGCCATATCACAAGTTATCCCGTCACTTTGCTAAGTATATTATTCGCGAAAGTGGCTTCGAATCAGGATTCCATGCTCGAGGCTTCGGGGAACCGGAGTTTGCATTTCGATAAAGCTTTGTTCAGCAGGTCCTCAATTTCCGATTCTTGCCAGTTCTTGGACATCGCCAGTTCGCTGACCAGGAGGTAGCGAGCGCGCTCCAGCATTTTCTTTTCGCGGAAACTGAGCGGCTTGGCTTGCGCGAGCAGAAGAAGGCCTTTCAGCACTTCGGCAACATCCAGCAGGGAGCCGGTCCGCATCTTGTCGGAGTTTTCCTTGAAGCGGTACTTCCAGTCGGCATGGCTTTCGCAGATGCCATCGGTGAGAAAATCCAGGATCTTCTGCACCTCGCCGTTGCGCACCACCCGCCGCAGCCCCACGCTGCCCACGTTGTGAGCGGGCACCATCACCTTCAGGCTGCTGGCTTTGATTTTCAGGAGGTAGAATCTTTCGACTTGTGTGCCGATCGTCCTGCTGCTGATCTGCTCGATTACGCCCACTCCGTGGTTTGGGTAGACGACCTTGTCTCCGATGCTGAAACTTAGGTTATTCATGAGGGCCGGAGCACTGTCCCCAGAGTGCGCTGGGATATGAAGGAGAACTACTACATTATGAGTGAATTATATTCCAGTTCTTCGGAAACGGTCAATTGACGCGGCTTCCGGGGAAATAGGTCGGTTTTGAAATTCACGCGCTTACCCCGTGTCAGGTGGAGCACGCCTTAAGAGGCCGCTGAAAAAGTCGTTGAACGCGAGTTGTACCGTCGGCTAAAGCCGACTCGGAATCGAAAATAAAGCACTTAGACGCTAGCCTAAAGGCTAGCTCTACCCGAACAGCGCAAAATCGCGACTTTTTCAGCGGCCTGTTAAGGCGTGCATATTGCAGCCCCAATTCGATACGCGCTTTAGCGCCCGAGGTAAATCTACCCCTTACCTCAGCGGCCGAGACACTTAGAGGATCTGAACCGCACGCCTGAAGGCGTGCTCCACTCAAGATCACTCGACCACAATTTCAGACAGACCCATTACCGGCTTCCGGAGAATTAGGTCTCTCGGGAGAGTCGTCCCGGGTATCCCCGCGATTCCGGACCGTCCCGTCGCGTATAATCATTGGATGCCTTCGGGTAGCGGCCGGTGGCCTGTAAACATTGACTGCGAAGTATGCCTGAACATATCAAGAAAAAACTGTCCGAGGAAATCGCGGTCCTCGAACACGAGCTAAATCACGAACTGCCCAAAGAACTGAAGAAGGCTGTCGCCATGGGCGATCTCAGCGAGAACGCCGAGTATCACATGGCCAAGCAGCGGCAGGAGTTTGTGCGGGCTCGGCTGGGTCAACTGAAACAGCGCATGGCCGACCTGTCGATGGTCAACATGGCCAACATCCCTCGCGACCGCGCTGCCATCGGCTCGACCGTAGTGGTCTATGACTCCACCAAAGACGAGAAGATCGAATACAAGCTGGTAACCAGCGAAGAGTCGGATGTGACCAAGGGACTGATCTCCACCAGTTCGCCCATAGGACGCGCGTTGATGGGCAAGAAGGTGGGGGACGTTAGCGAGGTGGTTACGCCCACGGGCAAACGCGAGCTCGAGGTGCTGAAGCTGATCACCATACACGACGTAGCCTAGGCGAGACGGCATGACCTGGACAAGCGCAGTTGGGCGGTCCTGCAAATGGCTGTTGTACAAGATTGTGCACGGCCTGGCCCTGACCCGCATTTCGCCTAATGCGCTCACCTTCATTGGACTGCTGATCAACGTAATAGCCGGCATTCTGTTCGGCTATGCGCATGCCGATAACCAGCGCCGCATGTTCCTCTACGCCGGGCTGGTGATTATCGCCGCCGGCATCTTCGATATGGTCGATGGCCGGGTGGCGCGCGCTACCAATCAAGTCACCCAGTTCGGCGGCTTCTTCGACTCCGTTATCGATCGCTATAGCGATGTGGCGCTGTTCTTCGGATTGCTGGTCTACTACGCCCGCGCCAATCGTTTCTTCTATGTCGTGATGGTGGCCTTTGTGATGGTCAGCTCGGTGATGGTGAGCTATGCGCGCGCCCGCGCCGAATCGCTCATCCCCAGCTGCAAGGTTGGCTTCATGGAGCGGCCGGAGCGCATCGTGCTGATAATCATTGGCGCGCTCTTCAATCGCATGGGCCCGGTGCTGTGGGTGATAGCCGTGCTCAGCACCATCACCGTCATTCACCGCATTCGGCACACCTACCAGGTGTTGCGCGAAATCGAACCTCCGCCTATTCCAGTGCGGCCCGATCCGATGAAGTTTGAGGAGATTGTGGGATAACCCAGAATTTGATGTTGCGAATGCACTAGTACAACCTGTACAATTTGTACATGTCTAAGAAATTTACTACCAGCACGGCAAGGGCACACTTTTCTGACATCGTCAGCCGGGCGGAATACGCAGGCGAGCGCATCGTTGTCCATCGCCGCAAGAAGCCGGTTGCAGCGGTAGTACCGATTGAGGATCTTCAGCTGTTGGAAAGGATGGAGGATCAACTCGACCTGGAGGATGCTCTTAAAGCGATGAAGGAACCTGGACCGCGCATTCCGTGGGAACAAATCAAAAAAGAGCTGAAACTCTGAACCCGTGCCGCGCTACTCCATAGAGTTTCAGCGGTCGGCCCGCGAAGCGTTGGAGAGTCTCCCTCGAGACGTCCAACTGCGAGTCAGAACCGCCATCGCTCATCTGGCTGAACAGCCCCGCCCACCCGGATCCAAGAAACTCTCTGGGCAACACAATATCTGGCGCATTCGTATCGGCAATTACCGGGTACTATACGCAATCGAGGAGCATCAGCTCGTTGTATTCGTCGTGAAGGTCGGACATCGCCGCGAAGTATACCGCTAACCTAACGGCTTTCGCTCTATTTCAAATGTACGGCCGCCTCTTCTACCTTTGTACCGGTTGAACTGATCTCGCGCGGCTTGGCGACGATGGGGCCGTATTTCGGCTTAATTTCGTGACACGACGGATCGCAGTAGACGCCCTGGTGGGTTTTGTCCGTCTCCGGATCGGGCATGGGTGAAGCGACCGCGGCTTCGCGATCGGCTTCCAGTTCACGTTCCACGTCTTCGATCAGATTCTGATCGTCCTCGGCTGTTAGCCAGCCTTTTACTTTCCTCAGATAATTTTCGAAGCGGGGGGTCGCGGGCCCGCCAATATTCAAACAACTTCGCGGGAACATATTGCGCAGCGTCATGAATGGCATGACCTTTCATGCGCATCATCTTCGCCTCGATGAGCGTCGGGCCTTCGCCACGGCGGGCGCGCTCGCAGGCTTCGTGGGTTGCGTCGTAGACCTGGCAGGGATCGGTTCCATCGACAATCACGCCGGGAATACCGTAGGCGATGGCGCGCTCAGCCAGATCTTTGACATTGAACTGCATGTCGGCCGGCGTCGAATATCCCCAGAGATTGTTTTCGACGATGAGTACCAGCCCGAGCTTCTGCACCGCAGCGAAGTTGAGGCTCTCGTAGGTCACGCCGGTGGATTGGCCGCCATCGCCAACATACGTGAGCCCGGCGACATTCTTGCCCTGGAGCCGGGCCCCTAGACACACGCCGTTCATGACCCCGATCAGCTCGCCCAGCATAGAGATGGGCGCGCAGACATTGCGCCGATGGAAGTCGCCGAAGTGCGACGAAGCGTCGCGTCCCCAGGTGGGCGAATCGCCTTTGGCCATGTACTGGCGCATGATGTCGCGCGCGCTGAAACCGCGCACCAGCATCGCGCCCTGGTTGCGAATCATGGGCCCCAGCCAATCGTCCGGCCCGAGGGCATAGGCCGAGGCGCAGGAGCAACCCTCCTGACCAAGCCCAAAGTACACGCCGCCGACCACCTTGCCCTGCTTGTAGAGATTCTCCAGCGCGACTTCCATGCGCCGGTTCAACAGCATCCAGCGATAGATGGCGATCGACTGCTCACGCGAGAGGTATTTCGACTCGCGAATGGGCGGCGTGGTGGCGCTCAGGTCGCCTTCCACTTGATATTCCAGGCTCGACCCCTCACCCGACATGAAGATGCGAAATTCGGGATGCTCCAGACGGTAGTCGGGAATGTTGTAGCAGCGCAACGAAGAGGAAGCGGAATCGTCGTTGCCCGTGGCACTTTTCGGAGTGGTCGCGTTGGTTGGTTTTGGCGAACCATCGGCTTGCTCGACCGGAGCAGGAGTTTTCGACGCTTTCGCGGGAGCGAGAGGAACCTTGCTCGATTTCTTCGCAGCAGTGACGGAATTTCGGCGCTTCTTGTGAGGCATAGTCGCAGAAGCAACGATAAACGCAGGACGGACGAGAGGCAAGTTGTGGGAAGGCATCAGTCGCCATTTGCCTCCCGGTTCATATTGGGAACGCTTTTCGAGCGGCCTCCTCGATTGTCGAGAATGGGTGTCTGAGTCGTGCTAGGCTGGGGGCGCCATGAACCCGCAGGTTGTACGTTTACTACTATGGAAGGTGCTGTTTATCGGGCTTCTGGGATTTCTTTCATCCCCATCTAATGGTCAGACAATGACGATTTCTTTGGCGGATGCAGCGGCCCATGCGGTTGAGCTCTCACAGCTTACGCTACTAAGCAGTCCTTCCTTTCATCTAAAAGCAACTGTAGTTGAAGCGACTAACCCCGATTCAGGTTACAGGGCCGAGATTGAGGAATACTGGGTTTCGCCTGAGAAATGGCGGCGGATCATTTCATCGCCAAAGTTCTCGCAGGTCCTCATTCAGACGGGTAATCAACAGTTCGAGCAAAGCACTGGAGACTACTATCCTCTATGGTTGCGCAAGTTAGTGACGGCTGTATTTGAACCCGTGCCAATGCTGGCGCAGCTGAGCCGGACTAGTGCCCATCTGCAGGAGGAAAATCAACAGCTGGAAAGGTGCGCCCACTTTCAGATGAAAGTGGGCGGACAGGCTGCGCAAAATTCGGTAAACCACGTTTTTTGCTTCGATTCGCAAACCGGTCTGTTGAAGGGAATTGTGACGCCCTCTTACTCGGCGTTTTTCGAAGACTATCAGCCGTTTCATGGGAAAGTTGTTGCGCGAAAAATTACTGACGATCCAGAACCGGGAACAACACTTGTTGTCGGGGTCACTGAACTTAGTGCACTGGCTGACGTGGACGAGAAGCTTTTCGCCAAGGACCAGCTTGCGCCCACCCAACCGATCCGCACCTTGCAGATCGATCAACTGGTTGCCGACACCCTCGCTTTGAACACCCCAGCGATTCAGTGGCCCAAGGTCCGCAGCGGCAAAACCTCCGGGGTGCTCAGCATCTATATTTCAGCGGACAAATCCGGCCGAGTTCGCGAAGCGTGGCCCCTAAACTCCGACAACGCTGGGTTGGACGATTCGGTACGCGATCAGGTCAAGAACTGGCAATTCAAAACAGTAGCGGTCGAAGGGGTGCCAGTTCAGCTCGAAACGGTTCTGACCTTTGCTTTCGACACGAAGGTAGCGAATCCGGTGCCCTTGTTGACCAATGAAGAAGCGCGCGCGCTGGCAACGAAGATAGTTGAAGCGCAGTGTCTCCCAGAAGGAGCGTCGGTGACCATAAGCGTCGGCGTGGATGAGAAAGGCAAGATTATCGGCATTGGAAATCCTAATAATCTCGACAGTCAATTGTTCATGCCAGCCTTCGCCGCACTGAATCAATGGCAGTTTCGGCCATACGTCAAAGACGGCAAGGTGGATCGCTTCACCGCCGACATCACCTTCGTAGGCAAATAGTCCACAGGCGCCTAAGACAGCTCGCTGCCGTCGCCGTGCAGTTGGCGCAGTTCCTTCGGCGGACGGGCAGGCGTGTCTTGATTGGCTGGAGCCTGCACTGGTTCAGGCTGAGATCCGATGTGTGGCTGTCCTGGCTCCGCAGAAGCCTGCGCCAGCAAGTCGTCCAGCGACTCCAGCCACAGCATCTGCGACTGAAAGACGCGCCCGAAGTTGCGCGAGACGGCGATTGCAACTTCGTCCATCGTCAGCGATTTCTGCAACTCCCGCTCCATCGACGTGACGGGCTTCCCCGCGAGTCCACAGGGAACGATAAGGTCGAAGTAATCCAGATCTGTGCTGACGTTCAGAGCACATCCGTGCGTGGTGACGCCGCGCGAGATGTGTACGCCGAGAGCCGCGATCTTGGCTTCGGGCTTATTGCGCAAAGCGTAGGTCCAGACGCCTGTCATGCCGCTGATGCGCTGCGTTCCGATGGCGAAGTCGCCGCAGGTGCGAATCAGCACTTCTTCCAGCCGGCGGACGAACTCCACGGCTCCAACCTTCGGCTGAAAGCTGCGCAGATCGAAGATGGGATAGGCAACCAATTGTCCCGGGCCGTGGAAGGTGACATCGCCGCCGCGGTCGATCTCGAACAACTCGACGCCGCGCTTGGCCAGAAACTCGGGCGACGCCAGCACGTGATCCAGCTTCGCATTCCGTCCCAGGGTGATGACCGGCGGATGTTCCAGCAGGAGCAGGGTGTTGTCGATGCGGCCTGCCTTGCGAAGCTGCAACAGCGTCCGCTGCAGATGTAGCGCGGTGTCGTAGGGGACCAGGCCGAGATGGAGAACGTGGATCACGAAGCGGCACTTAGCATTTGGCAATTAGCATTTAGCTTACATCGCATTAGATACGTCCAAGCTAAACAACGAAGCAGTTTTGTCCGGAAGGCCCTGAAAGCACGGCTCGACCCTCGCAATAGCTAAATGCTAACTGCCAAATGCTAACTGCTGCCCTTGAGTCTTTTTCTCCCTCTGCCTCGTATATGCCATTAGTATGATCGCCACAGCCTTCAGTTTACTGGCACCAATGGAAACCGAAGAGGCGCAAATCGCACGCGGGCTCCGGGGTCGCGATCCCGAAGTGTTGGACGCGCTCATCGAGCAGTATCAGCACCGGCTGTTGCGTTATCTGCTGCATCTGACCGGCAATCGCGCTGTGGCCGAGGACCTGTTCCAGGAGACGTGGCTGCGCGTGCTGGAAAAGGGTCATCTTTATGACGGGCGCAATCGCTTCGTCACCTGGCTGATGTCGATCGGGCATAACGTGGCCATCGACTACCTGCGCAAGCGAAGTCCAGCCAGCCTCGACGAAATGAAAGACCCGGAGGAAGGCACGCCCTTTGAGCCGCCAGCGAGCGGACCATCGCCGTTCGACATGGCTGCGGAACAGCAGCAGCACGAGCGGTTCAATGCGGCGCTGGAAAAAGTGTCGCCATTGTTCCGTGAAGTTCTGGTGTTGCGCTTTCAGGAGCAAATGAAATTGGAAGAAATTGCAACTTTAGTACGGATTCCCGTCGCTACCGTAAAGACGCGGATTTATCGCGGCGTAGCGGCGTTGCGTCCGTTGTTACAGGGAGGGCCACAATGACGGCTCGTGAACACGAGCGCGCGCTCGATTTGATTATGCGGCGCGGAACGGAAGAGATCGCCGCGCCGGAGTCGGCCTGGCTGAATTCGCACCTGAGCGAGTGCTCCGAGTGCGCGAACTTTGCGGCTGACTGCGATAGTACCGGTCGGTTGCTGCGAGCGGTGGCCGTCACCGCTAGCCCATCGTTGGTGCAGGCGACGCAGACGCGGGTACGGGCCCGCGCGGCAGAGCTGCAGGAGCGGCAATCGCGCACCGTGTTGATCGCAATTTCCTTCTGCATCGGCGCCATGTCTTCCACCATGTCGGCATGGCTGTGGTGGAGGTTCGGAGGTTGGGTCGCGCAACGGCTGGCATTGCCGGCATCCATCGTGGAACCGGGAGTTTTTGTTGCCTGGATGCTGCCCGCGGTGGCGATTGCGGTTGCCATGCTGGCTTCATCGCATCCCGTCATTGACCGCTCGCTGACCATGAACATTCTCAGGGAACACCAGGAAGGAGGCCGCCAATGACCGAGCGTAAGTCACGACTGCAGCAGGAACTGCGGATTATTCCACTCGGCTGGACCGTGGCCGCCGGCATCTCCATTGTTGTGGTCGAAGCAGTCTGGCAATTTGTCGTACCCCATTTAGGGCATAACGATCTGCCTCCCTGGCCCTGGTACGACTTGCTGGGAGCGCTGGGCGCGCTGTTCATGGCAGCAACCATCCTGTTGACCGGCTACATCTATGCGGATGCAAAACGGCGCGGCATGAATGCGGTGCTGTGGACGGTGCTGGTGCTGCTCACTCCTAAGCCCATCGGCTTCATCGCATACTTCCTGTTGCGCACTCCCATGCTGGCGCCATGCCCGAAATGCGATGCGCCGGTTGGAACGGATTTCACCTTTTGTCCGAAGTGCGGCTATGCGCTTATGCCGAGCTGTCCGGGCTGCGGCCGCGCCATTCACCGCGATTACGTGTGCTGCCCTTACTGCGGGAAAACCGTGGGCGCAGCGGTCTCGTCATCACAGTTGCCCGATCCGTCGACCGGATAGGCCGCGGCATCAGAATTCCCCGGATGGGCAAGAAAAACAGGGGCGATGCGATCATCGCCCCTGCTAATCCAACACTTACCAATAGCCGGTGGAAGCTGGTAACCGTCGCCGCATAACCTACTTCCGTGGGCCAACCAGCTCCGGTTCTTCTTCCTCATGCTCGGCGGTTACGCGAATCCGATCGCCGTTAAAGAGGTCTTCGATTTCCAAACTCTCATAGGCATGTTCGCCATGGAGCGATTCATCGAGTCCGATTTCTTCGCTCATCATTTCAACTTTCACCGGAGTGAACATGTCGATGATTCTCAGCATGCCGTAGGTGAAACCGAACGCCCACACTGACGAGAACAGCACCGCGACCAGCTGTTTGAAGAAGAAGCTCGGATTGCCGTAGAGCAGGCCGTTGGTCCCGGCAGGATTGAAGGTGCTGTTGGCGAACAGACCCAGCATCAGGATGCCGAGGAAGCCACCGACTCCGTGCACGCCCCACACATCGAGCGCGTCGTCCCAGTGCAGTTTGTTTTTCATTTCCACCGCGAAGTAACAAACCACGCCAGAGACACAACCGATAATCACAGCCGTCGTGGGTGAAACATAGCCAGCGGCAGGAGTGATGGTGGCCAGTCCGGCAACCGCGCCGGTCAGCAGGCCAAGGAACTTGGGCTTGCGCTCACGGATCCAAGCCACGATCAACCAGGCTATGGCTGCGAACGATGCCGCGATATCGGTATTCAGGAAAGCAGTACCAGTCACCGAATCCACCCGCATCTCACTGCCCGCGTTGAAGCCGTACCACCCGAACCAAAGCAGTCCGGTGCCCAATGCGACTAGCGGAATGCTATGCGGACCGCGGTCCAACACGCGCCGCTTGCCGACATAAAGGACGGATGCCAACGCAGCCAGTCCAGCTATGTTGTGAACCACGATGCCGCCAGCGAAATCTTCCACGCCCCAGCGTTGCAGCATTCCTCCGCCCCAAACCATGTGCACGAAGGGGAAGTAGACCAACGTGAGCCAGCCGGTTAGGAACAGGCAATATGCCTTGAAGGTCACGCGGTTGGTGAAGGCACCTGAGATGAGGGCCGGAGTGATGATGGCAAACATCATCTGGTAGGCGATGAAGACCATCGCGGGTATGGTGTTATTCGGACCGCTAGGCGTCGTAAGGTTGACACCATGCAGGCAAACTTTGTCGAGATTGCCGATGATGCCGTGCCAATCGCCGCTGAAGCACAGGGAATATCCGTACAGATACCAAATGACGGTGGTCCAGCCCATCGAGACGAAGCTCTGGATCATGATGGCCAGAACGTTCTTGCGGCCGACCAGGCCGCCATAGAAAAAGGCCAGCCCTGGCGTCATCAGCATGACCAGGCTGGTACATAAAATCATGAAGCCGGTATTACCGGTATCAAGGTGAAGCATAAGAACCTCCGGAAGAAGTGCGGCAAGGATCTGGACGCCCGTTTCGGAATAGACGGAGATGAATAGACGGCACGAGGAAACTGCAGCATGAGGTCGTGCGTGCAGGCTGGAAGATCGTAGTTTGCCTCGCGCTGGCGCCTAGTGAACGGACGTCTGGCTACCGCAAGACAAGGCTGCCTTGCCGGCTGACCTACTGTCAGTGAGGTCGGTCACAGGCTGGGTGTGACGGAATACCCTGGGCGGGTGTTCCTCGCCTAATTCACGCCGGAATTCGACTGGATGGTAGGAGGGCCCTGCTTCTCCGGCGGACGCATCAGCCCGAAGTTTTGCAGATAGGCGACAGTGCGTTGCGCGGCCCCATCGAAAGTGAGTTGGCAGTTCACGAACTGGGTGTTCTCCCAGGTGACGTCGCCTCCGCCGTACACCAGCTTGCATTCGGTGAGGATGCAATTGATGAATCGTTTGTCGTCCATGTAGACGGTTACGCCCTGAGGATTCCAGTTTTCCAGTACCTGCATTGTGAGTTCCTTCCCCCGATTGTCAAAGCACTAGGATAAATGCTCAGGGTGCTGGCAGGAAAAGGAAACGTCGGTGTTCGTCGGATCGACGTGGGTTATTCAAAACGGCCCAGGAGCAAGAAGACCATTGCTGCGTGAGATGCGGTGGAGCGGGAGTTCGCTGGGGGTGAAATAGGCCTTTGCACCCGTCCCCGAAGGGGACAGCATATCTTAGCCCAGCGTTTCAACGCTGGGTAGCGTGCAGAATTGATGCCGAGTCCCGCAGGGACGGGATATGAACTGCGTGGTGTGCCGTGCGTCACCGAACCTGCAATGCCTGTCGGATAAGCTCCT
>JBEKTC010000239.1:0-12711 GCA_049516475.1 Candidatus Korobacteraceae bacterium | reverse complement strand
CATTGGGAGCGCGCGATCTGCTGCAGCAGGCAGTGCAGGCCGATCCGCAATTTGGGCTGGCTTACTCGGCTCTGGCAGATGTCTGGACGAGTTTAGGCTACGACGCGAAAGCGGAGCGTGCGGCGAAGAAGGCTTACGAGCTATCGGGCAAGCTCAACCGCGAACAACGACTGTTCATCGAAGGGCGCTACCGCGAGGCCAGTCACGATTGGGAGCGAGCTATCGCCGCCTATTGCACTTTGTTCGACTTCTTTCCCGACAATGTTGAGTACGGTTTGAAGCTGGCGGACGCACAGGAACATGCCGCGAAGCCACTGGATGCACTGAAAACCACGCAGGCGCTGGAGGCGTTGCCGCTTCCGCTGTCCGACGATCCGCGCATCGATCTGGCTGTGGCGGAAGCACGGCACGTGCTGGGCGATGTATCTAGGGTCGAAGCCGCGGCTGATCGAGCGATTGCGAAGGCCAGGCAACGGGGTTCGCTTCTAGTGATCGCACAGGCCGAACTGCTCGAAACCGGTTGGGCTGCACCCCAACATGACCTCACGACAGACCGCTCAAGAGCGGAAGATGCGAAGCGTATCTGCGAAAGCCTGGATGATCTGGACTGCGAAGCGCAGGCACTCTGGGAGGAAGGTTGGGTTGACAACAATAATCAGGCCTCCCTTCGGCTTTACAAAGAAGCCCTCCGTTTGTTCACCCGCGTCGGAGATTTACGAGGTGCAGTCAACGCTCAGATCGGGATCGGCCGGCTTCTCGAGATACAGGGTCGCGAACAGGAAGCCCGCGAGGTTCTCGATCAGGCACAAAGAATCTGCGAAACGATTGCCGACAAGAGCTGCCTCTGGAAAGCAGTCCTGCAGCAGGGAAACACGTATTACCAGGACGGCAACTTGCCGGCGGCGGAGCAGAGATTCAAGCAGGGCCTCGTGATCACACGACAAACCGGTGACTCGAAGGGCATCGCCTGGGCTCTGGCAAACCTGGCTCAGACGTCGCAACTCGAAGGCGAGCTCTCTGAGGCGCTTGAGCTCTCGCAGCAGAGTACCGAGACGAATCGGCAACACGGAAGCCCCGGGGAATTGGGGATGTCCTATGGTGGAAGCGTGTTGCTTGATCAAGGCCGGATAGTCGAGGCGCGACGTTTGCTGGAAAAATCCTTGAGCTTCGCTGGTGCCTCCCCTGCAAGTGATGTTGGCGATGCTTCTGGCGCTCTGGCGTTGGTTGACCTGGCGGAGCATCGTCCCGCGGAAGCGGAAACTCGGTTACGGCCGTCGGCGGAGTATTGGGAACGGACAAAGCGCACCCCACACGCGGCATATCATTACGCAATTCTGGCGCAGTCGCTGCTGGCGCAAAACAAAGTCGCCGAGGCCCAGGCCACCGTAATCCATGCTCGTGCTCTGTTGCACGGCAAACGGGACGGCCTCATTCCACTTTACCTCACCGTCACGGAAGCCAGCGTGACTGTTGCGGCCAAACCCCACGACCGGCAGACTGCCGCGAACGCGCTCGCCAGCTTACGTCAGGTCATCTCCCAATGTCGAAGAAACAACATGGTAAGTACGGAGTTTGAAGCCCGCCTGGCCGAGGCCCAAATCGAGATGCAATCCGGCGCCGTCAGCGCCGGCCGCGCACATCTGGCCAGCCTGGAGCGCGACGCCCACGATAAAGGATTCGACTTGATAGCCCGCCAAGCCTCGGCCGCCCGCCAAATTACCTTGGCGCAGGCGCGCCGGCAATGACCATCGGACCCGGGCTAGAGCGTGAGTGGCTTTATGCTGAAGCTCGTCCTGAACTCCTAGTCAAAGACGATCAAAATGGTCGCCGGGCCGCCCGCCATCAGAAATCGAGTCCCAGCACGAGCCGTTGGTCACCCTCTGCGGCCTGTTACTTTTCGAATGCTTCGCATGGTTGTTCTTCGGCGTCAGCTTAACGCGCGGGGCATCGCATGCGTCGACTTGCAGTACGACACGCGCGAGAAACTCCTCGAAGTGCTAACCGCCTACGCCCGGACGACTCCGGCTAGCCCTCTGGTGCGCGGCTTCGGCTGGCGCTACATGGCGTTTCCGCAGACCGGCCCGCGCAAGCAAGATCTCGACGCGATCTGGCCCGACCGACCCGTCTTTTTGTGCGCCATCGACATCCATTGCGCGTGGGTCAACTCCAAGGCGCTGCAGCTCGCCGGGATTACCAAAGATACGCCTGATCCTCTGCCCGGCTTCAGCCGCTTCGAGCGCGATCCGCAGACGGGTGAGCCCACCGGTTTTTTGGTGGAGCCGCCCGCGATGGTGCAGGTGCTCGACGCCAGCGAGCCGTTCACGATCGACTCGGTAGCCGCAGCCCTCGGGCGCTGGCTTCCCAAAGCTTCCGCAGCCGGTATCACATCGGTGCTGGATGCTGGTGTGATAGTGGTACCGGAAGACGACGCGTTTCGCCATTACATCGATCTGGAAAACGCGGGTAAGTTACCATTCCGCGTCGTCGGCACGCACTATTACAACGACCCTAAAACCGACCCGATCGAGAGCATTACCCGCCTCCGCGCGAAGTATCATACGGAACTCGTCCGTGCGTCGGTACTCAAGCTCAACATCGACGGCGGTCTCGAGCCATATACGGCGTACCTGCTTGAGCCGTATAGCGACAAGCCCGACACCAAAGGCGTGACGCTCCTTCCGGCCGACCGCATCAAGCAAATCGTTCGCACCGCCGACCGCGAGGGTATCGACGTGCACTGCCACGTCATCGGCGACGGCGCGGTTCGCCTCGTGCTCGATGCCATTGAGGAGGCAATGGCGGCCAATCCCCCGCGCGACCGCCGCCATTCCCTGGCACATCTCCCGCTGGTCAGCGATTCCGATTTGACGCGCTTTGCCAAACTCGGAGTCACCGCCCAATCTTCGGCTCAGTGGGCGGTTCTCGATCCAGCTATGGTCGACATCGCGGAAAAGCGATTGGGAAAGCGCGCTGACCACCTTTTCCGGTACAACTCGATTCTGCGCGCACACGGACGATTCACCCTCGGCACGGACTGGCCTGCGGCGAGTTACTACAGCACCTACAAGCCGCTCGATGCGATCGAGGTCGCCTTGACGCGCCAGGAAATCGGAAAACCGGATGCCCAGCCACTATCACCGATTAGCGAGCGGATCGACCTCGCTCAAGCGCTGCGCGCAAATACGCTCGACGCCGCTTACCAGCTGCGTTTGGAAAAAAATGCTGGATCCATCGAGGTCGGGAAATTCGCCGATCTCGCCGTCTTGCAAGAGAATCTCTTCGACGTTCCAGTACGCGAGATTCATGCCACCCCAATCGTCATGACGATGATGAATGGAGGCTTCACGCACAGAAGCGCGCCCGACTAGTCGAAAGACATATCGTATACAATTTGCGCTCTTTAACGGTTTCGTAAAACCGTCAGAGATGCGGTTTAAGCTGCTGATAACTATAGAGCTATTGGGATGCGGGTGCAGATTAGGTGCAGGCTTCGTCACCGATCGCTGCCCGTACATATTCACCCGCTGATTAGCTGTCGGTTTTGTAAACCGTCAGTGATACTTGACGAATCCAGCTATCTTACGCATCCAATGAAGTTGCGGTGAAGCTTGTTGGCGCGGGTGCAGATTAGGTGCAGGTTCGTGCGGAGGTTCATTGGTCACCCCCTGATTTGTTGTTGTTTTGGTTGCGCGAGGGTTGCGGATTTTGCCGGACTTTGCCGGAATTTTCCGACTGAGAAGCTATATCTTGCTTGTTTTCAGAGGCCGTTTCCGAGTTCCTAAACCGTTGGTCGGCAGTTCGACTCTGCCCAGGGCCTCCATCCCGTCTCATTGAAAGCGCGCTAGTTGACGACAGAGGATGCCGTGGCCTTCCAGCGATTTGTTAACACTTCGTTGAGAGATAAGGAATCAGGCAGCGCTTCTTCCAGTTTTGCCATCGCATCAGTAAACTGTTTCGGCACTGTCTTGATTCTTCGCCAACCTGGATACTGTTCGTCGGGCGCGGTGAACTTCGTGCATGAACACCGCAAACATCCCGGTAGAGGAAGAACCGAAGCGAGTACGGGACGACTTGCGGTAAGTTAGGAGCCACGCAGTCGCTTCCAAAGCGGTGGCTGGCATTCGAGCCGAAACGATCGGGCGCTCAGTTATGCTTGGACAATTTCGTTACGGACGGCGAAACGAATCAGTTCCGCCAGAGAATGGAGCTTCAGCTTGCGCATGATCCCAGCGCGGTGTCCTTCGGCGGTGCGGGTGGAGATGCCAAGGTGGTCAGCGACCTCCTTATTGCTCTTGCCCTCGGCCGGAAGTTGAAAGACCTCGAATCTGTGCAATGCCATCGCTGTGGAAGTTGAACAGGATGGCAGGTTGCGGGTGATGCACAGCCAGATGCTGGATACTGGCAGCGGCGTGGATGATCTGATGCGCTGGAAAGCGCTTCTAAGTGCGATCGTGCCGCTGCCGCACGCTCCGGTGTCCAGCACACCTGAAGTCAGCTTTGAGTTTCGTGGCATAAACTCGGCCGCCAGCGATTTGCTAAAGGATCCATCGCTGGACAAGGATTTTGTGAGGAATGTAGCGGCGTTGCTGCAGCCGGGAAACTCAGCCATATTTGCGCTGATTCAGGATTGGCAGTCGGCGGCACCGGTGCTGTCGGGCTACAGCCACCTGGTGCTTCACACCACTACGGTTGAGTGGAAACAAAAGAAGGCAAACTGAGCGGTCCACAGACCGCGAATCTGCGGCTGCGATCTTCGCGGCCCTAACTCTGGAGGAGAGTGATTATGGACTTCACCCACATGAGCAGTCTGGCGCAGCAGGGATATGGGCTGCTGATCGCACTTGGCATCAAGGTTGTGGAAGCGATCGCCTTATGGATCGTGGGCCGCTGGCTGATCGGATTTTCGATCAGCATGATTGGCAAGGCGATGACGCGGCAGAAGATTGATCCGACCCTGATTCGCTACATCAATAATACGGTCGCCGCCATTCTGAATATTGTCCTTGTAGTTGCGATCCTGGGCTTCTTCGGGGTCGAAACGACAAGCTTCGCCGCGCTGCTTGCCGCCGCCGGCGTTGCCATTGGCATGGCGTGGAGCGGCTTGCTGGGTAATTTCGCCGCGGGCGTGTTCATCATTATTCTGCAGCCCTTCAAGGTGGGAGACTTCATCCTGGCGGGTGGAGTTATGGGCACGGTAGAAGAAGTTGGACTGTTCGTAACCTCGATCAACACCCTCGACAATATCCGGAACATTGTTGGCAATGGAAAAATCCTCGGCGACGTCATCCAGAACTTCTCGACCAATCCGTTTCGCCGTGTCGATTTGCAGGCCCAGTTGTCGCACAGTGTCGATCCCCATCAGGCGATCGCGATCCTGAAGGCAGGGCTGGCGAAGATCCCCAACGTAATGACGGATCCGGCGCCCAGCGTCGAGATCCTGACCTTCACCCTGGCCGGTCCGGTGCTGGCGATCCGTCCTTTCTGCAATAACAAGGACTATTGGCAGGTCTACTTCGCCACCAACGCACTGATCAAAGACGCGTTCGGTCAGGCTGGCTTTGCCGTGCCGGAACAGCATTACATGGTCCGCACGGCGGCGGCAGGCGCCACTGCGGCTGC
The DNA here is from genome assembly GCA_049516475.1 of Candidatus Korobacteraceae bacterium. Classification (GTDB taxonomy): domain Bacteria; phylum Acidobacteriota; class Terriglobia; order Terriglobales; family Acidobacteriaceae; genus Bog-257. Next base: position 7,092 of record JBEKTC010000239.1, on the reverse strand, counting down.
GCATACTGCGTAATCACGAGCGCCACCCTTCGGCAGCGACAGTGTGAGGGGTGGCGCACTTGCTACGAATTTCAAATTCTGGGAGAGAGGTTGATTGTGCTGAAACTCACGACATTTGTTCTGCCGCTGTTGCTTTGTACCGGCGCGATTGCGAACGCCGAGCAGGTTTCTCTGAAGAACGGGGACCATCTTACCGGGACCATTGTCAGTATGGACGGCAAGAAGCTGGTGTTGAAGACGGCCTATGCCGGAGACGTAGCGATCGACTGGGATTCGGTGGACCAGTTCATCTCGGACCAGCCCCTGGTCGTCACTAAATCGAATCAGCAAACCGTCACTGGCACGGTAAAGAGTCAAGGTGCCGACTATGTTGTGACCACGCCGCAGGGCGCTCAGACGATGGCGAAGTCTGACGTCGCGGTGATGCGCTCGCCCGCCGACCAGGCGGCTTACGAAAAGTCGCTGCATCCCGGCATGATGGAAGGTTGGACCGGCGGAGGCAATTTTGGTCTGGCTCTGGCACGCGGCAACAGCGATACGACCAACGTCGCGCTCGGCTTTGACGCTACGCGTAAGACCACCAAGGACGCATGGGTGATTGACGCTGCCTCCATCTATACCACCGACGGGAGCACGCACACCACAAGCGCAAATTCCTTCCAGGGGGCGATTCGTTACGACCGAAACATCAACAAGCGGCTGTTCGCCTATGCTGTGTTCGCCGGCGGCTATGACGAACTCCAGGACCTGAACTATCGCCTGATGCCGGGCGGGGGCTTGGGCTTCCATGCCATCGCAAGCGCGAAGACCACGCTGGATCTGCTCTTCGGTCTGGGATACACTCGTGAATCTTTCAGCAGCGGACCGACTTACCAGGTGAACAATCTGATAACGGCCACCTTGGGCGATGAGTTCGCGTATAAGCTCGGCCCCCGTACCACGATCATGCAGAACCTTTACTACCTGCCCTCGCTGAATGAGACGAGCAACTACCGTGTCACCGGAAACTTTGGCATCAGCACGAAGTTGAACGGCTGGATGACCGCGAACATGCTCTTCAACGATCGTTACTTCAGCCAGCCCGTGCTCGGCAATAAGAACAACGACATCCTGTTTACCACCGGCCTCGGATTCACCTTTGGAGCCAAGGCCAAGTAGGTCTTAACACAAGCCGAACAATATCGGCCGACACCTCAGCAATAGGGAGAACAAGATGACTTTCCGCAAAATCGCAACAGCTTTGGTTTTCAGTTTGTGTTTGTTCCTGAATCCCACGTTCGGCAACGCACAGCAGAAAAAGCCAAACATCCTGGTGATCTTTGGTGATGACGTGGGTTACTTCAACATCAGCGCTTATAACCTGGGCGCGATGGGCTACAAGACGCCTAACATCGACCGCATCGCCCACGAAGGCGCGCTCTTCACCGATTACTACGCACAGCAGAGCTGCACGGCCGGCCGCGCGGCGTTCATCACCGGACAGAGCCCGATTCGCACCGGTCTGCTCAAGGTTGGCCTGCCGGGGTCGAAGCTCGGACTCCAGAAAGAAGACCCAACGATTGCCGATCTGCTCAAGCCGCAAGGCTATATGACCTTCCAGAACGGCAAGAACCACCTGGGCGATCGCAACGAGTTCCTGCCTACCGTGCACGGCTTCGATGAGTTTTTCGGCAACTTCTATCACTTGAATGCCGAGGAAGAACCCGAAAACGTGGACTACCCGCGAAACCCGTCCTTCAAGGCGGAGTTCGGTCCGCGCGGCGTGTTCAAGTGCAAAGCCACTGCAACCGACAATCCCGCTCCTTCCGATGCGCGCTTCGGACCGACAATCCCGCTCCTTCCGATGCGCGCTTCGGCCCCTGGGGCAAGCAGGTGTGCGAAGACACCGGCCCGCTGACCAAGAAACGCATGGAGACCGCCGACGACGAGTTCCTGGCGGTTACGCTTGAAGATATGGACCGCGCGGTGAAAGCGGGCAAGCCATTCTTCATCTGGCATAACACCACCCGCATGCACATCTGGACGCACCTGCCACCGAAGTATGCGGCCATGGAAAACGAGAAGGGCCTCTATGGCGCCGGCATGACCCAACTCGACGACAACATCGGTGTGCTCCTGAAGAAGATCGATGATCTCGGCATTGCCGACAACACCATCGTCATCTTCACCAGCGACAATGGGGCGGAAGTGATGAGCTGGCCCGACGGTGGAACCACGCCCTTCCGCGGCGAGAAGAATACGAGCTGGGAAGGCGGCTATCGCGTACCGTTTGTGATTCGCTGGCCGGGCGTGATCAAACCGGGAACGATGGTGAACGACGTGGCCGCGCATGAGGACTGGGCGACCACACTGTTGGCAGCGGCGGGCGTACCTGACATCAAAGAGAAGCTGCTGACCGGCTACCAGGCAGGCGACAAGACGTTCAAAGTCCATCTGGACGGCTACAACCTGATGCCGTATCTCAAAGGCGACACGCAGGTCGACCCTCGTCGCGAGTTTCTCTATTGGACGGACGACGGCGAGCTGGCTGCCTTGCGTTACGACAGGTGGAAGGCCTTGTTCCTGGAGCAGCCCGCTCACGGATTTTCGGTTTGGGAAACGCCTTTCGTTCAGTTGCGCGTACCCAAGCTGTTCGACCTCCACGCCGATCCTTTCGAGAGGGCCGAAATGGAATCGATCGACTATACGCATTGGCGGCTCGACCGGGTCTTTCTGCTCACGCCGGCACAAGCCTTTGTTGGGAAGTGGCTGACCAGCTTCAAGGAATTTCCTCCACGGCAGAAGCCGGCCAGCTTCAACCTCGATCAGGTAATGCAGCAGATGTCAGAGGCAAACGACTAGTCACCAAGCCTATCGTGCTGTTTGATGCGAGGCTTTCCTCTTCGGAAAGTCTCGCCGTCAGAATCTGGAGGAGATTATGGCAATAGCAAAGATCGAATCACTGCCAAAATTCGATTTAGGCAGCGAGTTGGTGCCGTGGGAACAACGGCGAGCTGAAGGAAAGGCACTGCGCCGCGCTGTTCCTCGCGAGTCGCACGCAGAATGGAAGCCGGGCAAGAACCGCCCTGACCCGTTGCAGCTTTTGGCCCGAAACAATAAGGGGCGACAGGCGCATTTAGTTCCTCTGCGCATGGGACGCATGGCCACCTCGCCGTTCGCGTTTCTGCGAGGATCGGCCTGCGTAATGGCGTCCGACCTTTCTACTTCGCCGGTAAGCGGCATCCCGGTGGTTATGGACGGCGATGCCCACCTCAGTAACTTCGGTATGTATGGCACGCCGCAGCGCGAGGTGGTCTTCGACCTGAACGATTTTGATGAGGCTATTATTGGTCCGTGGGAATGGGACTTGAAACGGCTAGTGGCCAGCGTGAATGTGGCGGGCCGCCAGAACGGCCTTAACCGGCGTGAGCGCGCGGCAGCCGTCCGGCGATGCGTAGCCGGTTACCGTTTCAATGTAAGGCGACTGACGGAGATGGGAGTATTGGAGACCTGGTACCTGCACGCTTACCCGGGACGCGACAATCCTATCGGCAAGCCCGATCCTAAGTCGCGTGCCGTGATCAGCAAGGTGCTCGCCAAGGCGCAGCGCACCGACAATATACATCTACTGCCCAAAGTTGCCGAGCGCGCCGGCGATGGAACATGGCGGTTTCGCGACGATCCGCCTGTCCTGACTCGCGTGGATCCTTCCAACATGCGAACTGTCCTGCGGGCGCTGAATCAATATGCGCAGACTTTGCCGCTGGAGCGGCGGCTGATGCTGGGCCGGTATCATGTGGCGGATGTAGCGCACAGGGTCGTGGGAGTAGGTTCGGTGGGAACCCGAGCCTATCTGGTGCTGCTGTTTGGCAATGGCGATGCCGATCCACTTTTCTTACAGGTAAAGGAATCGGTAGAGGCTGCTCATGCGCCGTATCTTCCTCCTCTGCCGCCTGAGTTTCGCCACCACGGCAAGCGCGTGTTGACGGGACAACGAGCCATGCAGGCTTCTTCGGATCCAATGCTCGGATACACCTCGATTGATGGCCGGGACTACTATGTTCGGCAGATGAAGAACCTGAAAGCTTCCATACCGGTGGAGTGGCTTACCGGAGCATCTTTTAACTTTTATGTCTGGGCGTGCGGGACCATCCTGGCGCGGGCTCATTCGCGAACCGGCGATCCGGCGCGTATCGCCGGGTACTGCGGAAACGCGAGCGTGTTGGATGAGGCGTTGGCGGAGTGGGCCGAGAGCTACGGCGATCAAACGGAGCGCGACCACCAGACGCTGGTCGATGCCATCCAGCGAGGAGAAGTTCGCGCCGAAACCGAGGGACCAGAAGAGTAGCTCCGCAAAGCGCGGTTTCTGAGAGAGCGATAGAAGCCGTAAGATCGTCAGGAAGAATTGCTGAGGGCGATGGTCGATAATCAATCCAAAGGCGATTCACCCACCGCCGACCGAGTTGACGTGTCCCTGATTCGCGGTGGTCCGTTCTACCGGCTTCAACAGTCGTCGCGCCTCATTGGTGCGAACGATTGGAATGTCGGCCGTCGCATTATCTTCGCGATTGCCGTCGGATGGGTGCCACTGCTTCTGATGAAGCTCCTGTCCGACCGGGGCGGTCTCCTATTCGTCCTGAAGGACTACAGAATCAACTCGCGAATGCTGATTGCTGTGCCGGTGCTGCTTATCGCGCAGCCGATTATGGAATCGTCGTTCCGCAAGATGGTGGGACACATCTACGACGCAGGCCTGCTGAAGGGGCCGGACCTGGCTCAACTGGATGCCATCATCGCGAAGGTGATCCAGTTGCGCGATTCTTTTCTGCCCGAGCTGATCATCTTAGTACTCATTGCGATTCACACGGCGGTCTCGTTCAGGAGTGTTGTGGGCGACAGTTCCTGGCTGGCCTACAGTGTCGGCGACAGCTACCACCTGACGCTAGCGGGCTGGTACGCAGTTCTAGTGAGTGGAACGATCTTCCAGTTTCTGCTGGGGCTTAATCTTTGGAAGTGGCTGCTCTGGACAGTCTTCGCCTTCAAGGTATCGAGATTGAATTTGCATCTGGTCGCCACCCACCCGGATGAAAATGGCGGACTGGGTTTTCTAGGTATGACGCCGCTGGCGTTCACGCCCATCTCGTTCGCCACAGCCGCAGTCATCGGAGCCACGTTCCGCAACCAAATACTGCACAAAGGCGCGCACCTGGCGAGCTTCGCAATACCTGCCATTGTGCTCGTGGTCATCGTTGCGGTGGTGGCCCTGGGGCCGCTGGTTTTCTTTGTTCCACGACTGGCGGCGGTGCGTCGCAAGGGAATCCTGGAGTACGCGATCCTGGGACAGATGCAAAGCACCGAGTTCCATGAAAAATGGATTCTGCACCGGGCTGGCCGCGAAGAAGAACTACTCGACGCCGCCGAAATCAGCACGCTGTGCGATTTTGGTCAGGCGTACGACCGGATCGAGGAAATGAAGCCATTTCCCACAGACCGCAGCGCGCTGATAGCCCTGGCTCTTTCGGTAGCCATTCCCGCGTTGCCGGTGGTTGTGGCGGAGATTCCGCTGATCGTTATCTTGAAGCAGTTAGTGGGGGCATTGAAATGAAATTGAGCTACTTCGCTGCTGCGGTCAGAGAAGATTCGAAGCCGGACGGCGGGCCAAAAGCAGTTGCCAAATGCACCGAGATGGGTAAATTCCCGGCGCCGATGCATAACAGGTCTTTCGAGTGAATAAAGTATAATTCGCGCACCGATGGCACTTACCTCTGGCACCAAACTTGGCCCTTACGAAATTCTATCGCCTCTGGGCGCTGGCGGCATGGGCGAGGTCTACCGCGCCCGCGATACGCGCCTGGACCGTAGCGTTGCAGTCAAGATTCTTCCCTCCCATCTTTCGGAAGACGCGGAGGCCAAGCAGCGCTTCGACCGTGAAGCGCGAACGATCTCATCGCTGAATCATCCAAATATCTGCACGCTCCACGACGTCGGACACCAGGATGGGATCGATTACCTGGTGATGGAATACCTGGAAGGCCAGACTCTGGCCGACCGCTTAAGCAAGGGGCCTCTGCCGGTTGAGCAGGTCTTACGATACGGGATCGAAATATGCGACGGCCTGGAGAAGGCACATCGCAGCGGCGTGGTGCATCGCGATTTGAAGCCCGGCAACATCATGCTGACCAAGACCGGAGCCAAGCTGATGGACTTCGGTCTGGCAAAGGCATCGGTTCCGGCCGCGGCATCCGGCCTGACAGCTAATCTGAGCTCGCCTCCGGGAAGCCATCCCCTCACAGCGCAGGGCACAGTGGTAGGAACGTTCCAATATATGTCGCCCGAGCAGATCGAGGGCAGGGAAGCCGACGCACGTTCGGACATTTTCGCTCTGGGTGCGGTGCTGTACGAGATGGTCACGGGAAACCGGGCCTTCGAGGGCAAGACGGCGGCGACCGCGATGGCTGCGGTGCTGGAGCGCGAACCGGCTGCGATCTCTTCCATGCAACCGATGACGCCGCCCGCGCTGGAGCGGCTGATCAAGACTTGTCTGGCGAAGGACCCGGACGAGCGTTGGCAAACGGCGCACGACGTCAAGCTGCAACTAAAGCAGATTGCCGACGGCACATCGCAGGTCAGCGCGCCGACGATGACGATTGCACCGCGCAAACCGCGTAACATGTTGGCTTGGCTTCTGGCTGGAATGCTCGCGGTGGTGGCAGCAGCAGCGCTGTTCTTCCTGGATGAGACGTACCAGAAGCAACTTCCGATTTTGCGTGTCGAGATCAATCCCCCCGACAAGATGCAGTTCAACCTGTCAGGCGATCACAGCGGCCCAGCGGTGCTTTCTCCCGACGGTCGTTACATCGCCTTTTCGGCCTACGCAGCTGGGGGCGCACAACTCTATCTGCGGTCGCTTGATTCAACCGCTCCCCGGGCGCTTCCTGGCACTGAAGGTGCGACGTTTCCTTTCTGGTCACCCGACAGCCGCTCGATAGCTTTCTTTACCGACGACAAACTAAAACGAATCGAAGTGAGCGGTGGCACGCCGGTCACGATTTGCGGTTCGACGCTGGGACGCGGCGGCACTTGGAACCAGGACGGAACCATTGTGGCCGCCCT
>JBEKTC010000238.1:0-7618 GCA_049516475.1 Candidatus Korobacteraceae bacterium | reverse complement strand
CTTCCGCTCTAAATCCTCGCAAGACTCCTGGTTTTTGGTGTCTGCCGCTGGGGCCACGTAGAGTGGACAGCCTCAGGCCAATTCCAACAGCTAACCGGAAAGGACCCGCCTGGCGCCGCGCGCTGCGGGTCTTTTTCTTTGAAGCTCCGAGCTTCGAGTTCAGGGCTAGGACCTGCGTGTCGAAATGTCTTCGGCTCCGCGGCTCGACGCTCATGGCACGAGGTCATCCATGCAACAAACCGTCTATCCTGTCGTGAACGTTCCCGTCCTGGAGACCGAGCGCCTCCGCCTGCGCGCCCACCGCCTCGACGATTTCCCCGCCTCCGCCGCAATGTGGGCCGACCCCATCGTCACCCGCCACACCACTGGCAAGCCGCAAACGCCCGAAGAAGTTTGGGCGCGTCTGCTGCGCTATATCGGGCACTGGGCCATGCTGGGCTTCGGTTTTTGGGCAGTGGAGGAGAAAGACTCAGGCGAGTTTGTAGGCGAGTTGGGCTTCGCCGACTTCAAGCGCGAGCTTGAGCCTTCACTCGACGGCATTCCGGAAATCGGTTGGATCCTTGTCCCCCGCTTTCACGGCAAGGGCTACGCAACGGAAGGAGTTCGCGCTGTAATCGCGTGGGGAGACGAACACTTCGGCGCGATCAAGACAGCTTGCCTGATCCAACCGGAAAATCTGGCGTCGATTCGCGTCGCGGAGAAATGCGGTTATCGCGAGTACGCGCGATCGACCTACAAGGAACACGATGTGATCATGCTGTCGCGAGAAGGGCCGTGAGCTCGCCTTAATGCGACGGCGGTTGCGACGGTGATTGCGCAGCGGACGGCGCTACCTGTTGCTGCGGCACTCCGTGCCTGCCGACGGGCGCTTCGCCCGGCTTCAGCTTGCGGCAGCACCCGCTCACGATCGTTCCCTGCGGCAAGTTCACCTCCGCCGAGTAGGGGAAGGTTGTCTTCAACACGGTATCCTTACAGGCAGTCCTCTCGATCGAGGCCGAAAGGGCATAGCCTCCATTGGCGGGCGCAAGGCCGTTGGCACGGTGCCAGTCCCAGGCGTTGTCTTCCGGGACCCAATAGAAGTCGCCGAGGAAGGTTCGATTAGGCTCGTTGTCGCCGAGGTAGCGCGCCTCGCCATTTACAAACTGCACGCTCCAGTTCGGATAGTAGCCGAAGCAGACCATGTCGGGGGCAACTTGCTGATTGGGAGCGCGTGGACTCTGGACCCTGGGCGATGAGCTGGCGGGAGCTTGTGGCGCTTGCGACGTCGGCGTCTGGGCGGAATTCGCCGCTTGCGCCCCCGCCCCGACCGCTGCCAAACCCAAAAACAAAATCAGCCCCACCCATAAGATCGTCCGTCGCATGGCGTTCTCCTCTTAACAAAATACTCTCCGCTCAGGGTGCGGAAAGTCAACTGGTATTTGGCACCATCGGGGGGATTGCGAGCACTCTTTCTTGCCATCCGAACCCACTTGCCATTCAAGTTCTGACGCCATCTGGTAGTGGTGCAGTTTGAAATTTAGAAGAAAAGCCGCTTCAAAGTTAGCTTCGATACCAATGTCAAAAAGCAATCGAATCGGCCAAACTCAAAACGCCCCTGAACAACGCCAGCGAGCATGTCGGCAAACTGTATTCCTGCGCATTTGTCGCTGGCTACTGGGCACGTTTGAAGATCAGTCGTGACCTTTTTGGAAAACCACAATTCAGTCAAGAGATAATCATGCAGGCTGTTTCCGCTTTTCACTTTGATAGAGCGGGGGTCGGGAACCAGAATCACGCGCTGGCACTGCGCCATCCGGTCCAGCAGCGCCAGCCGCAGCATATAGTTGTACAGCTTATTGCTGTCGTGGCGGATGTGTGCCTGGACGTTTTCTTTCTTAACCACAATCGCATGTAAGAAAATATCCGGGTTCTTTACGCACATCGAATATGCCGCATTGGAGAACTCACATCGCTCACCATGCGTCATATCCGCCCACTTTTTCTCAACGCTCGTAGGCCATTTGAACATATTGTACAAATCGCGGATTACGCGCTTCGGGATGTGCTTTTTTTCGGAAGGCACACAGATCGCAGCTATCGTGAGATAGCGACTAGAACCTCCAGCACCATAGGGAGAAGTGAACGTCCACCCTAAGTCACCGCTTTCGTCGATGTAGAATAGTGCCGTTAACGGGGGCGCAGGGATCATAAATAACAAAAGGCTCCGCAATGGGAGCCTTTGTCATGTGTCTGGTGGATGGACCCTGAGTCCGGCGCGTTTACACCGCGCTTACGACATCCAATGGACATCGCGGTTGGCTCAGGATTTACCCATCCGCGTATACAGACTAGCCCCTATTGTCTTGAGTTGCAATCAACTTTACAAAACTTTAAGTGCCTTTGTTTCCCGTAAATTGACCAATTCCTGTAACGGGTACACATGACCGGTCAGGCCTGCTTCCATAGCTGGTGTGACCTTCAGGGTCTCGAGTCCTGCAAAGCAGGACTGTAACCGGATAGCCCAGCACGCGGAGTGCTGGGTGGGCTCTCTCTTAGAATTTGAGCCCCTTTAGGGGCGGCACAACAGGATGTCAACAGGGCCACACGGCATCCCCAACCTCCGTCGCCTCACGCGAAGGCAGACGTCACCCGACTCCCTGACAGATGAACCATCATCTCTTTCCCGCTCGCTCCAGCCCCTTGCGCACAACCTGCTCCACCGGCTCCCGCAGCCCCATCGCGGGCAGAGCTTCCAGGCTGACCCAGCGCACATCGCTGACGTCGCTGCCCGCCTGCGCCTCGCCCGAGATCACCCGGCAGAGGTAATCGATCAGCACGTAGTGATATTGCGTCTTGCCCAGCCCGTCGGTAAAGATGCTGTCGAAGACGTCGAGAACCTCGCCCGGCTCGACCTTGACGCCAGTCTCCTCCAGCGCCTCGCGGCGCACGCCATCGCGCAGCTTCTCGCCCAGCTCCAGCATACCGCCGGGAACGGACCATTCTCCCCGCAGTGGTTCGGTATCGCGCCGCACCAGCAACACCCGGCCGCTTTCGACGATCACGGCGCCCACGCCGATGATGGGATGTTCAGGGTAATCGCGCTTCATTAGCAGTTAGCAGTCAGCAATCAGCAGTCAGCGCCGAGTGTCCCGAGTTGGAAGTACGTTGCACGAAATCAGAGCTTTGTGTCAGGGCACAGCTTCAGCTGTGCCGAACTGCGGCCTTATAGAATCCGGCCTTCAGGCCCTGCGGTCGGTGTGCAAGGTGCTCTCTGAATTACTGAGCGAACTTCTGACTCACCACACTAGCACTTGGCAACCGGCACTTAGCGTCGGGCTCGTTCGGGACTGACTGCTGATTGCTAATTGCTAACTTCACCTCGGGCCGTACTCCGGGCCGAAGAAATCAGCCGGGCTGAATCCCGTCACCTTCCAGCCCTTGGGTTCCAGCTTCAACTGAAAGCGCATCTGCACGCTGCGCCGCACCGGCACTTGCATCTCCTGATATGGCAGTGCATCCATCGTGACCTCCGCCGTGGCTGAGCCGTGGTCCTTGTCCGCCTCCACCTGGAGAAGCTGATAGCGGAAGCGCACCTCGTTATACAGGAGGTAGAAAGCGTTAAGCTGTTGCTGCAAGTCGGAGTAGCTGCTCAACTCCTTCTGATCGAAGACCGACAGCACCTGTTTTATGTTCTGCGACACGATGCCTATGCGCAGAGGCTCCAGCACGTCCTTGGAGACCTGCTCGCTCAAAGTAAGGCCTTCAGCGTTGACGGGGCTCTGAGCGTCCGCGGCGGGAGAGCTTTCCTGGGCAGAGGATTGTTGTTGCGCAGCGGGCGCGATGGCGCTCAGCGTCCCCGGCAGCAGTGCAAGGCAACAAAGCAAAACATTTCGTGTCAAAGTCATAGGTATCCGCCGTGCGGCCTCTCGTGCATAATACTGGTTTTAGCGTTGCGATGCTTTAGGCCATCACCTGTCCGCCCGGAAGCCGGGTAGAGTGCCAGGAACCCCAGCCGTAATGGGGCAACTTTCTGGCACGCCAAGGGTTACAAGGAATGTGGGCAGCATCGCACTAGATCGAGCCGTGCTAGCTGGAGGCGTCGCTCAGGGAACTACGCCATCGGCGGCCATGCGGGGCGAATTGGCTGAACCTGTCGTGTTAGAGATGCTGAGCGATGCCGAGGTCATGCTACGCGTGACCGCAGGCGACGACTCCGCCTTCGATTATCTGGTCGGCAAATACCGGCGGCCGATGATCAGCTTCATGTATCGCATGACCCACAATCAGGCGGTCGCGGAGGAACTCGCTCAGGAAGTGTTCCTTCGGGTCTATCGTTCGCGGCAAGGCTATGCTGCCAGCGCCAAGTTCACGACCTGGTTATATCGTATTGCGACGAACCTGGCCGTGAATCACGCGCGCGACACCAAGCATGAGCGCCCGGAGAACACGGTCAACATCGACGAGCCCGATGCCGATACCGGTATGACGGTTGACGTTGCCGATGGCGGCTTGAACGCCGAGCAAATCATTCTGCGCCGGGAGCGGCTGGCCGCAATTCGGCACCAGGTGGAGGCGTTGCCCGAGCGGCAGCGTATGGCCGTCCTGATGCACAAGTATCAGAACATGGACTACAAGCAGATTGCGGCGGTGCTGAAGCTGAGCGAATCGGCAACCAAGTCGCTGCTGTTCCGCGCGTATGAAACGCTGCGTGAAACATTGAAACAGTTTATATAGGCAATTAGCAGGAAATGGGTGTGGTTATGCAGTGCGAAAAACTTCGTCAGGAATTCATGGATGCGGTGCTGGGCGGGCCGGAAACGGTTTCGGCCGAGATGCGGGAACATCTGCATACCTGCGCGGCTTGTGCGGAGGAACTGGCTGCGTTGCAGCAGACCATGACGCTGCTGGAGGAGTGGCAAACGCCCGAGCCGTCGCCGTACTTCGGCACGCGCTTGAGGGCGCGTATGCGCGACGAAGTGGCGGCGCCGGCGCGGAGCTGGCTGGCCTGGTTCCGTCGTCCCATGGTGGCGGCTGCGGCCGCGGTGCTGATCGCTCTGGGCGCCGGGTTGCTGGAGATTGGTCACTTTCGCGGTGACAGCAATACGCTCGCCACCAATGACAATATGGTCCGCGTGAACGCCTCGGAAAGCGCAGTGGGCGATTTGCAGTACCTCGACAAGAATGCCGATCTGTTTTCTGACTTCGATGCGCTTGATGGGCAATCTTCAACAACGGAGTAAGTAAGAAAAATCGTGCGCCTGGCCAACTCCATGCCGCTGATCGCAATGCTGATCGTCAGCGCGATGCCGGGCTTTGCCCGGTCGCCGTGGCAGCATTATGCAGCCCCATCGCCTCCGCCGCGGCAAAGCGCGCCGCCGCCCAGTCCCCACATTCAGAGTGCTCCGCCCAACCGGCCCATCTCGAATGGAGGATACACATTCCATCCCCAAGGTCCGGGACCGCATAATGGCGACTGGTTGCGCAAGTACATGGCAGAGCCGCCCTCTCAGCAGGAACAGCAGTTGCGGCACGATCCCAACTTCCAGCGCCTGCCTCCCGAGAGGCAGAGCCAGTTGGTCAACCGCCTGCGCAGCTTCAATAGCCAGCCTCCTGAGCAGAAGGCCAGGATACTGAACCGGATGGAAACCTTCGAGCACATGACGCCGCAGCAGCAGCAGCAGGCTCGTAATCTGTTTAGCCAATATCGCAATCTGCCCGAGGACCAACGGGGTAAAGTCTCGCAAGCCTATCGCAGGCTGCGCGGCATGCCTCCTTCTGCGCGCAATGAACTGTTGAACTCCGACGAATTTCGCAACAACTACACCCCGGAGCAACGAGACCTGTTGCGCGGCATGACCGATCTCAACCTCGGTCCCGGACGATAGAGTCTGTATGAGAACTAACGTTGCGTTTCGGCACGGGAGCAGGAAGTCCGAAGATCAAGCGCCCGTAGGCGCGAAATAAGCTAGCTCAGCACGAAGCGAAACCGGGGGCCCCGATTCGCGCCGCTGTTGCGCGAATTGGGGTGGGAATCGCAGTGCTGGGTAGAGTGGGAAAAATTCGCCAAGTCCCGGCGGTGTCTGCGGCATAGCTTGACTTAATTATGCGGTGGACCGATCACTCGAAATTTGGCTTCAAACTAGCCGCGCCAGCGGCGGCTATGAAGTTAGCCCGGGGCGTAGGCCGACGAGGGATCTGCTGTTGAGTTTTTCAGCGGCCTGTGAAGGCGTGCTCCACTCGTCGTCACTGGTAATGAAAAAAGCCGGAGTCATCCTCCGGCTTTTTTCAAGTTTAGACGAGGGTTAGCGGTTCAGCTTGCGGCGAATGGTCCCGAAGGCTCCGACGAGTCCGGTTCCCAGCAACAGCAGGGAGGATGGCTCGGGGGCGGTTGGTCCAGTGCTTCCCAGAACGTCGAAAGCGCCTTGGTTCGTGACGCCACCGTCATTCCACGAGCAGCCATTTCCACTACCGTTCTGGCATCCGCTGGTGGCGAAGTCCAGTTGGCCGGTTCCGCTATTGCTGAAGTTCCAAGCTCCCCACAGCGTGCTGCTGAGGTTGGTGGGGCCCATGACCAGGAAGTACGTGTCTCCCGCAGTGAGGCTCACTCCGGTAATGCCCGTGATAGTTGCCAGACCGCAGCATCCACCGAACGACTGGGGAATCGTCAGGTTGCTCCACTGCGCAATTTCCGTGCCCGGAGCGTTGCCACTGGCTTCATAGAGAGCGGCGAAGAACGAATTCGTGCCTTCGACGTAGCCAACGCCAATGTCGATCTGCGAAACGTTGCCGGTCTGTCCAGCGGTGAACTCCTCGGCCAAGGTATAGCTTGTGCCAAGAGTTCCAGTTCCGCCCATCGTCCAGCCTTCGCAGCAGTAGTACACATCGGTGCCGGTTCCAAGGTTCGAGAAGAATGTTGATTGAGCCATCGCCGGCAGACTGCTGAGAGCGAGGGCCACTAGACAAAGCGAAAACGCAAATTTCTTACTCAAGGGTTCCTCCGTTCACAATGAAACATCTCGAGATGTTCGATGAAAAGCCCAAATCCGGCAAGAGAGACCACTCTTGCCCAGCAGTCCCGCGCCCGAGTCAAGGTCCTAGGCACAGACCTACATCCAAGTCATATTGCAATCCTGTGTCCGCATTAAGTTATTGATAATAAACAAAATTATTTCGCATGAAGTGCAACAGCTTGCAGTAGAATCCCCAAAATTTTCCCCATTTCCGACCAAGATGCTTACTTGCGGCAACCAATGAAAAAAGCCGGAGGCATCCTCCGGCTTTTCTCAAGATTGAACGAGGGGTTAGCGCATCAGCTTGCGGCGAATGGTTCCAAAGGCTCCGACCAGTCCGGTTCCCAGCAACAGCAGGGAGGATGGCTCGGGGACGCTTGCACCAGTGCTTCCGAGGACGTCAAAAGCGCCGATCGTCTGTGTGCCGTTGGAATTCCAGGAGCAGTTATTTCCGCTGCCGTTCGTGCATCCGCTCGTGGCGTAGAGATCGGTGCCAGTGGCGCCGGTGGTATTGAAGTTCCAGGCGTCAAAAGTTGCCGAGGTCAGGTTCGTAGGGCCGAGGACCAAGAAGTACGATGTACCCGCCACCACGTTGACTCCGGTGATGCCGGAAATCGTTACCAGGCCGC
>JBEKTC010000237.1:0-7660 GCA_049516475.1 Candidatus Korobacteraceae bacterium | reverse complement strand
TCGGCGCGATGCGGAAAACCGTGCCGTTGTTATGAGCTCCGCCCGCGCTGGTTGTGCCATACATGGAGCCGGCTGCACCCATCATCAAACCGTTGAGCGGGTTGGCGCCATCCGTACCGCCGGTGAAATTGTGAATCACATTGAACGATTGCGCCCGCGTGCTCTGCACCAGAACCAAAGAGCTGGCAAGCACCAAAGCGAGAGTGAACGGCTTGGCGAGTAGGACTCGTCTGGCTTCCATAGGTGGCTCCTTCCGATGTGAAAAGGGTCTCGTGAACCTACCCCTAGGTGCTATTCACGAGCCGAACCAAGGTTGGGTGGCCGGATTCTAAGAAAGTGGTTCAGGGTTGTCAAGGCACAACGGTGCCGGGTAGCGTCCTATTTTTCAAAATTAGGGCACTACCCTGTGCAGGGGCGGGGGATACTGCTTCTACTGACTACTGGCTACTGACTACTGGCAACTGGCTACTGCCCTCCCAGTATCTGGAAGAAGCGAATGATCGACTCGATACCGCGATAGAAGTTTGGAATGTGGAACTTCTCATTCGGCGCGTGCAGGTTGTCGTCCGGCAGGCCCATCCCCATCATGATGCTGGGAACATTCAGGTCCTTATCGAACTGGGTGACGATGGGAATCGAGCCGCCCGAGCGGATGTAGACCGTGTCCTTCTTGAAGATCTCGTGCATGGCTTCAACCGCGGCGCGCGCGTACGGATTGTCGGTATTCACCACGCAAGCCGGGCCTTTGCTGTGGATCTTGATGTTGATCTTGATGCCCTTGGGCGTGATCTTCTTTACATAGTCGCTGTACTTCTTGAAAATGTCGTCGGCGTCTTGATCGGGCACCAGCCGCATCGAGACCTTTGCCGAAGCGCGAGCGGGAATCACCGTCTTCGCGCCCGGAGCCTGGAAGCCTCCGACGATGCCGTGAACTTCCAGCGTTGGCCGCGCCCAGGTGCGATACAACACCGAATATCCCGGCTCGCCCGTCAGCACATCGGAGCCAACTTCAGCCTTGCGATAGTCCTCTTCGTTGAACGGGAGATGCTCCCAGGCCTTTAGCTCGTCGTCCGTCGGCTTCTGCACTGCGTCGTAGAAACCGGGGATCAGCACCTTGCCGTTTTCATCTTTCAGCTTGCTGATGATCTCGATGAGGCCAAAGATTGCGTTCGGAGCGGCGCCGCCGTAGACACCGGAGTGTAGATCAGTCTTCGCACCCTGCGCTTCGATCTCGGTGTAGACCAGCCCGCGCAAGCCGACGCACAACGTGGGAAGATCGGGCGCAAACAGCTCCGTATCGGTCACCAGCGCAAAATCGCACTTCAGTTTTCCATTGCTGGCGTTGGCCTTGACGAACTCCTCAATGCTCTCGCCGCCTACTTCTTCTTCGCCCTCGAAGAGCACACGAACATTGATGGGAAGCTTGCCGCCTCCGGCTTTGAACAGCGACTCATACGCCTTCATCTGCATCCAGAGCTGGCCTTTGTCGTCGACGGCGCCGCGCGCGTAGATGTTGTCGTTGCGCTCGGCCGGCTCTGTCCAATTTTTCTTCGCAGCTTGTGCTTCCTCGCCCTTGACGGCGTACGCATCCTTATCTACAAACGGGGGAGACTTCCATTCGTCCAGCGGCTCGGCCGGTTGCACATCGAAGTGCGCATAGCACAGCGCAGTCGGCTTGCCCGCAGCGTGCAGCCAGTCGGCGTAAACCAGCGGATGTCCCTGCGTCTTGATGATCTCAACGTTCTCGAAGCCAATCCGTTTCAGATCGGCGGCTACAACTTCGGCGGCCTTACGAACGTCGTCTTTGTGCTCTTCCGTGGTGCTGACGCTGGGAATGCGCAGCAGGTCTTTCAGCTCCTCGAGAAAGCGCTTCTGGTTCTCGCGGGCATAAGAAATTGCGGAGGAAACGGCTGCGGATGACATAGGAAAACTCCTTCCTGATTAGGACAATGCCGGTAGGCAAACATTGAAGTATATCCCAGCGGGCAGGAGAAACGGGCTGGGCGGGGCTCCACGAAAGATGAGGGTTGTGGCGTATAATTACAGCTTCTTGGGTGAATCAGAATGACGGAACCGAGACATAGACAACAGCCACAACCCCAGCAACAGCCGCAACAGCAGCCACGGCCCAAAAATCCGCCACGGCCGCCGGATAACGTGCCTTTTAAGAAAGGGCTTTAGAGAATCCGATCGCTGCCAGGGTAACCAAGTCGATGGCCAATGACCCTAGGGTGAACCAGAATGACCACTGCAAGTACCTCGACTTACTTCCGTTGATTTTGTGATTCCTCGTAACACGATCCATCGCTTGGACGACAATCCCCTCGGTCACAGTCGATTCCACGAGACTATCCTGATTGGGCTGTTGAGCGTAGTAAGCTTTGAGGTCGGCAATCCAACGTTCGTATTTTTGAGGAAGATCTGGAAAATAGTAGTTGCGGGGCCACACACTCACAACCGCAAGGACACCGCCCCATATCGCCCCAGGCCCGGCGATTCAAGGAGCGACCCCGATAAGGTTGCGAGGAAGGTGATTACAACGAGTACAATGCTGCCCTTCACGTCTAGAGCATCTCCGAGACTTAGCTCGAGACGATCCCTGTCCGCAACGAGTTCGCGCAACGGAGATTCCATTTAGACTATCCTAGCCCAAAAGCAGGAGTGCCAGCAGGTCAAGTTGCAACGCGGTACTTCCCTGCTTTCGCTGCCTCGCGTTTGGTGATAGCTTCAAATCCTGCCAGCCTAATGCAGTCAGGAGATCACTCTTTTGCCCGCGACAGAAACCAGCAACAACATCATCTATGACCTCATCGTCGTCGGCAGCGGCCCGGCGGGACAAAAGGCTGCGATCTGCGCGGCCAAGCTTCGCAAGAAGGTCGCAGTCATCGAGCGCAAGCGCACCATTGGCGGCGTCTGCGTTCACACCGGGACCATCCCCAGCAAGACCTTTCGCGAAGCCATCCTCTACCTGAGTGGCCTGCGCCAGCGTACCTTCTATGGCCGAGGCTATGCGCTGAAGGAAAACATCTGCATGCAGGACCTCGTCTTTCGCTCCGATTCTGTGATGGCGCGCGAGATCGAGGTCATCAAGGCGCAACTGCGCCGTAATCGCGTCACGGTCTACGAAGGCAATGCGCGCTTCCTCGACGCCCACAGCATGGAGGTTGCCAACGAAGAGGGCTACACACTGCTGCGCGGCAATAACTTCGTCATTGCCTGCGGCACGCGGCCCGCGCACCACGCCGACATTCCCATCGACGGCAAACGCATCTTCGACTCTGACCAGGTCCACGAACTGGAAGACCTACCGCGCGAGCTGATCGTTGTCGGAGCAGGCATCATCGGACTGGAATATGCATCGATGTTTGCTGCACTGGGGGTGAAAGTCACATTGCTTGATCAGCGTCCCACCGTGTTGGACTTCGTCGATCGCGAGATTGTCGAGAGCCTGTGCTTCCAGCTTCGCCAGCTCGGTACGGTGTTTCGTCTCGGCGAAAAGGTGGTGCGGGTAGGCTTCGACGACGAACGCGACCGCGTCTTCGCCAAATTGGAAAGCGGCAAGAAGGTCCAGGGCTCCGCGCTGCTCTACGCCGTTGGAAGACACGCCAACAGTGATCAGCTTAACCTGGAGGCGATTGGCCTGGTGCCGGATGAACGCGGCAAGCTGATCGTCAACGAGAATTTTCAGACCTCTGTGCCGCATGTCTACGCTGCCGGCGATGTCATCGGCTTCCCTGCTCTGGCAAGCACATCAATGGAGCAAGGAAGGCTCGCCAGTTGCCATATCTTCGGCATCTCCGGCAACATGCCGCCCAACCTGATTCCATATGGCGTTTATACGATTCCCGAGATCTCAATGGTGGGTGCGACCGAAGAGCAGCTCACCAACGACAAAGTTCCATACGAGACAGGCATCGCGCGCTACGCCGAACTGGCAAAAGGGCAGATGTTGGGCGACGATCAAGGATTTCTGAAGCTGGTCTTCGATCCCACCAACCTGAAGCTGCTAGGCGTGCATATCATCGGCGAACGTGCTGCCGAAATCGTCCACATTGGACAAGCCATATTGGCGATGGGCGGGACGATCGAGTATTTCCGCGACGCCGTCTTCAACTATCCCACATTGGCGGAGGCCTACAAAGTGGCAGCCCTCGACGGGCTGAACAAACTCTAGGATCTCAGTCTTCTAATGGGAACGGCCCCGCCCTCTGGGTCGGGTGGAGCACGCCTTGACAGGCCGCTGAAAAAGTCGATCTGACGCCTGGGTCGGGTAGTGCGGACCTTTAGGTCCGCGTTGGCGCTGTCAGCACGATTCGGCTTTAGCCGCTGAGGTACTTCGTTCAAACCCGCTAGAGGAGCGAGGTTTCGCGATTTCCCGGAACGTACCTCAGAGCCTAAAGGCTGCTTGAATGGTTAGCGCCCGACGCGGCGCTGAAGCGCCGCACTACCCTAACCGGCCCTGTGCTCGACTTTTTCAGCGGCCTCTTGAGGCGTGCACATTGCAGCCCCACTTCGATACGCGCTTCAGCGCCTGAGGTAAATCTACCCCTTACCTCAGCGGCTTGAAGCCCGACGTTTAGAGGATCTCCTGCTGCACGCCTGAAGGCGTGCTCCACCCAAGATCACTTGACCACAATTTCAGACTGACCTATTACCCCCTTTTGCGGCGCTTGCATACTTCCTACCGCACACGGCATCATTCCTAAACGCAAGCGAGGAGCGATGCCAAAAGATACCGTCGTTGACGTGGAAGGCAAGCACCTGAAGCTGTCGAACCTTGACAAGGTGCTCTATCCCGAAGCCGGATTCACCAAGGGACAGGTGATCGACTATTACGTCCGCATCGCGCCCGTGTTGCTGCCGCATCTGCACGGACGGCCGCTCACCATGAAGCGCTATCCCAACGGGGTGAACGGCATGTTTTTCTACGAGAAGAATTGCCCGGCGCACCGTCCTGAATGGGTGAAGACGGCGCGCGTCTGGAGCGAAGGCAACAAGCGTTGGATGGACTATTGCGTCTTTGAGGACTTGGCGACTCTAGTCTGGGCGGCCAACCTCGCCGACCTCGAGCTACACACCAGCCTCTCGATGGGCAAGGACATCCTGCGGCCCACATTCCTCGTTTTCGATCTTGACCCGGGACCGCCCGCAAACATTGTGCAATGCTGCCAGGTAGGATTGTGGGTGCGCGACATCTTCGCAAGTCTAAAGTTGCAGAGTTTCGCAAAAACTTCAGGATCCAAGGGTCTGCAAATTTATGTTCCGCTGAATGCCGCCCTTACCTACGATCAGACAAAATCCTTTGCGCACGAGCTGGCACGGCTGTTGGAGAGGCAACATCCGCAGATGGTTGTCTCCGATATGAAGAAGTCGCTGCGCACAGGCAAGGTCCTTGTGGACTGGAGTCAGAATGACGATCACAAGACCACGGTGTGCGTGTATTCGTTGCGCGCCAAAGAGCGACCCACGGCCTCTACGCCGGTGAAGTGGGAAGAAGTCGAGCACTGCCTGGCCAAAGGCGATCCGAGTTTGCTGGTGTTCGAGGCGGGCGAAGTGGTGGAGCGAGCGAAGAAATATGGCGACCTGTTCGCGCCGGTGCTGAAGTTGAAGCAGAAGATGCCAGCGCTGGAAGCGCTACAAGGGATGGAAGCGGGTACCGAGGCCGGGCCATCAGGCCGGAAGCCGAAAGAGAAGAAAGCAACACCGGGAGCCGTGGGCGGAAGAGCAAAACCAGCTGCCGGGAAAAAAGCTGCGACCACCCGCAAACGAGGATAGGCAGCACACACCCAGGGACAAGATCCAGGGCCAGCGGCGAAACCCTCACTGGATGTCAGAGACCTTGCCATCCAGAAAGGTGATCTTCACTTCTTTGTAAACGTAGATCTGCTTGGTATCGACTTGCAGGATCTTTTCCGGTTTGCCTAGAGTGGCGACGACCTGATCGATGCTGTCGCCTTTCAGCACCGTCTTGGGTTGGGGCGCGGGCTGGGGCTGGGCGGCCGCCGCATCGTCGGATTGTACTGTGAGCACTTCGGAAATTGTGTTCAATAGCTGATCGGGCGTCGGGATAGAACCTTTGGGAAAGAGAACCTGAAGTTCTCCCCAATAGCGCACGTCGTCATACGGATCGCTGTAGAGTCGGAAGACGACCCGGTCGTTTCCCATATCCACATAGGCCTTCGTTATCCAGTATTTATCGCCCGACATTGCCGTGCGGCTCGGCGCTCTGCCGCAATTGGCCCTCGGCTGAACGTAGCGCAGGCCATTTGGCATAGCTTTGGGAGCGTCGCTGGGTTCGATGGAATGAGATACTGCCCCGTCTTTATAGGTGCTGGTTGCCGCATAAGATACACCACCGGGGACGGAAACACTGCACATCAGCACACCGTCTTTGTGCAGAACCATGACGCTTCCAGCCGTCACAATGTCCATCTGGTTGGGAGCGAGCTTGGTGACGGTAAAGTGCGACTGTAACATCTGCCGCAGTTGAGCGATGGGGTCCTGGTCCTGACCGACCCCGCGACCAAAGAGGGAAAGTACAAGCACAACGACGACGTGGCTTTTCCGTTGCATTAGCCGATCCTTTCCACAATATTGAATGCAATAACTGCCCTTGGTTGAGCGAACTGGAGCCGCCAGGGCAACTGACAGCAAACAGCGGCTCTGGACACGGCAGGATACTCGACGGGTGCGGGTAAATCCAGTGGTGAAAGATTTTCTAATGGTGTCTGGCAACTCCGGTGCACAGTTCTACTGGAATGCCAAACGAACTGCTTCAGCCCCGCTATGCCGAGAGTTTTCGCTGTCTCGGTTCGAACTGTGAGGATACTTGCTGCCAGGGCTGGGGCGTGTATGTGGACAAGGCGACCTACAAGAAATACCGGGCCACACCCGGGTTGCGACGCGCGGCAACAGAGCACATCGAGTCGAATCCGAGCGGTCGCGACAACTTCAAGTACGCTCGCATCAAGCTCAAGGCCGACAACCGGTGTCCTTTCCTCACTGCCGGAAACCTCTGCAGCATTCAAGAGCAACATGGCGCGGAATTTCTTTCCAAGACGTGCGCGCGCTATCCCCGGGCGCTGGTACGCTTCGACGGCAAGTTGCAAAAGGCGCTCTATCTGTCATGCCCTGAAGCGGCACGCCTGGTGCTGTTGAGCCCGCAGTTGCTACCGCCGCAGGATGCTCCTCGCTATCATGAATTCTTATTAGAGCAACCTCAGAATTCGGTTTCAGGCTCTTCCGCGCTGGTCCGGCAGATGCGCAACTTCGCTCTCGATCTGTTGCAGGACCGCACTTATCCGCTCTGGCAACGGCTGTTTCTGCTGGGAACCGTCTGCCGGCGCGTGCACGAACTGACTGTGGCGCAACAGACCACGCAGATTCCGCAACTGCTGGCCCAGTACGCCACCATGATCCTGGAAGGCAAGCTCCGTCCTCATCTCGATGGCATACCCGCGCGTCCCGGCCCACAGCTTGATCTCGTTTTGCGACTCATTCAGCGGCGCTACCAGGTTGATCAGCCACAGCAGGGCTTCGCCGACTGTGTCGCCAGTCTGCTGCAGGCCATCGCTGGCTCGCCTGAGCTACCGCGGTCTGAGCCGGCGGCTCGATATCATGAAGCCTATCTTCGCTATTACGAGCCGTTCGCGCAGGCCTA